>JBEBAG010000328.1:0-4952 GCA_041159065.1 Verrucomicrobiota bacterium | reverse complement strand
GGCTATCCCCCTGTCTGGGGGAATGGGGTAGCCTGTTCCTGCTGTTGAACCCATATCTCTTGCTACTATGCCCAACCCTTGGACTGGAAAAGGTAATCCTTACACTCGAAACGAAGTGGTGGAACGGCTCCGAAACACCCTCAGAAAGGGGGAGCCGATCATCGCCGCCGGGGCGGGCACGGGAATCTCTGCAAAGTTTATCGAGCGCGGCGGGGCCGACCTCTTGATCATCTACAACAGCGGCCGTTTTCGGATGATGGGGCACGGTTCCACGGCCGGTTTGATGGCCTACGGCGATGCGAACGCCATTGCCATGGAGATTGGCGAATACGAGGTGCTGCCTGTGGTGGACGAAATTCCCGTTGTCTGTGGGGTGCATGCTTCGGATCCTCGCCGCCGAATGTGGCATTGGCTCGGGCGGGTGAAGGAAATGGGGTTTTCTGGGGTCAACAATTTCCCCACTCACACGATTGTGGACGGGCATTTCCGGCGTGTGTTGGAAGAAACCGGCATGAGCGTGCAAAAGGAATTTGAGATGGTCGGTCTCGCGCACCGGATGGATTTATTCAGCATCGTGTACGTCGCCACTCCCGAGGAAGCCGTGCAGATGGCCAAGCAGGGGGCGGATGCGATCATCGCCCATGTGGGGACCACGGTGGGGGGATCGATTGGGGTGACCAGTGCAGTGGTTTCGTGGGATCACACCGTGGGGGTCACTCAGGAAATCATCGATGCTGCGCGTAGCGTCAACAAAGACGTGTTTACGCTCACGCATGGCGGCCCGATCAATTCGCCCAAGGACGTCGAGTACATCCTGAGCAAGACCACGGCGGACGGTTTTGTGGGGGCGAGCAGTCTCGAGCGGATGGGGGTGGAAGACTCGCTCACCAGCCTGACCCGGGAGTTTAAGCGGGTTTCATTGAAACGCTCCTAGGGGGCTCTGCCATGGCCCCTGAGTTTTTTCCCTGTTGGGGAGCGCAGGGGCTGACGGCCTTCTCCGAGCTCATCTCTATTTTTAATGAAAACCATTGCCGTCCTCGGGACGTTTGACAGCAAGGGCGCCGAATTGGAGGCGGTTGCGGACATGATCGAGGGGCGCGGCTTTGGCGTGCTGCGGATCGACGTGGGGAGCGGAGTGCCCCAGGTGCGGGTGGATGTCAGAGCCGACGAAGTGTTGAGCGTCTTGGAAGCGGAGGGGATGGAGAGCCGCGAGGCCCCGGCCCGCCGGGACCGGGGAGCGTGGGTGGCGCTGATTGCGGAGGCTGCGGGGCGGTATTTGAAGGAGTTGGTGGGCAACCACGCGGTGCACGGGGTGATTTCTCTCGGCGGCGGCGGGGGAACGGCGATTGGGACGGCGGCGATGCGGCCCTTGCCGATCGGCTTCCCCAAGGTGATGGTTTCGACGCTGGCGAGCGGCAATGTGGCGCCCTTTATCGGGACGGTGGACATTGTGATGATTCCCGCGGTGGTGGATGTGGCTGGGCTGAACCGGATTTCGCGGGTGATTTTTGAAAATGCCGCCGGGGCGATTTGCGGGATGGTGGATGCCGCAAAAGGAAGGGAGGCGCGCGGGGCAGAGGCGCGTCCTGTGGTGGTGGCCAGCATGTTCGGGAACACGACGGGTTGTGTGAACGAGGCGCGGCGATGGGTGGAGGCGGCCGGGTTTGAGGTGTTGGTGTTTCATAGCACCGGTCAGGGCGGCAGAGCGATGGAGTCGTTGATTGCGAGCGGGTTGGTGGCGGGTGTGCTGGACGTGACCACCACGGAGTGGGCCGATGAGTGGGTGGGAGGGATCTTGGGTGCGGGGCCGGAGCGTTTGGACGCTGCGGCAAAAGCGGGGGTGCCGGCGGTGGTGGCTCCGGGATGCCTGGACATGGTGAATTTTGGGGAACCCCAGACGGTTCCGGCGCGTTTTGCGGGTCGCGAGTTTTATCAGCACAATCCGCAGGTGACGTTGATGCGGACCAATGCGGAGGAATGCGCCGAGTTGGGGCGGATTTTGGCCGAGAAGGTGAATGCGTCCCGCGGTCCGGTGCGTGTGATGTGGCCCAAGGGAGGGATCAGCGCCCTGAGCGCTCCCGGGCAGCCCTTCTACGATCCGGAGGCGGATGCGGCGCTCTTGGCGGGACTGAAGGCGCATTTGCGGGAGGGGATTGCGGTGGAGGAGATGGATTGCGCAATCAATGATCCGGCTTTTGCTCGAGCGTGTGCGGAGGCGCTGCTGACGAGTCTGAAACGGTAAAACGAGGAAGAGAACGTTGCCTTGGGCCTTCGCGCGCGGAGTCCCCCTGTTGTTCGGGAATCGGCATCCCTTTTTGCGCTTCGGCGGTGGTTTCTGGAGCAAAAAAAAACCCGCGCATCCCTTGGGTGGATGGCGGGTTTTTGATGAAAGCGAGTGAGGGGTGCCTTAGGGCAGCGGTTTCACTTCGACTTTGCGGTAGAGGACTTTGCTTTCGGGGTCGTGCCCTTGAAGAGCGAAGGTGCCGTGGGAAAGCATCCGTCCGGCGAACCCCTTGGGGGGCTGGACCTGATCGGGCTCCGTAAAATCACTGATTACTTTGCCATCCACTTTGGTGGTGATGTGTTTGCCTTCGACGATGACCTCCATGAGGAACCAGCGGTTGTCTTCGACGGGGGCGGTGAAGTTGTCCTGGATCCCGTACAGGCCGGCGGTCTTTTTGGGGTCTTTGTGGGTGTTGTTGACCTGGACTTCATAGCCCTTGGAGGGCCATCCGCTGGGCTGGAATTCGGTGTGGAAATAGACTCCGGAGTTGGCTCCCGGGAAGGTTTGGATCTCGACGCGCAGGTGGAAGTTTTTGAAGTCATGCTTCTGCGTGTCGCCGTCGTAAAAGAGGTGGGAGCGCTTGCCGAACACGGTGAGAACGCCGTTTTCGACGGAAAAGGTGCCGGGGTCCTCATTGGCTTTCCAGCCGTCGAGGTTTTTCCCGTTGAAGAGGGGGATAAAACCGGAGTCATCGGCGGCGAAAAGTGAGGTGGACAGAAGGAGTGATGAGAGGAGTAAACGAGCTTTCATGAAGGTTCAAAGGGTCTGGGTAGCGGTTGCTGGCAGGTCACGACCGGCCCCAAGCGCATTGAGGAGAATCCCCGGGGGGCGGGCTTCTTTGGCTTGAGCTGCGTTTTGCTTTGCGTTGAAGCTTTTCCATGACTCTGAACGACATCGAATCAGTCGACCTTGCGACCCCCAGCGGCCCCATGCGCACGCACGTCTTCCGGCCGCAGGCGCCGGGGCGTTATCCCGGGGTGATTCTGTACTCGGAGATTTTTCAGGTGACGGGGCCGATTCGGCGGACGGCGGCTTATCTGGCCGGACACGGTTTTGTGGTGGCGGTGCCGGAGATTTTCCACGAGTTCGAACCGTTGGGGACGGTGCTGGAGTATGACACGGCCGGAGCGGACCGCGGGAACTGGTGCAAGGTGAATAAGCCGCTTGCGTCCTATGATGCGGATACGCGGGCGGTGATTGATTTTTTGAAGGGGCATCCACAGTGCACGGGGAAGCTGGGTTCTCTGGGGATCTGCATTGGGGGCCACCTGAATTTCCGGTGCTGTTTTGAGCCGGAGATTCTGGCGGGGGTGAGTTTTTACGCGACGGACATCCACAAGCTGGAGAGTCATCCCCGTGGGCTGGGGTTGGGGATGGCCGATGATTCCCTGGAGCGGGCGCGTCGGGGGGCGATTGGCGGGGAGATTCTGATGATTTGGGGGCGGCAGGATCCGCATATTCCCTACGCGGGTCGCCGGCAGGTGCAGGATGCCTTGGAGGAAGCGGGGACCCATTACCAGTGGCTGGAGTGGAACGCGGTGCATGCCTTTTTGAGGGATGAGGGGCCTCGCTACAACCCGGTGCTGGCGCAGCAGAACCTTCAGATTTCGCTGGAGTTGTTCAAACGCAAGCTGGGCGAGGGGGACCGGTCTGCGGCCTCGGCAGGGACAGACAACGCGCGCCATTAGGGGATGTCCGGTTCGAACCCGTCCAACCCGGCGTCGCGTGCCCGAATTCTGGTGATTCGCGGAGGAGCCCTCGGGGACTTTGTGCTGACGCTCCCCGCGTTGGGCCTGCTGCGGGAGGCTTTCCCGGACGCGTGGATCGAGTTGCTCGGCTACCCTCACATCGCGGTGCTCGCAAAGGGCCGGTACTATGTGGACGCGCTCAAATCGATCGAGTACGGGCCGATGGCCGGTTTCTTTGCGCGGAACGGCACGCTGGATCCCGGCTTGTCCGAGTATTTTGCCGGGTTCCAGCAGGTGATCAGCTGCCTGTACGACCCGGATGGCATATTTGAGGCGAATTTGCGGCGGGCCGGTGTGAAGCATTTTTTGGCGGCGTACCGGAAGCCAGCTTCCCGGCACGCGGCGCGCGAATGGGCGGAGCCTCTGGAGAAGTTGGCCCTCTTTTTGGAGCATCCCGAGGCCCGGATCTTTTTGACTCCAGACGATCGCGTTGAGGCCCGCCACTGGCTGGGCCACAACGTGGGTGTGCGTTTGGCGATTCACCCGGGAAGTGGCAGCCCGCGCAAAAACTGGCCCCTCGAGGGTTGGGTGGAGGTGGCGCGGCGCTTTTTGGCGAAGTTTCCCCAGGGCGAGTTGGTGCTGGTGGGCGGTGAAGCCGACGGAAGCGCCGTGGAGCGCCTGGAGGGCGCTCTCTGTTCGGATCGGGTCCGCCGGGCTGAAAATTTGCCGCTCCCCCTGCTCGCGGGTGTTCTGGCGGAGTGCGGTTTTTTTGCCGGGCACGACAGTGGCGTGTCGCACGTTGCGAGTGCCGTGGGAGCGCGCTGTGCCCTGCTGTTTGGCCCGACTGATCCGGCGATTTGGGCGCCGCTGAATCCCGGGGTGTCTGTGCTCCAGGCGCCTGAGGGCGATTGGAGTCGGCTCATGCCCAGCGCGGTGTGGCGTCACGTGGAGCGGTTGTTTTTGGATCGGGAGTAAGTCGG
>JBEBAG010000327.1:0-3910 GCA_041159065.1 Verrucomicrobiota bacterium | reverse complement strand
CGGGAGCGCCTTCCTCCACCGCGCCGGTCCAGGAAGGCGCGGCGCCCTGCGGTTCCCATGCCTCCATCGGTTTGGTGTAATCCACCAGACGCAGGGTCCCATCCTCTTCCTCCACCAAGGCCGAAAGACTCTCCACCCAATCGCCGCAGTTGAAATACTCCAAAGGACCGATCCGCCGCATGGCCGGCGTGTGGATGTGCCCACACACCACTCCATCGACTTGGTGCTCCAACTGGGCCAGGCGCACCACCGCCGATTCGAAGGCGCCAATGTAATTCACCGCATTCTTCACGGAACGCTTTGCCGCGGCGCTGAGCGACCAGTAGCCGAGCCCGAACTGCCGCCGCACCCAGTTCACCGGCCGGTTCAAGCGCAGCAGGAACGTGTAGCCGAGGTCTCCGATGTGGGCCAGCCACTTGCTGTTCTGCACGACCGTATCCAGCTCGTGCCCATGGAGAACCAGCAACCGACGCCCATCCGCTGTCGTATGAATCGCATTCGCCTGCACCGTCACCGCCCCGTATTCGCCCAGAAAACCGGATAAAAACTCATCGTGATTCCCGGGGATGTACACGACCCGCGTGCCTTTGCGGCCGGCCCGCAGCAATTTTTGGATGACGTCATTGTGCGCCTGCGGCCAGTAGATGCCCCGGCGCAACGCCCACCCATCGATCAAGTCCCCCACGACATACAGCGTCTCAAACTCGTGCTGCCTGAGAAACTCGAGCAGCAGAGCCGCCTGACATCCGCGCGTGCCCAGATGCACGTCCGAAATCCAACCCGTGCGAAATCGCTTCATCACCCTGTCTCCTTGCCCATGCAAGACGCCCCCCTTCAAAGGCAATCTCGCGCGTCACCCCGATTTCACCCAACCGCCACGGACCCGCAACCTACCCGCCGCCCAAACGTTACAGCGCCCGGCTTGAGCCCCCTTGCGGTCCGAGGACACGGTCCCCTCCATGACCCAGGTGCTCATTCTCACAGCCGCTTTTGGCGAGGGACACAACGCCGCCGCGCGCGGCCTCCAGGGAGCCTTTGCCAGGGAGAACCTCCAGGCCGACGTCGTCGATCTTTTCTCCAGGGCCCACGGTCCACGCTACGACCGAAGCCGAAAAGCGTACCTCCACGTCGTCAACAAAACGCCGTGGCTCTGGGCTGCGTTCTTTCGCCTCTTGCACCGCCTTCCCCTCGAACAGGGATTCGGTTTCGCCCTCCACGCGCTCCGCTCCGAACTCCAGCGCGTGCTCGAGGAGACGCAGCCCCGCGTGGTGATTTCCGTTTACCCGCTCTACGCGTGCCTGTTTGAGGCCCTCCACCCCCCAACCACTCCGCACCCCCCCTTTTTCACCGTCATCACCGACTCCCTCACCATCAACGCCATTTGGTACCGGGTCGGACCACATCCTCTGCTTCTGCCGAATACCGACACCCTGCGCGTGTTGGAGCAGTGCGGCGTTCCGCGCGCCCGCATGCACGTGAGCGGCTTTCCGGTTTCTCCGCGCTTCGCCGATCCCGCACCGCCCCGACCTGATCCGGGCGAAATCGCTCGCCCCAAGGTGTTGCTGATGGTCAATGGGCAGCCCGAACAGGCGGTGACCCTCGTCCAGCGGCTCCAGTGCGAGGACCGGTTTGATTTGACGGTCACGGTGGGGCGGGACGCCGCCTTGGGACGGGCTCTGGAAGAGGCCCATGCCTCCAGCCCGCACCCGCCCCGGGTGCTGGGTTGGGTGGATGAGGTGCCCTCCCTGCTGCGCGCGCACCATGTGCTCATCGGCAAGGCCGGCGGAGCCACCGTGCAGGAGACCCTTGCCGCCGGGACCCCCATGCTCATGACGCAGATCTTTCCCGGTCAGGAGGAGGGCAATGCCCGGCTGCTGATCGAGCGCGATTGCGGCGCCTTCTGCGCGACGCCCGGGGAGGTGATCGCCACGCTCCACGCGTGGTTCGCCCAGGGGGGCGCGCGCTGGAGAGAGGTTCACCAAAACACCCTGTCCCTCGGGAACCCGGACGCCGCCCTCGAAACCGTCCGCTGGATCGTGGGTCACCCCCGCGTCCAATTCCTCCGGGGGGGCCGCGGCGGGGCGCTCTGCCCGACCCCGGGCTAGGGTTCACGAGCGGTTGGAACTCAGCGGAAGGCGGGGGACGCTTGTCCCTGCGATACTGTTCGGAGGTTCCGGGGTTTCCATGGCATGCATGCTTTTTGCCTTCTCTGGATCGCGGTGTTCATCGCCCTGGCGAACCCCGTTTGCGCGGCCCCGCCGCCCAATATCATCTACATCCTTGCCGACGATTTGGGATACGGAGACCTGGGGTGCTACGGCCAAACCACGCTGACCACCCCGCATCTCGACCGGCTTGCGTCGGAGGGCATGCGTTTCACGCGTCATTACGCGGGCAGCACGGTCTGCGCACCCTCCCGGGGAGTCCTCATGACGGGGCTGCACACCGGACACGGGCGCATCCGGGGCAATGGCAACTGGGTGCTTCCCGATGACGATCTGACCCTTCCGAAGCTCCTCAAGCAGGCGGGGTACCAGACGGCCGGCTTCGGAAAATACGGGCTGGGCAAGTCCACCAGCGAGGCGGACCCGCAACGGAAGGGATTCGACACGTTCTTTGGCTATGTCGACACAAGCCACGCCCATAATTTCTACCCACCCTTCCTAATTCGAAACGGGGAACGCGTGCCCTTGGAGAACGCCCAGATTGCGGGCTCGGGGAAGGGAGGCCACGAGGGCAAGGGGGTGGCGACCGCGGAGGGGCGGCGCGCGTGGGCTCCGGGATGGATCTCGGAGGAAATGCACCGCTATCTCCAAGCCCAGAAGGAGAGCGGCAAACCGTTCTTCCTCTACTACGCACCGAATCTTCCGCACGCCAATAACGAGGCGGGCAAAGACTCCCCGCTGGGCCACGGCATGGAATCGCCAAACTACGGGGAATTCGCCAAACGGGACTGGCCCGATGCCGAAAAGGGGTTCGCGCAGTTCATTCGTTTCGTGGACGACGAGGTGGGGCGCATTGTCACGGCCATCCAGAAGCTGGGACTCGACGAGAACACCCTCATTCTTTTCTCGAGCGACAATGGCCCGCATTCGGAGGGACAGCATCGCGCCGAATTCTTCCAATCGAATGGCGGTCTCCATGGAATCAAGCGGGCGCTGACGGATGGGGGCATTCGCGTGCCATTCATCGCCCGCTGGCCGGGGAGGGTGAAGGCCCAGACCGTCAGCGACCATGTGAGCGGTTTTCAAGACATGCTGCCCACCTTGGCCGAACTCGCCCAGGTGCCCGTGACGTCCGAATGCGACGGCCTTTCGATCGTGCCAACCCTTTTGGGCAGGGACCATCAGGCGCAACACCCTTACCTCTACTGGGACTTTGACGAGCAGGGCGGTCGGACTGCGGTTCTCAAGTGGCCATGGAAACTGATCCACCTCCACACCCGCGGACAGGCCCCGGGCAAATCCAGCCCCAAGGCCCAACCGATGGAGGTGCAGCTTTTCAACCTGACGAAGGACCCGGGCGAAACCACCAACGTGGCCTCCGCCCACCCGGATCAAGTCGCAGAACTCCAGCGGGCGATGCGGGACGCCTACCGCCCCCCAGTCCAACCCTAGAACCAAGGGTTGTTCCAGTACCCCCCGGAGCCAAGGGGGGAAGGGTTGCTGCCCCCCTAATAAGGGGGGGACTTCTCGGGTCGTCTTGGTGTTTTCCGATTTCTCACCCCCGCCTTGTCTCCCTTTCGAGTGCTATCCCGACCTCCTATGAATCGGCGCCGCTTCCTCCTCCGTTCCTTGGGCACCACGCTTGCGCTGCCCTGGCTTCCCTCGCTCACGGCCCTCGCACTCGACGAGCGTTCCCCCGTTCAAACCGCACGGGGTGCCGGTGCGGGCGCCCGCCGGTTTGTCGC
>JBEBAG010000326.1:0-6245 GCA_041159065.1 Verrucomicrobiota bacterium | reverse complement strand
GTGTTGCGGAGCGTGAGGGCGCCTTACAGCATCAAGTAGGAGGTCACAGGGAAGAGGCGTGAGGTGTGAACCTTACGCCCGGCTCCCATCCGGAAATGGTGGGCGGCATTGACCAGATTGGAGGACGGGCAAGCCGCGCAGACTGGTGCGTCACACAGCAGGAGGAAGTTCTCCAAAATCTCGATCACATCCCTCGTGCTGCGATGGTTCGTGATGGTGTGGCCCTTCATCGAGGGACGGGTGAGATTGCGCACCCCGGGAAATCGCTCGGTGATCGCCACGGACAGATTCCAGTCATCAGAGAGCACCGAAACCTCGCCGCCCCCCATCGACTGCTGTTCGAGCAGGAATCGGAGTTCCTCGTCGATCAGTCGCTGCGGGAAAGGCACGGTTTCCTGGGCAAACTTGTCGCCACCTCGCAGATACAGGACCGCTCCGGTTTCCGGCGCAAAGGGCGGGACGCTGCGAGAAGCCAAGAATTGACGGGAGAGTTGGTGGACCTGCTGGTAGCGGGCGCATTTGAAATCGAAGAAGGATTGCTGCACGTCGGGGCCGGCCGTTTCGAGCCAGCGGGCAACGGAATTCCGATCAAAGAAAGTGATGCCCTGCGCGGCATCGGGAGGCAGGACCTCGAACAGGGACCCGTAGATCTCACGGAAAGAAACCTCGTATTTCCACCAGTAGGATTCGGGGGCCAGGACAAGGCGACCGCCCGCGATGGTCGTGGCGTAGAAGTCCATGAGGAGAACCGCCTCCACCATGGAGAAGAAGCCCGAGTACGCGGGAAGAAAGTAGACCGGCTGACGCATGGGGTCCTGCGGGGGGAGAACCGGGCTGGGCGGATGCGCGAGCGAGGGGCGGCTTTGGGTGTGCAGGCCGAGGGCAAAGGACTCGAGGGGCAGCGCGTTGGCTTCGAAAAACTCGCGCCCCAGAACTCCGAGCGTCTCTTGTTGGAAAAAGTGGGGGCGGGGCGGAGTCAGATGACGCCGGAAGATCTGGAGGAAGTCCTGCGAAACGGTGAAAGGGAACCCGGGTTGCCGAGTCCACGACAGGGCTCTCAGGCACATGAGCAGGAGCTTGGGATGGTCGGGGAAGCGCGACAGGAGACTCGTGAGGCCAAGGGTAAAGCCCTGAAGGTCGCCCGAGGATTGGAAGCCGTCACAGAGACGGGCACAGGCCTCGTTGAATTCGGCTGGATCGGCCTGGTCGTAATAACGGTGGAACTGGAGCATGCGGGCAGAGCGTTATGGGTAAGCCAAGGATTCTGGCCCCTTCTCGGACTTTATGCCCGCAGTTTTGCCGCAGGACGCGCCAAAACAGCCGCCCCCACCCGCGTCATTTCCCTCGGCGGGATTCCGTTTCGAGCTCATCGGATTTTCGACGGAAGTCGGGGCAGTCCTCCCCGTCGCCTCGGATTTCGCTGCAGATCAAGCGTGGGGAGGCTTGCAGATTCCCCGAGGGCGCGCGGCGAGACCGCGGCAGGGCGATGGCACGGCTCGCCCCCTCGCTCGGGCGCGCCTCAAAAAAGTTTGCAAGCCGCAAATCGCAGGCTAGTTTCGCCCGTTCATTTTTTAACCACTCCAAGCCATGGCTGACGCAGCAAACCGCTACTCGCAAAATGTCGCAGGTCGTTTCTATGTGGACGATCAATGCATCGACTGTGATCTCTGCCGTGAAACGGCTCCCGCCAACTTCAAGCGGGACGACGACGGCGGGCACTCCTACGTGTACAAGCAGGCCGAGACTCCCGAGGAGGAAGCGCTCTGCAAGGAAGCCATGGAAGGCTGCCCCGTCGAGGCCATCGGCAACGACGGCGAGTAAGGCAACGCCGGCGAACAAAACCACGCCGGCTCACCCTCCTCGCGTTCCGCTCCGGCCCACTGGCCCACCCATCGGCCTCCTCGCCTGACGTTTCTCAAACCCCCTCCCTCGCCGGGCGGGGGTTTTTCTTTTTCCCCTCCTCTCCGGAGGCTTCCACCGCCATGCTCCTGCACCTGCCCGTCTCCGCATGACCCCCAAACTCAAAGCGAGAATCATGGCCGAATGGCGCGGCCTCGCCGAGGAACCCTTCATCCAGGACACCTCGCGCCCCGTGGCGGAATCCATTCACAAGCTCCTCCGCGAGCTCGGAATGAGCCAGCGGCTTCGCCAGGAGGAAATCGTCGGTGCCTGGCAGGAAATCGTAGGCGATTTCATCGCCAAACACTCCTCCCCCGCCCGACTCATGGACGGCATCCTTGTCATCCACGTGCTCCAACCCACCGTCCATTTCGAACTCGAGCGCGTCTGGAAGCGTACCGTCCTGCAAAAGCTCCAGGCGCGCTTTGGACGCAACCACATCCGGGAAATCCGCTTCCGCCTCGGCTAGGGGCAGCGCTCCGGCGGGTTCACCGCAAGTCGAGGCACACCAGCTGTCCCTGATTGTCTCGGAGGTAAAGCAGGCCTTCGCTGAGCGTCGGCTGCGCCCAGGTGCGCCGGGTCAAAACCAGCTGGCGATGCAGGGGCCGGAACCCCTCGGGATTCGCCTCCGCGATCACAAGGTCGCCCTTCTCGGACACCACAATCAGCTTCCCCGCGGCCGAAATCAGCGCCCCGCCCTTCACACTGCGTTCCTCCCACCGTTTCTGCCCCGTGGCCGGATCCACGCAAACCAGGTTGCCGCCCCCGGTGTTTCCATCGATCCCAAACACGGCGCCGTTCACCCACACCGGGGAATTGATGTGCGCACGCAGGACATTGGCGCGCCACACCTGCCGCGCCTCGCCCGAATCAACCGCCACAACGGCCGCCCCCGTATTGTATCCGGAGGTGATCAAGAACCGTCCCTCTCCGACGACCAGGGGCGTCGCGGCGTTGATGTCGTAGCTGGTTTTCCACGGAAACCGCCAGAGTTCGCGGCCAGTCTGCAGGTCGCAGCCCACCAACGCGTCCGCCTTGAAGAGCACGAGCGAACGCTGCGCCCCCGCCCCCACAATCAACGGAGTCGCATAACCCGCTCCATGGGAGCCGCTTTTCCAAATCACCTCTCCCGTATGCCGGTTCAGCGCGAGCGTCGAAGCGCCCTCCCCCCCGCAATCCACGTACACCGCGTCCCCGCTCACCGTGGGGGAACCCGAGTACCCCCACTCGGGTTTTTTCCCGCCAAAATCCTTCACCAAATGCTTCTGCCACAGGAGCTTTCCATCCGCCGCTTTCAGACACAGCAGATGCCCCTCGTGACTGAGCGTGTACACCACCCCTCCAGCCACCGTCGGGGTCGAGCGCGGCCCGCCCTCAAACAGGTTCGGATCCAGCGAAACCGCCAGCGCATACCGCCACACCTCCCGACCAGTCTCCGCCTCCACACACTGCACCACATCCTTTCCCTCGAGATGCCCCATGGTGAAAAGCCGCCCCCCACTCACCGTCATCGAAGACGTGCCAATCCCCACCTGCGCCTTCCACACCTCGCGCGCCGCGGAGGCTGGCACCTTCCAGGCGGTTTCCGACGAGATCCCATTCTGGGAGGGCCCCCGGTAGGCGGCCCACTCGGCGGCAAGCGACGCGGAGGGGAAGTGGAAAGCGCCGCAAAGCAGGGCACACCAAACGAGAGTCGTACGGATACGCATAGTTCTGGAGGGTCGGGTTCCCGGGGGAAACAGAGCCCTCCGGCGTCCGTCCTTATTTCTCGGAAAGGACCCAAGATCCATCCCAATCCGGAGCCGGGGGTTCGGCGAGGAAATGGTCGCAGCGCTTCTGGTAGATCTTGCAGAGGTAGTCGTCTCCGCCGAGCTCCCCAAGCACCTCGCCAAAGGCGGCCTTTGCGCGCACAAATTCCTTCTTCCGATACAGATCCACTGCATCGTGATAGCGGCCAAGCCAGTCCGGCACCTCCATCCCGGCTTCTCCGAGGGGCGTGAACACCTCGATCGGCTCCGTCTTCCCCTTGAACACCGCGCGGTCCACGCGCCGGAATACGAACTCGTCCCGCGTCAGCGCCTCGGCGGTTTCCCCCACCAAAATGTCGCATCCGAACTGCTTGGTGGAGCTCTCCAAACGCGCGGCCAGGTTCACCCCGTCCCCCAGCACCGTGAACTCCATCCGCTGCGGATGCCCGATTTCTCCGACGATGACATTGCCGTGGTTGATTCCGATTCCCGTGGAGAGTTCCACGCGATCCGGCGCCTGTTTCCAACCTTCGTTCAACTCCCGGAGGGCCGCACGCATCTGCAGTGCGGCCCGCACCGCCCCCGCCGCGTCCACACTCAACCCGCGCGAGTGCGTGTCCCCCCAAACCGCCATGATCGCGTCCCCGATGAACTTCTGGAGCGTCCCCTCCTGCTTGAGGATCCGGTCCACCATCGGATCGAAGTACTCGTTGAGCTGCTTCACCAACAGCTCTGGAGTGCGCGACTCGGAGAGCGTCGTGAACCCGCGGATGTCCGAGAAGAGCACGGTGACGGCCTTGTTTTGGCCGCTCAGGGATTTCTCGAAACTCTCGCCCTGCTTCATGACGAATTCGGCGACATTGCTCGAGACGTACTTGTCCAACACCGAGCGCACATGCGCCCGCTCCAGCTGTTCCACGGTGAAATCCAGCGCCGTCACCACCCCCATCATGCAGACAAACAACAGCACCGGCACGGCCACCGGGATCACGATGCGGGGAAACCAAAAGAACGCGTTTGCCACGATCAAGTACGCCCCCAAAACCGACGCCCCCAGGGCAATCCGAAGCAACACGCGCTCCACGTGGTACAGCAGCCCAAAGGCCAGAAGCGCCATCCCCGCCAGAATCCACGGCACCCAGCGCTCCGCCATCTCCGCCAGATGCTTGTCCGCCACCAGCGCCGCCGCAAACTGCGCGTGGATCTCCACCCCGGGCATCATCCCAAGCGGCGTCGGATGCTGGTCGTGCATCGTCTCCGCGATGGGCCCCACAAACACGATCTTGTTCTGAAACACCTTCCCTCCTTGATAGGAGGGCTCCTCACTCATCAGACGCTCGCTGAAAATCTCTTCGATCGGAAAGATGTGAAACGTGCCCGCGCCCCCTTGGTAATTGATCAGCCATCGGACCGGTTTCTCGTTCGCCGGCACCTCCTTGCCCGGCACCTCCAGGCCATTGAATTTCGACACGGCCAGCGGCGCGAAACGCACCCAGTCCTCTTCGGTCGACAACTCGGCCAGACCGCTCTCCCGGACTTGCGAGGTGCGCAGCTCCGCGCGGCGCGTCGTGTTGTCCACGTCCGGCTTGAAATACACGTACCCGACCCCCTCCGGCCCCAGCGCCTCCATCAGCTGGGAATTCGGCTCCACAATCTTCACCCTCGGATCCCCCCCATCCTCGCGCGTTTCCTCCACCTTGGAGCGCGCAAGCACCACCTTGCCGGGATGCCTCCGCAAGGCCTCCGCAAAAACCTCGTCCCCATCGCGGTCGGATTGGAAGAGGATATCCAGCGCCACCACCTTGGCTCCCAGCTCAAACAGCCGGTCGATCACGTACGCATACGTGGCCCTCGGATAGGGCCACTGCCCCTTCGCCATCAAATCAATCGCCGGACGGTACTTGTCCTGCATTCGGTCCTCTTTGAAGCGCCCAAGTGCAGTCTGATCGATCGACATCTGCGTGATCCCCACCAACGCCACGTCCGGATGCCCGAACTCCGGGCGAACCCAACTCCGAAAATGTTTCCCGAACCACTCCTGACGCGCCAGCCATCGACGGAATCCAAAACGGTAGTCGACGGTCTGCGCCTCCAGTTCCTGCGCCGCCTTCCCCTCCTTTAAAAAGGGCGCCCGGGCCGCCAGAAACAGCGAAACCGCCAGCACGACCAATCCGGGAGTGCGAATCCGTTTTGAAACCCGCAGCAGGTGATTGGCTCTCCGGACAAAATTCGAAATCAGCGTCATAGGCGTTGGGTTCGCCCCGCAGAAGAGCAAGTGCCGCACCCGCCCCCCCAGTTTCTCCCGGCCTGAGCCCCCCTTGCGCGGCAAAAATCCTTCCTTCCTCTCGGCGAGTCCGCATGGTTTCTGCTACCTTCGTCCTGAGAGTCCCCAGCCCGCCGTTTTCGCGAATCGCATGCTCCGCCCCCCCAACATGATGATCCGTTCGCCCTGGCACCTGCCCGCCGGGCGCACGGTGCCCCTGGCGCTCTTCCTTCTCGGAGCCAGTTTTCTGCTGCACCTGGGACTCGCCGCGTGGGGCCTCTACCGTCGTTCCCACCCGGCTTTGCCCTCCCTCGCCGCTCGGACCTCCCTCGCAC
>JBEBAG010000325.1:0-3444 GCA_041159065.1 Verrucomicrobiota bacterium | reverse complement strand
GCGACCAGGAGCGGGGCGCCGCTGCGGGTGGGCATGGCGGTGGGGTTCATTCCGGGATGGCTGCCAGGAGCGCGGCATGGACGCCTTGCGCGGTTTGGTCCCAGGTGAAATGTTTGGCGCGCCGGAGGCCTTTCTGCCGGAGGTTTTGGCGGAGTTCCGAGTCGAGGGCGATCTGCTGGATGCCGAGCGCGATGGCCTCGGGATCCCTCGGGTTGACGAGGAGGGCTGCCCCGGCGCTGATCTCGGGCAGGGAGGTCTCGGTGGAGGTGAGCACGGGAGTGCCGGAGGCCATGGCCTCGAGCACGGGAAGTCCAAAGCCTTCGTACAGGGAGGGAAAAAGAAGGGCGTGTGCGCTCCGGTAGAGGGCTGGGAACTGGGATTCGGGGATCCAGCCCAAGAAGCGGACGCGGTTTTGAATTCCGAGGGCGGTGCAGGTTTCGAGCAATTCGCGGGTGGGCGGTCCGGTGAAGAGGAGGGGAAGATCGATGGACGGGGCGACTTGAGCGAACGCCTGGAGGAGGCGTTCCTCGTTTTTATGGGGTCTGCGGTTGCTGACGCACAGGAGGTAGGGGGCGGGGTGGGAGAAGGGCTCGCCCTCCGGGCGGTACGCGGGGTCCACGCCATTGCCCACCGTGTGGATTTTGGAGGGATCGATGGAGAGCCAGTTCAGGAGGCGGTGGCGGGTGAACTCGGAGACGGTGAGGATGGAGGTTGCCTGCGCGCAGGCGCGTTTGGTGAGGGTCTGGAAGTAGAGGACTTTGAGGGGGTCCCGGTTTTCAGGGCACTCGAGGTAGTTGAGGTCGTGGATGCAGAAAACGAAGGGGATTTTGGGGAAGAGGGGGGCGGTGTAGCCTGGGGAGAAGAAAACGGCGGGACGCGGGGTGGGGGGGATGGCGCGGGAGAGGCGCCAGGGGTCGAGGGGATGGGTGGGTTTGCCTGGGAGTTGGAGGGGGAGCAGGGGGAGGCGTTCTGCGAGCATGGCGGCGAAGCGGCCGATGCCGTGCGCTCCGATCCAGCGATCGTCAAAAAAGACGGGGAAGGGGAGTGGGAGCATGAGGGAGGAGGGAGGGCTAGCCAGCGGGAGGGAGGGCATCGAGGGCGGACGTGTTGGGCCAGGGGTAGTCGGCGAAGTGGTGGGGAAAATGGAGGGTGAGGAAGCGGCGGATTTTTTCGCGGAAGAGGGCGGGGTGGAATTGGGCGGCGTTGGAGCGGCAGTCTTCGGGGCGGTAATCGGCTGGGGAGAAGTGGCGGAGGGCCTCGAGGAGGCACTCGACGGATTGCTCTGCGAAGAAGGCGCCGGTGCGTTGGGGGAGTACGGTTTCGAGGGCGCCTCCGATGCCGAGGGCGAGGACGGGCGCCCCGGCGGCTTGGGCCTCGAGGGGGGTGATTCCGAAGTCTTCGATGGAGGGGAAGACGAAGGCTCGGCAGCGTTCGAAGTGGTCTTTGAGGACGGGGAAGGGCTGGCGGCCGAGGAAGGTGATGTGGGGTTTGGCGAGGGATCGGATCCGGCGCAGTTCGGGGCCGGAGCCGATCACGACGAGTTTTTTGCCGAGGGCGTTAAAGGCTTGGACGGCGAGGTCGACCCGCTTGTAGGGGACCATTTCGGAAACGAGCAGGTAGAAGTCTTCGCGCGGTCGGTCGTGGCGGAAGTGGTCGAGGGCGACGGGCGGATGGATGACGGTGGAATCGCGCTGGTAGTGGGTTTGGATGCGTGCGCGGATGAATTCGGAGTTCGCGATGAAAGCGTGGACGCCCTGGGCGGCGCGGTAGTCGAAATGTTGGAGGAGCGGCGTGAGGGTTTTCAGGAGGGTGCGTCCGAGGGGGCCGAGGCTGGCGTTTTGCTGGAGATAGGCGTCCTGGAGGCCCCAGAGGTAGCGGGGAGGCGAGTGGCAGTAGCAGACCTTGATTGAGTCGGGGGGGACGGAGAGCCCCTTGATCAGGGCGGCGTCGCTGATGAGCACGAGGGGGGCCGGGGGCTGGACCTGGAGTTGGGAGACGAGCTTGGGGTAGAGGGGGAGAAGATGGCGGTAGTACTTGCCTCCCAGAGGGATTTTCGCGAGGAGCGATTCGACGAGGGGGTGGCCGCGCAGGGTCGGGCTGAGGGCTTCGGGGCGCGCGACGAGGGTGTGGATGGGAGCGCCCGGAAAGAGGTGGCAGAATTGCTCGAGCACTTTTTCGCCTCCCCGCATTCCGAGGAGCCAGTGGTGGGCGAGGGCGACGGGGGGTCGGGAGGACGGCTCCGAGCGAGGGGGCAGGGGGGGCATCCTAGTGGGCGTTTTTGTTGGAAACAAAAGTGAGGAGCATGATTTTGAAATCCATCCAGAGGCTCCAGTGTTCGATGTAGCTCAGATCGGCACGGATCCGGTCGGCGAGGGGCGTGTCGCCGCGCAGTCCGCGGATTTGGGCAAGGCCCGTCATGCCGGGTTTGACGCCATGGCGGACGTTGTAGTCCTCGATGGACTCCTGAAAGACGGAGGTGAACTCGGGGCGTTCAGGGCGTGGGCCGACGAGGCTCATTTCGCCTTTGAGCACGTTCCAGAACTGGGGGATTTCATCCAGGTTGAAGCGGCGCATGAGGGCGCCGATTTTGAGTCGGCGCGCGTCTTCCTTGGTGGACCACTGGGCGATATTTTGGGGTTCCGCATTGAGGTGCATGCTGCGCAGCTTGAGCATCTCAAAAATGCGCCCCTTAAGGCCCAACCTGCGTTGGCGGTAGAGGATGGGGCCCGGTGATTCGCGATGGATGAGGAACCCCAAAAAAAGAAGAAGGGGAAGCGAAAGGCTGAGGCCGACGAGGGCGCCGAGAATGTCGAAGGCGCGTTTGAGGGCCCGGTTGTGGGGGAAGTCGAGGGGCAGTCGGGAGATGGCGATGAGTGGGATTCCGTTGACGGTGCGGACCTCGATCCCGGAGCGGAAGAGGGTGAAGTAGGCGGGGATCACGGCGAAGTCGGCGAGTTCGTTTTCACAGACTCGGGACAGGCGTGCGATGTAGGAGCCCGGGACTTCCTGGTGTGCGAGGAGGACGTGATCGATGTGGTGGAGGCGCAGGAGGTGGCGCAGGAGTGGTTCGTCCTTTTCTGGGAGGGTGGAGAGTTCTCCGAGTTTGGGGAGGGAACCCGGGGGGGGGAGCGGTGGGATTTGGGTGGCTGGAGCTGGGGTTGGGTGAAAAGCGAGGTATCCGGCGGGGGTGTAGGGGTGGGTGGAGTCGCGGCCGAGCAGTTCGAAGATCTCGGCGATTTCCATGCTCCAGCCGAGGACGAGGACGCGGCGCAGGAGGTATTGGGCGATGGCGGGATGGGCGATGAGTTGGTGGAGCAGGAGGCGCCAGTGGGTGAGCGCGACGGCGGCCAGCGGGGCGGCCTTGAAGAGATGGGCAGGGGTGAGGGTGGGGCCCGTGGGGAAGAGGGAGGAGAGCAGCAACAATCCGCCGGCCCAGACGCCGAG
>JBEBAG010000324.1:0-10073 GCA_041159065.1 Verrucomicrobiota bacterium | reverse complement strand
CCTGCGTCTGCGCAAGAAAATCCTCGATGCCAACGCTCGGAAACGTTCCACCGTCAAGGTCGACTAAACCGCTCGCATACGCAGGAATCCCGAGCCCTCAGGCGCCGCGGGGTTCCAAGCGTTGCGGCTGATTCGCAATTCCCGACCCCGGCTCCAGAGCCTCCCTTGGAGGGACTGGAGCCGGGTTTTTATTGCATTGGCCCCCGCCCCCGGGCGAATCCCACTCCCTCCATGCACTGCGCGCTCTGCGGAACCCCCGCCCTTCCTCTCACCGATTCCATTCCTGGATACTGCGAATCGGAATCCTTCCGGATCTTCTATTGCGCACAGTGCGACACGCAGTTCGCCCATCCGAATCACACCAGCAACGCATCTCTTTATGACTCCATCTACCGAAACGCCTCCCGAATTCCCGGATATGACCGCTATGTCAAATATGCGGAAATTGCCCAATACGCGCGCCATCCGCTGAATCTGCTTTGCGCCTTGGAGGAAGCCTATGCGCTGCTCCGAAAACACCTCCAAGGGTTGGACCCGCACCAAGAGAAACGCATTCTCGAAATAGGCAGCGGCCTGGGTTACGCCACGCACGCCCTTCGCAAGGCCGGTTATCAGGTTACCGGGAGCGACATCTCCGAAGACGCCGTCTCCAAAGCCCGGGCCCGTTATGGCGATTTTTACTTCACCGCCAATGCCATCCAGCCTCCGGAAACACTTCTTCAAAGTTTTGATTTGGTGTTTCTCACGGAGGTGATCGAGCACCTCGGCGATCCCATCGGATTTCTCCAGCAATGCGCGCGCCTCCTCAAACCGGGGGGCTCCATCCTGATCACCACGCCCCTGAAACCCTCGGGCACCCCTCAAGTCTGGCACACCGATCTCCCCCCCGTGCACTACTGGTGGTTCTCGGCGGAAAGCATGCACCAGATCGCACGCCGACTGGGCGCACAGGTAATAACCGACCCCGAGCCCGGCTCCCCGTCAGGGCTCCCGCAGGGCGCGTTCCACCCCGCTTACCCCTCGCCCACCTTCCACGCCGACGGTTCCCTCCGCTCGAGCCCCAAACGCCGCCTCCGCACCCTCCTGGAGCGGGCCCTGCCTCCAGCCTCGTGGATTTTCTTCGCCCTGCACCAATTCCGACTCCTCCGGAACCGGAAGCATGCCGCCCCCTCGACCCTTGCCGCGGTGTTCACCTTCTAGAGTCGAATCGAACCGAGACCGGGGGAGGCACACGCAGAGGCCCATCAAAAGCGCCATTCCACCCCAAGCCGGCAGTGGCGCCCAGGGGATGGGTTAATCCGCTCCTCGGTGGCGTTTCCGCTCCACGCGGAGGGATAGGAAGAGGTGAACATTTCATAGCGACGGTTGCACAGATTATTGACGGCAAAATACGCACTCCAAGCCCCCCAGACTCTTTGGATCCTCGCATTGAGGAGCGCGTAATCCTCACGGGGCAATTCCCCCTGCAGATCATAGAAACGCTTCACGCCGGAAACCCACAGCGTCTCCAAGCGCAGCATCCATTGCTTCGACGGACGCACGGTAATGCCCGCATTGGAAGTCCACTTGGGAACCAACACCTGCCTCCGGCCCGAAAATTCCCCGCTGGAAAAATGGGCGTCCGTATAGGACAAGCCCCAGTCCGCCCCCAACCAATCGGTTGGATTGAATGCAACTCCCGCCTCGGCCCCCTGCCGGATCGCATCGGCATTGGAATTCACCGTCAAGAGATCCGAGAAAATATCATCCCGAACCCAACTCCGATAAGCGCTTGCCCACAGGGAAACCGCCTTGGGGAGGCGGGAACGAACGCCTATTTCGAGCGTTCGCGCGCTCAAGGGGCGGAGCGTCGGATTGCTTGAAAAGAGCGCAGGAGCACTGCTGATTACGTCATTAGCGCTCAGCTTGCTGTAGGCTTTGGAAAGGGACAGCCAAACCGCGCTCTCCGGCCGGAACTCGTAACTGAGCACAAGCTTCGGACTCCACACCCTCCGCTGCGTCTTGCCAATAAAGCCCGGTGTCCAACCGGCAGGGATCGCAATATCGCTTTCGGTGGAATCGAGTCTGGACCCGAGACTCATGGTAAGCTTTCGCGTGATCGAAAGCGTATCTTGGATAAATACGGCCGCGTTCGTGACGTCATACGCGTTCTCCACGGGAGACGTCCCCTGACTGATCTGTGAGAAATCTTGGCGCACCCATTCGCCGCCGAGCACGAGGTGATTCGGTTTTCCGTAAATCTGGCGCTTCCAGTCCCCTTGGGCGGTAATGCCGTATGAAGGTTGATCGGTATAAAGGGTTGCAAAGCCCTTACTCAATCCGCGGTCCTGGTTGGCAAATGCCTTCGCACTCAGGATCCAATCCTCCACCCATTCCCCCCGATAATTCAAATAGCCGCGATGAATCTGCTGTTCATTGACAAACTGATTCCTGCCGCGTTGCCGGGGGTTGGCCTTCGCCTGGTCGGGGGTGAGTTGGTCCGGAACCTCCGAAGACTCGTCCGAGAATTGGTATCCCAAGGTCCACTTTCCCACCGGAGAATCCCAAGAGGGCTTCACCAAAAAATGACGCTGCCAATGCCGTGATCCCTCTCTCCAACCCTCCCAACCGTTCCGACTGGCGCTGGAAAAGAGCGAAAAATCCCCCTGGCGTCCCGAAAGGGTCAACGCGTTTTCATTAAAACCCCAGTTTCCCATCCCCGCCCCCAGAGTCCCCGAAAGCGGCCGATTCCCGGCATCGCGCGTCACAATATTGATGACTCCCGCCGCCGCACCCTCCCCGAAAATGGTCGAGGCCCCCCCCCGAAGAATCTCGATTCGTTCAATCGCAGCCGGCGGCACCGAGGCTCCGGCAAAAAATCCTTCCCCAATATCATTCGCCCGCACCCCATCCACGAGCACAATGGCTCCGGACTTATCGCCATACCCTCGAAATCCGAACTTCGGCACCCCCACTCCCATCCCCACGATATCCATGGACGTGAAACCGGGTTGGAGACGAAGCACCTCTGCAATCGTGATTGCCCGGGACTCCTCAATTTCTCGGCGGCTCACCACACTCGCACTTCCCAGAAAGGAAGAAAGGGAGGTGGTTCGCTCCGGCAGCCGCGCCGCCGTCACCACAATCTCAGGGTTTTCTTCCGGAATAGAAGCGGGGTAAGCCACCCCCTGGAGCGCGATCAATGTCGAAAGGGAAGCCATGATTTGCCACGGCCTGCCTCGGAGGGCTTTCGATAGATTGGATTCAAGATGGAGGTTGGAGGAAGCGGAACGACAACTGCAGGGATACATTTTTGGGATCGATCATGGAAAAGAACGCGGGAATGCGTCCTGGTTTTGCGAGGGACCTCCTCCATCGATCCGGAGGTGGCCCTCCATGCGTCCCGCGGTTGATCCACGAGAATTCCATCCCTCCCTTCTCCCCGGCGAACTTCGCTGGAATGAGAATGAGAACGGGCCCTCCGCTCGATAAAAGAGGGCAGAGGCAACCGACACTTCCATCCCAGTCAGTGAACCGTTCAGAAATACAGTGCTTCCTTCCCCCATCCTGCCCTTAGCGAGGCAGTCTGCTTGTGAACTCTCACAAGACTTGATGAGCGTAGAAAAGCAGGTCTTCTGACTTCGAGTTCACCCTACTCCTCTCGCCTTGCCGTCCTCATCGAAGACAGTGGCCGAGCCTTTCGCTTACGCAAAAAACTCTGAGAGTTTCGTCACTCGTTACAGCGGCGCTACCGCACGGGATTTCCACCCGTTTCCCTATTCTCCCCGCGCCGTGGCGCAGGGCACTTCTCTACCGATAGGATTTCCGCTATCCTCCCGCGCGGGGCGTCGGATGGCGGTCAAAGAACAGGCGCGTAAGAGCTCAGAAGGGGCGTCTCCCGTCAACATTCAAAGCGCGACGACGACACGTCGCCCTCCCGTGAAACGCCGGGCGCCCCCTCACTCGAGCGACGCTCTGACTTTTCGACGAATCCAGAGGATGATCGTGCTGAAGCCGGCGAGCGCGCACATGCTCAAGCTGACTTGGAAAAAGGCTTTCTCGAGCGAGGCCTTCCCCATGCTGCTCCCCAGCAGCGCGATGGGGATATTGCTGGGCAAATACCCCAGAAAAGTCCCAAGCAGGAAGGTGCGGTGCCGGGTTCCCAACACCCCAAGCAAAACATTCGGAACGACCCCCGGAATGGGCAACTGACGCGCCACAAAAATGGTTCCCACGCTGGGCCGGCTTAGCAACTCCCGCAGCCGGTCGTTCCCCGCGATCCTGCGCTGCACCCATTCCTTCGGAGCCCAGAGCCGCGTCAATAAGAACGCCCCATAGGCTCCCAGGACCCCTGCGAACTGGGAAGTGAGCAGCCCCTCCCATGCCCCAAAAAGCATTCCCCCCGCGGCGCACAGCAGCAAGCGGGGCACTCCCAAGGCGATTCCGAGCACGCTAGCCAGGATGAAGCAGACGTGCGCCCTCCACCCGTAGGAAGCGATCAAGGCCTTGTGCGCCTGCGCCTCTTGAAACCAATGCTTCAACGGCGTGTACCGCAACGCCACCGCCAAGCCTCCCACCACCGCCACGGTCACCACCAAACGCAAGGTCTCCCGCTTCGATTCGGTTCTTTCGTCACCAGCCATTCCACCAAACTAGACGCCCTCCGCGCAAAGCCCCGAAAAATTCATAGTGTCCCCCCCGCGGGGGTGCGTGGGTTGCGCTGGCAACTCTGGCAGACCCCAAAAATCTCCAGTGTATGCGTCACCCGCTCATACCCCATCTGACGCACCATGCGCTCCAGCGCATCGGCAAAACACACCTCGAGTGTGCGCACACTGCCGCAGCTCCGACAGATGATATGGTGGTGATGCTGATCCCCCGTGTTGAACTCATACCGGTAGACCCCATCCCCAAAGTCACAACGCCGTACCAGATTGGCGTCCTCCAACGCTGTCAGACTCCGGTAAACCGTCACCGGATCACACCGGTGGTCCGCCAGCTTGCGATGCAACTCCTCCGCGGTGAACGGACCATGCTCGTTGGTCAGCACCGCCAGCAGCGCCCTGCGTTGGCTCGTAATGCGGTGTCCAAGCTTGCGCAACACCTCCAGCGCGCCCTCCAGCAGGACCGCCCCCGTCTTCCCGTCCGCCGAGTCCGCTGTACCCAGGGCCACTCCGGAGGACCTCTCCACAGACGCCTGCCCTGCACCCGAGACACCCGCAGGCTCCGCCCCCCCGGAGTGAGGGAACTCGTGCGTGCAAAATGAGGAGTGCCTGGCTTTTTTCATGGAGGGCGGCGCAGAGAGGCTCCGGCGGGATCGCTTCAATGGCGCCTCGCCTTGGTCAGCATGAACTCGTTTCCCTCCGGATCGACGCACATCGCCAAATGAGCCTCCTCCTCCGGCGTATCCTCGGGTTCCCGCAGCACCACGCCGCCCGCCTTTTTCACCTCCGCCGCAGCGGCAAACAGGTCGGCAACTTGGAAGGCGATGCCCGTCCATGTCCGCTTTCCCTCCCCGCCCGAGTGAACGCCCAGGATCGTGCCCGCGATGCGGATGTCCGCAATCACCTCGTTCTCGCGCAGCACCTCCCCGCCAAAGGTGTCCCGATAAAACCGGATCGCCCGTGGCATGTCGGCGGCCCACACGATGTACTTCACCTTTTCAACCTGCATCACGCCTTCTTAGCATAAGTTTCCTGGCAGGCGATGTCCGAGATTGCCCCGACTGGCCACCGCATTGCCCTTTACTGCCCCCCCCCTGCGCCAAGTAGTGATTTGGCCTCGGAACCAGATGAAATCGGACACCCCGCTCCTCCTCGCCTCGCTGCTGCTCCCCGCCTATCTTCTGGGATCCATCCCCTTTGGATACTTGGTCGGATACGCCAACCAGATGGACATCCGCCAGCACGGAAGCGGCAACATTGGCGCGACCAATGTGTGGAGAACCCTCGGCCCGCGCTGGGGATTGCTCACCTTCGTCCTCGATGCAGCTAAGGGCTTTGCGGCCGTGTATCTCTGCCGCGAACTCGCCTACCGTTTCGTCCCGCCCCCTTTTCCCGATGAGTTCCTCGCGTACGTGGAGACCTTCGGAGGCCTCACCTGCATCCTCGGGCACAGCTTCCCGGTCTGGCTGCGTTTCCGGGGAGGCAAGGGCGTCGCCACCTCCCTGGGAGTCATTGTCAGTGTCATGCCCCCCGTCGCATCCGCACTTGTTTTTGCCGTGTGGGGGCTTGTTTTCGCCCTGTCCCGTTACGTCTCCCTCGCCTCGATTGCAGCGGCAATCTCCCTGCCCCTGACCCTCGCAGCCCTCCACTCCCTGCACCTGCTCGAGAGTCGGATCACGCTCGCCTTCGGATGCGCCGCCGCGTTTTTGGTGATCCGCCGCCACCGCGACAACATCCGGCGCCTCCTCGCGGGAACGGAAAACCGCTTCGGCAACCGGAAGAACCCCTAACCCATGGACGCCCTCACACTGGAATCCGGAGTCGGCATCCTCGGAGCAGGCAGCTGGGGAACAGCCCTAGCCCTCCTGCTTTCCCGCAATGGGTGGCCAGTCACGATCTGGGGGCATGACCCCGCCGCCATCGAACGGATTCGTCAGCGGGGCGAAAACCTGCCCTACCTCCCCGGGGTACGCCTGCCGGAGACGCTGCGCTGGACCGCGGAACTCGAGGACGTTTCCGGCCGGAGTGTGCTGCTTCTGGTGACGCCCTCGCGAGCCCTTCGCGAAGTCGCCTCCCGGCTCAGCACGCTGGGGATTCCCCGAAACACCGTGCTCGTCTCCTGCACCAAGGGAGTCGAACGCGGCAGCGGACTGCGCATGAGCCAAATCCTCGCGGAGGTGCTTCCCGGCCATCCCTTGGCAGTGCTTTCCGGTCCCAGCCACGCGGAGGAGGTCGCCCACGGCTCCCCCACAGCCGTCGTGCTCGGATGCGAGGACCTTGCCCAGGGAAAGGCCCTCCAGCGCGTGTTTTTTCACCCCACTTTCCGGACCTACACCAGCGAGGACATCACAGGCATCGAGCTCGGCGGTGCTTTGAAGAACATCTTCGCCATTGCCGCGGGAATTTGTGACGGGCTCCGCCTTGGAGATAATACGAAGGCCGCTCTGGTGACCCGCTCCCTTGCAGAACTCGTCCGGCTCGGATGCGCCCTCGGGGGCAAACGGGAAACCTTTCAGGGGCTCGGAGGAATCGGCGATCTGATGGTGACGTGTTTTTCCAACCACAGCCGCAACCGTGCGGTGGGGGAACGCTTGGGACGGGGGGAATCCCTGAGCGCCATTGTGCATTCGATGCAAATGGTCGCCGAGGGGGTTCCCACTACCTACAGCGCCTTCGAGTGCGCCCGAAAACTGCAGGTGGACACCCCGATCATCGACCAAATCCGCTCCGTTCTGGAGGGCGAACTCAACGCCCGCGAAGCGCTGGCCGCCCTGCTTTCCCGCGACCCCCGTCCCGAGTGATATCGGATTCCCCTCGCCCCTCCCTTCCCTCTCATTCTCGTGCCCCGATACTCCGAGGAGACCATTCAGCGCGTGGCGGCCGCCAATGACATCGTCGAAGTCATCGGCAGCTATTTTCCCCTGCGCCGGGCGGGGACAACCTACAAGGCGCTGTGCCCATTCCATCAGGAACGCAGCCCGTCCTTCACCGTCAATCCCGCGCGCCAGATCTTCAAATGCTTCGGGTGCGGGGTCGGCGGAACGGTGATCCGCTTTGTGATGGAGTATGAGCACGTTGACTTCGGCACAGCCATGCGGCGACTCGCGGAGAAAGCCGGGCTGCGCCTCGAGGAGGAATCCTTCTCCGCGGCGGACCGCGAGAAGCTGGATCTTCGGCGGAGGCTTCTCGCACTGCACCTCGACGCTGCGGAGTTCTTTCACCAGCAGCTGCTCAAAAGCGCCGGGGCTCGGGAGGGACGGGCATACCTTCAAGGCCGGGGCATTTCTTCCTCGGTGGCGAAGGACTGGAAGCTCGGGTTTGCTTTGGATAGCTGGGATGGACTGCTCCGCTGGGCCCTTGAGCGAGGCTACACTCGGGAGGAACTTCTCGCCGGGGGACTGGCCAGCCAGAGGGAGGGCAGCGGGCCCAACGGGGAGTGCTATGATCGGTTTCGCGGCAGGATCATGTTTCCCATCTGCAACGACACCGGGGAGGTGCTCGCCTTTTCGGGACGTATCCTGCAATCCGATGCGAAGGCGGCCAAGTACGTGAACTCCCCCGAAACGCCCCTCTTTACCAAGGGCGCCGTGCTGTTTGGACTCCACCGCAGCAAGCGGGCACTCATCGAGAAGAGCTCGGCGATTGTTTGCGAAGGCCAGTTGGACCTGATTACCGCGTTCGAGGCGGGCATCCAAAACGTGATTGCCCCCCAGGGAACCGCGTTCACGCCCAAACAGGCGCGCATCCTCAAACGGTACGTCGAGGAGGTGATTCTCTGTTTTGATGCGGACGCCGCAGGAGAGAAAGCCACCGAACGTTCCCTTCCCGCCCTGCTCGCCGAACGCCTCTCGGTCCGCGTAGCGCAAATGCCGGGGGGAGAAGACCCGGATTCCATGATTCGCACCCGAGGCGCCGAGGCTTTCCGCGCGCAAATCCAGGGCGCCAAGGAATTTTTTTCCTACAAACTCGAACAGTTTGCCCAAAATCCGGCATTTCATTCCCCCCGAGGCAAAACCCATGCAGCCCACAAACTCGCCGAGTGGGTGGCCCTCCTCGGGGACCCGATCCTGCGCGAGATCCAGATCCAGCAAATCGCCTCCTTCCTCGGCATCGGTACCGAGGAACTCGCCTCCGTGGTACGGCAATCCTCTGAACGGAGCCGTTCCTCCCCGGATCTGGGGGACGCAGAAACGCCCCCCGACTCGCCCCAAGAGGATCAAGCCGCCAGCCTCTCGGTTCCCACGGACCCCACGATCCACTTGCTCCTGTCCGTTCTGCTCCACTCTGCGGAGGCCCGCGACTGGCTCCTCGAGGAGGACTGGCGGGCGCGGCTTGCTTCAGAAAATGGAGGGGAACTCGCCCTTTCGGTCCTCGAACATGCGGCGCTTTTGAACAGCCCCGGAGGAATCACCGCGTTTCTGGCTTCCTCCCCCCCGGCCGTGGAGTCGCTTCTGAGCGCCGTGCTCGAACAAAAGCCACCCGAAAACCCGCTTCAAGTGGTTCAAGATTGCTGGGTGGAACTGGAAAGAAGGCAACTCCGCGCTCTGATTGGCTCCCTCAAATCCCGACAGAAGTCCGCCAACCTCTCTCTGGAAGCCGTCGCCCAGATTCACCAACAAATCCTTGACCTCCAAAAGAGGCTTCTCGATATTTCGCGGCCCTTTTCGCCGCCGCTGTGAGGTTTGCTCTTCGTTTGCCCGTCACCGGCGCGGGCAGGCGCACCTCCACCTCATGCAATCTGGCACTTTCGAAAACGCTTTCCAGTCGGGAGCACGCCTCCTCCTCGCATCCGAATTTCAGATTGGGTTTCGCAGGAGCAGCGAGGGGACGCCCGCTGGAACCCACAAAGAGGGAGCCGGTCTCAAAAACCGCGCTACGGGTACCGTTGCACGAGCCCCTGGGCTCCATCCCTAAGCCCGACTTTTTTGCCTTAACAACCCATCGCCCGTTTTATTCCTCGACAAACCTGACCCGACCCCACCCCGAATGGTCCGGCATCTGCTGCGCTCCAGCAGCTCACCATTCAAGTCGGGATCGTTGATATCCCTGCCACTCCGTGACTTCCAAAAAACCATCCACTCCCGCCAAGGCCACTTCCAAGTCGGCTCCGAAAACCGCTGTGCCTTCCTCAAAAACCAAGCCTGCGTCCGCAAAAGCCGCTCCCGCAGCAAGGTCCGCTCAGCCTACGCCTAAAGCGACCTCGGCAAAACCTGCAGCGAAGGCTCCCTCCGCTTCCAAACTTTCTCCTCAGTCCAAATCGTCGAAGTCGGCTCCCGTCTCCGCGCCCTCAAAACCCGCTTCCACGAAGCCGGGCTCCACTCCCAAAGCTGCTCCCGCCATCAAAACCCCGCAGACGCCAAAGGCGACGCCCTCCGCGCCAAAGCTCTCCCCTTCCAAACCGGCTTCCCCAAAACCCGCGAAAGCTGCACC
>JBEBAG010000323.1:0-3348 GCA_041159065.1 Verrucomicrobiota bacterium | reverse complement strand
GCCGCCGATTGCCGGTACGTCGCGCTGGTGACCATCATCTTGAAAAGGCGCCGCACATCGCCGCCATTGTCGCGGAAATCCGCAGCCAGCCAGTCGAGCAGTTCCCCATGCGAAGGAGCCGCCCCCATGATCCCAAAGTCCTCCGGAGTCCGCACGATCCCCTGACCAAACACCTCCTGCCAAAACCGGTTCACCGTCACGCGCGGCGTGAGCGGATTCGCCTTGTCCACGAGCCATTGCGCCAGCCCCAGACGGTTCTTCGGCGCCCCCTCCGGCAAAGGATGCAGCGCCGCCGGAGGAACCGCCTCCACCGCCTCACCCACCTTGTTGTACTGCCCACGCATCAGGATGTTCGCCATCGGCATCTTGTCCTTCACCTCTTCCTGAATGTGCGTCAGCGGACTGCGGGCCTTGATCTGCTCCCGCTCCGCCTCCAACGCCACCAGCTTCCCGTCCAACTCCCGGTAGGCGGAATCCTCGTGCGCAAGGTAATGCTCAAACAGCGCATCCCCCTGCGCCTTCGAACGCTTCTCCCCAGCCTCCAGACCCGCCACAAGCGCCGGGCCATCCGCCAGATCCTTCACCTCCCGATCCGACAACTTCCGCCCATACATCCGCACCTCCTGCACCGCAACCTCCTCCAGTCCGGGCCGGTTCAGGCGGCCCCCGATTCGCAAAGGCACCTTCGTGCGAATGCTCGCATCCTTCGAAAGCACCCGCGTGTCCGGACGCGACGTGTCCAGTTTCCCGTCCACATAAATGCGCAGACCGCTCGATTTCGCAGATCCGTCGTAGGTCACAAAGACATGCTGCCAAGCCCCGGGTTTGACCACCTTTCCGGAGGTCGCACGGATTGCATCCGTCGAAGCCGTTGAGGTCAGCGTCACCGAAATCGCCTTCCCATTCACCGAAAGCTCGTACCCCTTCTGACCCTCTGCGGTGTTGGAGCGGCCGAGCAGCATCCCATTCACTTCGGCGGCCGGAGTCTTCACCCACAGCCCGAAGCTAAAGGGTTGGTTCTTCTCGAAATCTCCCAAATCCCCGGCCGTGATCGCGGTGTCCTTCCCCAAGAGCGGTGCCGGGCCAAGCTTTCCATCGTTCACCCACTTCAGCTCGCCCCCGGACTGATACTCCGGAACTTCCGCTGGCGCGACCACCTTCCCCGTATTGCCAGACCCCTCATTCAAGGGAATGCGCGCCTGCAGGTCTTTCGCGGGGAGCGCTGCCTCCAGCGTCGCCCGGGTGGCCGCGCCCAACCACTGCGCATAGGCCTCCCGCACCGCGCTGCGACGCGCGTCGCGCTGACTCCGCACCTCCCCAATCAGCCCGGGCAATGCCTTCCAACGCGGACGATCCGCCTCCGAGGGAATCGTGATCACCGGTCCGCCCCCGTCCTTCGTATTCCGGTCGGAGTGACCCTGCGTGGTGTTCCGGAAAAAGGCGGCCATCGAGTAGTAGTCGCGCGTCGTGAACGGATCGAACTTGTGGTCGTGGCACTGACTGCAGTTCGTGGTCAGCCCGAGGTACACCCAACCCATGGTCTGCACGCGGTCCGCCGCGTAGTTGGCGAGGTTCTCCTCGGCGATGGTTCCCCCCTCGGCCGTGGTGATGTTGCAACGCTGGAAACCCGTCGCAATCAGCTGATTTTCGGTTGGTTGCGGAAGCAGGTCGCCCGCGATCTGCTCCACGGTGAACTCCGAAAACGGTTTGTTCGCATTGAATGCCCGGATCACCCAGTCCCGGAAAGGCCACATCTCCCGATAGTTATCAATGTGCAACCCATGCGTGTCCCCGTAACGGGCCGCATCCAGCCAGTACCGCGCCCGGTGCTCCCCCCACGCCTTGGACTGCATCAGCCGATCCACCCACTGCGAAAGCGTCCCGTCTGCATCGAATTGAAACTCCGCCACAAACGCTTCCACGTCCTCCGGAGTGGGTGGCAGCCCAGTCAGATCCAGATGCACCCGCCGAAACAGCCTCCGCGCATCGGCCTCCGGTGCAGGACTCAGCCCCCGAGTTTCGAGCTTCGCGAGCACAAACTGGTCGATCGGATTCTTCACCCACGCCGCATTCCCCACCGCGGGAAGCGGCGCTTTCTCAGGCGGGATGAATGCCCAGTGCTTCTGCCACGGCGCCCCCGACTCAATCCAGCGCTTGAGAAGGGCGATCTCCTCCGGCTTGAGCGCCTTGTGCGAATCAGGCGGCGGCATCACTTCATCCTGATCCTTCGTGATCAAGCGCTTGTAGAGCTCACTCTCCTCCGGCTTCCCTCGCAGTACCGGAGCCGGATCCTCTTTGCGCCTCTCGAAAAGACCCGCCTCCGTATCCAAACGCAGCCCCGCTTTCCGCCCCCCGGGATCGGGGCCGTGGCAGCTGAAGCAGTTCTCCGCAAGGATCGGCCGGATGTCCCGGTTGTAGCTGATCGCCTCCGCCGCGTTGCCCTGCAGCACAAACGCTCCAGGCAGGAGCAGCGTCGCAATCAAGGCCCCGGGAGAGATCCCAAAGGAGGAGGGGGTAACATTCATAGATGCCATGGGTGAAACTCGCTTATACGCAAGGCAACCGCTCCCTTCATGCCCCCAAAACGGGGGATGCTTTCCGCCCTAAGAACCCGCCCCCCCCGAACGGGGGATTGGGTCATTTCACGATGGTTTCCTCCCAAAACCACCCATACACCTTCCGCTGCTCCCTCCACTCCCCCCTCTCCCCGCGCTGCCTTTTTTTGGAACGCTCCGCGTAACTTTTCCCCTCCAGCCCTGTCCTACCGACTTGAGCCATTCCCCGCCCCGACACCCACTCCCATGTCCTCCGCACCCACCTCCCCATCCACCCCGCTCCCCAAAGACGACGTCGATGCCGTCGACCATCTCCGGCAGGTCTACCGCGCTCTGAAAACGGAGCTGGGTAAAATCATCGTCGGCCAGGACAAGGTCATCGAACAGCTCGCCATCTGCCTCTTTGCGCGCGGCCATGCCCTCCTCATGGGCGTCCCCGGCCTCGCCAAAACCCTCCTCATCAGCAGACTCGCCGAAACCCTCTCCCTCAGCTTCAGCCGCATCCAGTTCACCCCGGACCTGATGCCCATGGACATCACCGGCACCGACATCCTCCAGGAACTGCCGGGAGGCAAGCGCGCCTTCGAATTCCACAAGGGCCCCGTCTTCGCCCACATCGTCCTCGCCGACGAGATCAACCGCGCCCCCGCCAAAACGCAGGCCGCCATGCTCGAGGCCATGCAGGAACACCGCGTCACCGTTGCGGGACGCCCCTACGTCCTCGAGTCCCCCTTCTTCGTTCTGGCAACCCAGAACCCCGTGGAGCAGGAGGGCACCTACCCGCTGCCCGAAG
>JBEBAG010000322.1:0-16037 GCA_041159065.1 Verrucomicrobiota bacterium | reverse complement strand
CCGCCCCATCCTCCCCCACACCTCCCGACGCCCCGGAAACATCCGCGCCAGCGCTCGACGACACCGCTCGTTCATCCCGCCCCCCCCCCAACGACACCAGCCCTCCCAATCCCCCGCTGCCGGAAAAAACGCATTCGCAAACAACGCATCCACCCGCTCCCGACCCAACAAACGCGCCCCCCGCTTCAACTCCCCCCCCTCCAGCCGACAGTGCCGCTCCCAAAATGGGTCCGATAAACTCAGCAGCCGCTCCCGCAAACCCCTCCAGTCCCGCCGATCCCATGCTCCAAACACCGCACGCCAGTGCCTCACCACCGCCGCAAGCGCCCCCAGCCGCCGTTGCGGATGGTTCAACGGCCGCCGCCCCGCCAGACGCCACAGCCCACGATCCAACCCCACCCCCTCCAACTCGCCCCGCACCCTCCACCACCCTTCCCACAGCGCCTGCACCTTCTCGCGTGCGTCGGGTCCGCATTCCCAAAAACTCGGTGCGGAAAGAAAACCCGCCACCCCAAACAAAGCCCCCTCCCCCCCGGCTGGCGCTCCTGAAAGCGCACTCACCGGCAGTCGCTGGGACAGCAGGGTGAAAGGCAGCTCGTTCCCCGCATACCCCATTCCAGCCGCCAAAAGTTGGTAGAGCGCCTCCCTCCGGCCATGCCCGTTCGCCATCCGGGAAAACTCCCTCCCCTTTCGCTCAAACCGGCGCCGCGCCGCCTCCACCACCACCGCTTCCACCCGCTCCAGAGACATCCCCGAAAAACGCACCGAACAACGTCCGGGCCAAGCCGGAGCTTCCGCCCCAAACCACCCGCTTTCTCCCTCCCCTTTTTCTCCATCCTCCTGCGCCCCACCCCGAAGGCACACCTGCGGAACCCTCCGATTCTCGAGGGTCCGCGTAAAAAAACGCCCCCGCGCCGGCGCGTGCACAAACACATGCAAACACACCTCCCGATAGTCCGGGTTGCCCGCATGTCCATGCCGCTCCCAGTCCGCCGCGTGCATATCGAGCTCCACCGCCCCCCGGCAGGGTGGAGCCCCATTGATCGACACAGAAGCCCCCACAAAGTCCGGGCCCGCCCCGCGATTCCAAAACCCAAACTGAATCACCTCCACCCGCTCGCCATCCTGCCCCAAGAACGTCCTCCCAAAGCCCCCCGAAAACCACCGTGCCTGCCACGCAAGCTCTCCCACCCTCTCCCGGCTTCTTTCCAAGTTGCCCGTGCTCGTGCATCGCCCTACGCCACTCCCAACGTCCTTCCATCCATCCCTACCCCCACCGTCCCCCGTCGGATCCGACGCCCCCGCTCCTTCAAACCCGCTCCTCGCCATCGCAACTGCCTCCTTCCGATATCCCGCCCGCACCCCTCACTCTTCCATCGCACCAGGCTGCCACGCCGGACGCCTCGCCGCCTTCCTGGATCCCCCTGCTCCGGTCTTTTTTGAAAAAAACTATTTGCCCGCACATCCACCTGTCTCTATTCTCCGCCCTCCCAACGAGGAGTCTTAGCTCAATCGGTTAGAGCGCCGCCCTGTCACGGCGGAGGTTGCGGGTTCGAGCCCCGTAGACTCCGCTCCCCTTTGGAAAGCCCCTAGGGTTTCTTCTCAATTCTTTGGCTCATTGCGACACCGCCCGCTTCAGAATGGCGCGTAGTCTTGCTCACCGGAAACCGGATCGTCACCAGCCGGGCTCACTCGAATCACGGAGCTCGAAAGAGGCCAGCCCAAGCCAATCCGAAAGCGCGTTACTCCGGAGTCCCTAGGGAATGATCATCACGTGCTTGGTGTTCTCGTCCATCACCTTCATCCCCGAAGGCAGTGGCTTTCCTTTTTCATCCACAGCCAACAACTCCTTCTGAGTGTATGGGTTGACTATCCAACCCGGCTTCCCGGGCACGCGTTTCGCCACCAGCGGCGCATTCGGAACCAAGGGAGCCGAAGGCGCGGGCGGTTCCGGAGCCTGCCGGGGAGGCTGTCCCACCAGCCCCTCGGAAGGCACCAAGACAGGCGCCGGATCCGGCAACGAGCGCAACCTGTCCGCCGCACGATTCGGATCCACCGAAGGCACGTCGGACTGCGGCTCCTCGTAACCCATCGGAGGATTGAAACCGGGCATTTTCGTGGGTTTCGAGGAATACCCCCCGGAATCCACACACCCCGAGACTCCAAGAATCCCCAGAGCCCCCGCTGCCAGAAGCCCTCGCTGCAAAATGAAAACCAGATTCGCCTTCATAAAATACTCCTCGTCAGCTTAGCCCCGCCCTCCCTCCGAACAACTGCAAAGCTCCCGCACTCCCGAAGTGGTTTGGCTCCGAAAACTGCACGCGCGAGCGGTTTACCCGGCGCCATCGTTCCGAAGGCCATCCGGCCAGAGGTTAGGAAACGAGACATCTCGGTTACTATAAACTGTCACAGTAATGGTTTTCTCCTCTGGAAGCTCAAATCCTTCTTCAGCTCCGCTTCCCCCCTATCCCCTCGCCATCGTCCCATGAACACAGCATCCATCGATCGCCGCCATTTTCTGCGAGCTGCTGGCGCCTGCATCGCACTTCCCCTCCTGGAGGGCTCCCCCCTCGGGGCCAGTGAAGCGGCTGCCCCCATCGGCGTTGCACCCGGCGTCGATCCGCAGGCCAAGGCCAAAAATCTGGTCTGTATCGGAGCGTTCCTCGGATTACATACTCCAGCCCTCTACCCTACGAAAACCGGTTTGGAGTACGAGATGACCCAGACCTTGCAACCTCTCGAGGCTTTCCGAGGGGAGTTCACCTTGTTTTCCGGCCTGGACCACCGAGCGGCAGGAAATCACGAGAACTGGTCGAATTACCTGTGCGGTCGAAGGGTGGGAGAACCCTCTCTGGACCAGCTCGTGGCGACGCGCATCGGAAGATCCTCCCGGCACGCCTCCCTTGTGCTCAGCTCGGGAACCGACGACGGCCCCCCGATGAGCTACTCGCAGCGCCATGTGGCGGTTCCCGCCGTGGATCGCCCCAGCGTCGTCTATCGGAAACTCTTCGTCGCAGAGACCGAAACCGAACGACGACGCACCGAGTATTTGCTCCGAAGTGGGCGCAGCGTTCTGGATCTCGCGCTAGAGGAGGCACGCAGGCTGCAGAGTCGGGTGGGCGTTTCGGATCGAGAAAGACTGGATCAGTACTTCACCTCTTTGCGCGAGGTGGAACAAAGGATGGTGCAGCAGCTATCACGCTTGGACGAGCCGGTTCCCAAAACGGATTATCGAGTCCCGGAGACGGACCCGCTCGCCAACCATCTCGCTCTGGAATGCGAGGCCATCATGCTCGACCTGACCGCCTTGGCGCTCCACAGCAACTCGACCCGGGTGGTTTCGTTGCGCTTACCGGGGCTCGGCCACCTTTTCACGATCGGAGGCAAACGATTGAAGCTCAACTATCACGCTCTTTCTCACCACGGCCAATCTCCGGAAAAGATCGAGGAATTGGTGATGATTGACGTGGAGCATATGCGACTCTTGGCGCGGTTCATCCAGCAGCTCAAAGAGAAGAAGGACTCAGAGGGGCGCTCCCTTCTGGATCGGACCTTAGTGATGTGGGGGACGGGCATGGGAGACGCGAGCCGCCACTCCAACGAAAACCTGCCCACGATCGTGGCCGGAGGCGGCCTGAAGCACCGAGGGCATCTCGCCTTCCAACGCACGGGCTCCGCCCAAAAAGACCTCTTGTTGGGGGACCTGTTCATTACCCTCCAACGGCAGCTGGGGATCGCGTGTGAACAATTCTCGGATGCTAGCCAGAGCTTGGACTCCTTCCTGGCCTAGTACCCCTATGCGTCTTTTGCTCTCCATCTCGTTCGCTTGGTTGATCGGAGGCACGCTGGGCAAGGGCTCAGCACCCCAGCCCTTGCCCAGCCACATCCAGACATTTTTGGAAAACCACTGCACCGATTGCCACGATAACTCCACGAAGAAGGGCGATATCAATTTGGAGCTGGTTTCTGTCGATTGGGGCGCCGCGGAAAGCGCTCGACTGTTGGATCGCGTCCATCGGGTCCTTGAAAAAGGGGAGATGCCGCCTCCCAAAAAGAAGAGGCCGCCGCTCTCCGAGTTGCGCCAGACCTTGGACTGGATCGACCAAGGGCTCACGCAAAAGACTCCGCCCGCGGCAACAGGAATCCGACGCCTCACTCGCGCGGAATATGTCAGCACCATTGAGAGGAGTTTTTACATCGGCAACTTTCGCCTCCCGCCTGGATTCCCGGAGGACACGCGCTCGCACGGCTTTGAAAACGTTGCCGAGTCGTTGGTGATCTCGCGTTCTTTAATGGATGCTTACAGCGAGACTGCCGCCTTGATCGCCGACCGCATTTTCAGACTGCCTCGCAGCGCACGCATTTCTCACACAGAAATCCCCATCAAGCAGATGTCCCTCCAGGACCGAGACTTTGGAGGGACAACCACCTTGCTACGCGAGGAGGCGATGCGTTTCGCGCTCAAGGAGGGGCGCTCCGCACCTGTCGTCTTCGAAGCTCCCGCCTCCGGCACGTACCGACTTCGCCTCAGAGCCGCGTCAGTTCATCCCGAGGCTCAGCCTTTGCATTTGAAGATACTCGCAGGGGGAACTCACCAAATCCTGCCGATCCCCTCGACCACCCCCACGGATCTCGTGGTCGAGATTCCGATTTACGAGGGCAAAAAGCCCGAGCTTGAATTGATTGAGGCTCGGAGAACGTTTTTGACTCGCGGCAACATTGCTCAATTCCGAGAGGAACTGAGGGGGCATCTTCAGAATGACCCGCGCTTGCTCTCCGCTTGGCTCTCCTTCCACGAGGAAGTCACCCCCAAGCAGGGGAAACCGTACATGCGACTTCGCCCGAGCGCCCGCCCCGAGGGGGATAAAACGGACGAAGTGGTTCAGAGCAAGTACCTCGCGAAATCCCTCCGGGAGGTCATGGCGAGCGGGAGTTTGGTGAACCCTCCCCCGACCCCGGAGACCCTGGAACGCCTGCTGGATCTCATGACCTCGGGATCCTCGTGGCACTACCTTTACGCATGGAATTTGCACGCCTTTGAAACGGCTCCCGCCATCGACCTCTTCGCGCTGACGATTGAGGGACCCTTGTCGCCCATTGAGGACCCGGACACCCTCGCAGCCCGCCGATTTCGCCAGGTCCTCCTGGGGACCCCTCCCGGCGAACCGGGCTCGCAACCTTGGATCCAACATAGCGTGAAACGGATTATCGAAACTGCATTTCGCAGGCCGTCGAAGGAAACGGAGCGTTCTGATTATGGGAAACTGGCTCAAGAGCATCTCTCCAGCGGACACACACCAGAGGAGGCGCTGAATCTGGTTTTACGGGCGGCGCTCGTGTCTCCGCATTTCCTGTACCGGGAGATCCATGAGGACTCCTCGCTTTCGCTTTACGAACTGGCGAGCCGACTGTCGTACCTACTCACCTTCGGCCCCCCGGATCACGTGCTGCTGAAGGCCGCAGGTGACGGCAGTCTGGCACAAAGGGAGACTGTGCGAGCGCAGGCGTTGCGTCTGCTCGCGAGCCCCCAAGTGAGCGGCTTCACAAAGAGCTTTTGCAGTCAATGGCTCGGCACTCGAGCTCTACCCCTGATTACGCCATCCCCCCAGTTGGGCACCTTCGACTTCCGGCATCTGGAGGGATTCTCGCAAGAAGTCGAGCTGTGCTTCGCCGAGATCCTGCGCGAGAACCGCCCCCTCTCGGACTTCATCGATCCCGACTTCACCTACACGAACGCGATTGTGGCCAGACAGATCTACGGGCTCCCTGTTCCAGAGAAAACCAAGGGTGAAACGGATCGGACCATGGTTCGGGTAAGTCTTCCCCGGGGAGGACGCCGAGGCGGCTTGCTGGGAATGGCGGGAATCATGATGGCCACCGCCAACGGCGTGGATACCCAGCCCGTCATTCGCGGAAAGTGGCTCCTGGAAAATATCTTGGGAGATCCGCCGCCTCCCCCCCCTCCCTCGGTTCCCGCAATCACTCCGGACACAAGGAGTGCGAAAACCATCCGGGACCTTATGGCGGCCCACACCCAGGACGAAAAGTGCGCGGGCTGCCATCGGAAACTAGATCCGCCTGGTTTCCTGCTCGAAAATTTCGACGCCCTCGGCAATTGGCGTGACACCTACCCCATCTACTCTGTCGGCAAAGACGGCAAAACGGTCACCCGGGACGGGCCGCCCATCGACGCCGCGGCCGTGTTTCCCGACGGCACCCCAATGCGAGACGTCACCGATCTCAAGCGGCACGTCGTGTCGCATATCGATTCATTCGCATCCTGCGTTGCGGAGAAACTGTTCCTATACGGCACCGGCCGTGTTCCAAACTACGCGGAGCGCAAGAATCTTCGTCTCGCAGCCCATCGGGTAATCGAACAGAACGGGGGCTTCCGAGACCTCCTCCTCTCGGTCCTTGATCTGGAGGATTTTCGCTTACGCTGAAAACGGGAATCCTAAGGCGATGCCAAAGCCTTCGGAGCACCGCCGCACACCCCGCAACTCAGCGCGCTTTTCGGTGCCTCGGTCCACCCCGTCCCCCCTCCAACCGCTTCGAAAGCTCATAGAGCCATCTCGGCCCGCGCGAATATCCGGCACCCATCGGCCTCACTGTCCAGTTTTACCCGATTCATCGCGAATCGGAGTGGTCACTCTTTCGAACCGATTCTCCCGCAGAAAATTCCCCGCCGTCGATTTTTGAATCACGATGCCTAGCTCCGTGTCCCGAATTTCATTGTGTTCGAGAACGGTCTCAGCCGTGTTTCCGGAAACCGAAATTCCGGACTGATTGTGGAGTTTATTTCGGCGGATAATCGAACCGTAAACAAGAGGCCCCGAGAAAGCTCTCGTCTCATCGCCTGCACCCGCTCCGATGCGGCCCTCACGGCCCCCATAACCGTTTCCAACCAAAATCTCGTTGTCCAAAACCTGACAAAACCACGACGGCTGATAACCCCAACCGTGAGGATTCAGCCCCTGCACGAAAAAACCATCCATCCGGCTCGCCCGATTCTCTGCAAGGATACTTTCATGGGCGGCTCCGTAGAGTTGGAAAGGCCCGCCATCCTCACACTCGTTTCCAATGTAAAGACAGCGTCCTCGAAACGGCGCGATGGCCACGAGAGATTCAACATCCGGATCCAGCGTCCAAGGCCGGTCCACCCGCCAATCCCGGCCGCTATTCGCCACAACAAACCGATACTGTCCCGCCCCTTTTCCCGCCAAGATCTGCACCACGGACCCCGTCCAATCCGTGTGAGGTTTGGGAGCGTAGTCGCGATAATCCGGATCCGCCGCGAGCGTCAGCGCGGTTCCCGAGACCAAAGCCAAAGTACCAAAATAAGCTCCTCCGGCCGCATCCAAGGTCATCATCTCGCGATCCGCCCCGTACATCTGACGCAGCTGATTGTGCGCAAAGTAAATGTGGCGACAGTAACTCGACCAGAAGGTCGTCATATCGTTCCCAATCGACACCAGATTGTTTCCCTCCACGCGGTTCTGCTCAAAAATCAACCGATCCGCATTCTCAATGTTATAGCCTCGCCCGCCGTACCGGATCGTGTTCCGAGCGATGATCCCGGTCTTGGCTTTCAGAAGCCGAATCCCTTTGTTGCTCGCGTAAATGTCGCAGTCGGTAACCTCGAAGTTCTTTCCCTTTAACTCGACCGCCGCGCCGCATTTCATGTGGCTTTCGGGGCCTCGCCGCTTTCGGAACTCTTTGTGCACCTCTTCGATCGCAAAGTAGCAGTTCGCCCGGATCCGGACCCGCCGGAGGGCGACGTGCTCCGAGTCCGGTGAATCCGTAACAACATTCTTATGGTCCTGACAGTACAGGGTCAGGTTCTCCAACGCGTAGTTCTTCCCGGTGATCAATTCCGTGGGAGGCGCCTCGAAATCCGGCCAGCAGACGCTCACCGAGTCCATCGATTCACCCCGCAAAACTGTGTTGGGCGGGATCCGGAGTGTGCTCCTCACGAAATACCGTCCCCTCGGCAAAAACACAGTCCCGCCTCCTACGACGCGCGCCTTTTCCAGCGCTGCCTCCAGTGCCTCCGCCGGTTTGGGCCCAAAATCCCGGATATTGAACGTCGGCTCTGCCCATGCCCGAGCTGCTCGAATCTGAACTCGACCCACTTCGCCCCAAGTAGCCTCCCCTCCGATTCCGTTGTGAACCCACAGGTCGTACTCGCCCTCCGCCACGTCATCCGGGACGCCGAACTTCAGCGCGTATCCGCTGCTCTCCATCGACCTCAATGCAATGCTCCCGTTGTCTTTACCGACTAGCTTTGCGCGGCCTTCCGTTCCGAAACTCAACGCTTTCCCGAATGCTCGGATCCATCCTCCGGGCGAGGCTGTTTCCCCCATATCTCCGTTCCACCACCAGACACTTGGGCGATTCAAAATCACCGGCAAAGAAACCTCACCCGCACAACGGACCCGACAAACCCAAGCTCCCTGCACCCACTGTTGGGGAACCACAAATTTCAGCGCTCTTTCGCCCCGCTGCACCGGATCGATCGTCATCCATCCCGCGATTTGAGACAGCTGCCCCGCATCCCCTAGTGCCGCCGCCTCCGCCGGAATCGGGGCCAACTCCACCGTTGCGCCTTCTCCAAAAGAGTCGCCGGTTACCAAGACCGTCTCATTGGGCCGAACCGGATCGGAGGCGTGGAAAATGGTTGGAACAGCGGAAGCGTGTTCTAGGGTTCCACAGAGTAGAAAAATGAGGGGAAGGACTCTATTGAGGGGCGATTGCATACCTGATCCGAGAGTTGCTGGCCTCTAGACAATCTCCCCGGCAACTCGAAGCTTTGGTATTCTTTGCGAAAAGGAGACAGGGTAAGCAGAGGGTTTCCAGTTATCGTTTAGGGCGGCAAGCGTGTCTCCAGAGGAATTGCAGAGGACTTTCTGAGAGGTCTACTACCGGGGAGGACGGTGGAGGCAGCGGTGGTTACCCCACCTGATAGCAGAGCCTTGATTTGATGGGCCGTAGAATAAGAGAAGCCCCCCGGTCGGAGCCTCCGCTTTAAAAAATGAATGACCCAGGTGCATCGATGGTTTTGACCTGTTTCAGGCGGTAACCATGAGAGCGTTATCCGGTTTGGTGCTCTCAGTTAAGGCTGCGGCGGCTTGGGTAAGCGGAGAAAGAGATCCAATGGCTCCTTAGTGGTGATAGCAGGGCCGGCTGGGTTGGTCCACTCATCGAAACAGCGAGAGACGACCCTCAACCGGTCCGGCATTTGCTCGCTGAGTGGAATGGAAGGGTTCTGAAGCTCACCAGGCGCGGAGGAATCGCCAGATCGTCCGCCTCCATAAGGCTCGAGCAGGAGGGTTTCCGCCTCATACCCCTCGCGAGAAGCGCTGACGCAATGGGTTTGGATGGTGACAGGTGAAAAGGCAAACTTCCCTTCGGCATCAGCGGTTACAGTCTGCTCGGCTAAAGCGTGGAATTCGCCGGTCGAACTTTTGATTCGAAGACTTACGTGCGCGTTAGGCATCGGGGCGCCCTCCAGGCTTCGCACCACGCCCGCAATGGGCGTTTCTTTCTCTGGAGGGGCAGGCGCAAGCGTGACTTTGACCCACGTGATTTCGCCTCTTTCAAGTTTTACAGGGGCCTCGAGCGGGACGTGATTGAACGAAAAGGCCTGAAGGCTGTAGGAGTTCCCACGAAAACCTGTTGCGAGCCTGCCAGAAATAAACCACCCATCTTCGAATCGATAGGTGCCTTGTGTATCGGCGATAGTTCTCTTGAGAGCAACGGCGTATTCGCCGGGATTCGGAAGAGCGCCGTTCTGGTCTTGGACTTGACCGGCGACGGCTGATCCGCCGGACTCGGCCAATTCGGATTGAATTTTGGCGAGGGTTGCTTGGAAGCCTGCAGGCAAGCATTGCAGGTTGGATCCGTCGATGACCTCGAAGGTGGATGCGGATGAGGGGTTCGCGGCAGAAGCGTGCGAGAGGCCGACGATTCCCGAGCGCAGGGGACGCGGTGTTTGCCACGAATGCCTCCCCGACCGAATTGTTCCAGATGGCGCGAAGGCCGATATCCCCCGATCACGGGCTTGGTGGCCGCTCAAAAGCGGGTGAACCTGCATGGAGCGAAATCGGTCTCGGTTCGAATGAGGCTTCCCCGATGAACTTCCGAACCACGCTGAGAAAGAGAGCCCCTCGCCGCTGCCCCTCAATGGACCACCTGAACGCCGAAGCATCCCTTTGGGCCGCTCACGGGTTCGACTGCCACCAGCCGTCCCCAACCTACACCGGCCTCGTTCCCATGCGGGCCACCGCCTGCGCCCGGGAACGCACATGGAGCTTTGTGTAAATTCTTTCAATATGAGTCCTTACCGTGGCGTAGCTTACCGCGAGCCTTTCCGCGATCTCCTTGTACAGATATCCCTCCGAGAGCAACTGCAAGATCTGCCCCTCGCGGTCAGACAGCGAGGACAGCGCTGAATTCACTCCATGGGCGGCCGCAGGCCGGCTGAATGCCTCCACAACACGGCGCGCGATCTGGCTGCTCATCGGCGCTCCCCCCGAATACACGTCGCGCACCGCCGCGATGATCTGGGCGGTCCGAATCGGTTTGAGCAAGTACCCGCAGGCGCCCGCACTCAGACTGCTAAAAATCACCTCGCTGTCGTCGTAGCTCGTGAGCATCACAATCTGCGGTCTGGGCTCCATCCCGACGAGCTCCCGGACACAGTCCACCCCGCTCATGCCGGGAAGATGCACGTCCATCAATACGACCCGGGGCCGCAGCGCCGGAATCTTCGCCAGCGCCTCCTCGGCGCTCGCAAAGAGGCCCACGCAAGGGATGTCGGCCGCGCTCGCCAGCATCGCCGCAAGGCTGCGACGGATCCGCGCATCATCTTCGACTATGGCCACGGGTATCGACATGGAACATTCAAACGGACCCTTTCAGTCCCAAACGAACTCGAAGCGTAGTGCCCCCCCCCGGACTGCTCCAGCGCTCCAACGAGGCCCCGATCGCGGCAGCCCGCTGCCTCATATTGCCCGTTCCATCCCCCTCGACAACCCGCTCCGCCATCCCGCATCCGTCATCCTCCACCACGATCTCGAGCAGGCTCCCCTCGGCGCGGATGCGCAAGCGCACCTCCGTCGCATGGGCGTGCTTCACCACGTTGTGCAAAGCCTCCTTCACCAACATGAGAAGCGCGTGACGCTCCGCCGACGACAGGGGCGTGTCCGGAAGGCTCGCCGGAATCTCGAGCCGACAGGCAACCTCCGCCGCGGAAAGAAAGTGCTGCGCGTAGTTGCTCAGAAAAGGTACAAAACCGTTGAGCGAGTCGTTCGCCGGATTCACCGCCCAGACGATCTCATCCACTTGGCGAGTCAGGTTGCGGGCCGTCTCAAAAATCTGATCAAAACACTTCCGCACCTTGTCCGGATCTGCGGCGTCGGCGTGCGCCAGATCACTGATCAAGGCGAGATGCGTCAGATCCGCGCCAAGGTTGTCATGTAAATCCCTCGCAATGCGGCTTCTTTCGCGATCCACCACGCGCTCCCGCTCGAGCGTATCCAAACGCCTTTGCATCCGCAGCCGTGTCGCACGCCGGACCCAACCCGCAGCCCCTCCCACCACCGCAAGTCCCAAAAGCACCCGGAACCATGGCGCCTCATAAAAAGGCGGGACCACCACGATCCGCGTCACCGAGGATTCCGCCATCGGTTGTCCCTCCAACGTCACATCCTGCAGGCGGAGCCGATACTCGCCGGCAGGAAGATAAGCATACGACTGGCGCGCACTTCCGCCCCAACCGATCGAGTAGGCCTCCCTCCATTCCAGATCCACCCGGCGAATGCCCTCCAAAAGCGGGGAGTGCTCATTCCCCGTGAGCCAACCCCCAAACGCATCGGGCCGATCATCCCGCATCACCATCAGCGGCGGCCTCCCTCGGCGCGGCCCAATCTGCGCAACACCCAGACGGTTCCCGTGGCGCGCCCATCCCAAGGGCGTCCCTTCAGGTTGATCCAGCAGCGAGCCCGTCCCCGAAATCAGCTCCACCCGCTGGCTCGCCTGCTGCGGATCCGCCGGAACAAGAGTCACCGCAAGCCCATCGAGTGCATACACTCCCATGGTCTGCGCCGGACCCGCACTGCCCATCCAAATCTGCAGCCGCGCCGCCCCCGCAGGCACCTCCAAACTCGCGCGCCGCGGAATGAACGCCGAGGTTTCCAGTGCCCCAGTCCATCCCGGCGACTGCCCGTGCGCGTCAAACTCCTCCCCAGAAACCGCATTTCCTTTGGAATCATTGAACCGCACCGTGAACCGCATCACCCCAAGCGGATCGCGCCAACCCGCATCCACTCCCTCAAGCTGAAACCGGTACCGCAAGGGCGCCCTCCCTCCCCCCGACCCCGTCGAAAAATCCACATCCACCATCCGCGTGTAAGCCTTCACCCGGACCAAACCCGAGGCGTCTTGGGGAAGCTGTACTCCATCCGCAGCCACTCGTCCCACGCGAACCATGGCCTCGTCTCCGACCGCTCCGCCTCCCCCCAGGGCCCGCACGCTCCCATCGAGCGAAACACCGCCAATCAGAGCGATCCATGCACTCGCATACCACATTCTTGCGGACCGCCTTGGGTGGAAATTCTGGCGCATCGGGCTCGGAGCACTGGCCGCTCTGAACGTAACTTCCCACGCCTCCGGCAGTCAACCAACAGCCCCCGCGCCTCCGCTCCCACGCTTCCTCGCATTCCCACACGCGGGTTTCCCCCCCAATCTAATTTCCGATCAATCCGCCGGATTACTCCCTCCGGAGTCTTCCCATGCCGCGCCCCCCGATCCATCTTTCCACGTACGCGTCTCGTGCAACGAACGAGCCGACCGAACATCCCCGCAGCGAGCGCGGCTCGTTCCGGAGATCCATTTCCCCTTCCTCCCTTTTCTGCCTCTCCCTCGTTTTTTCCGCAGGCTTTGGCCTCCTCTCACCCCCCCCCGTTCAGGCCAAAGAAACCGCCCCTCCCAAGGAACTTCCGGAGCTGGTCGGCAGGCTCTCCGAGAACCGCTACCTCACCCCCGCCGGTCAACTACTAACCCCCGCCGGACGTCAGGTGGATCTCCCCGGGATGCGCCCCCAAGCGCTGGCCCTCAGTCCCGATGGGAGGATCCTCGTCGCCACCGGCAAAACCGCGGAACTGGCAGTCATCGACCCCACCTCGGGAGCCCTCCTCCAAAAAGTCCCGCTTCCCAGGCCCGCGGTCCCCGCGTCCGACTCCGCCCTCCCTTCTCCCGGTACCGAAAGCACCCAATTGGGCAAGGAGCCGCCCGGACAGCTAAGCTTCACCGGACTGGTTTTCTCGCCCGACGGCAACCGGCTCTTCCTCTCGAACGTGGCGGGTTCGGTCTGCGTTTTTGCAGTCCATGCAAACCATCCCCTCGAAGCCATCGCCAACTGGCCGATGCCGAAAGCCGCAAAACGGAAGGCGGACCTCCCCACCGGCCTGGCGGTTTCTTCCGATGGAAAGCGGCTCTACGTCGCGGGCAACTTGGAGAACAAACTGTACGAGCTCGACGCGTCCTCCGGCGGCGTCCTGCGTTCGTGGAACACGGGCTCCGCCCCCTTCGCGGTGGTACTCGCTGCAGACAAAGCGTACGTGAGCAACCAAGGCGGGCGCATCCCCGGCCCGGATGATCCGAGCGCGCCAGCCGGCAAGGGAACCCCGGTGCGGGTGGATCCTGTACGCCACGTCGCCAGTGAAGGGTCCGTCACGGTGATCGATCTGAAAGCCGGAGCCGTGAAGTGCGAAATCTCGGTGGAATTGCACGCGTCCGCCATGGTGCTCTCCCCGAACGGAAAACACCTCGTGGTCGCCAATACCGGCAGCGATACCCTTTCGGTCATCGACACCCAATCGGAGCACGTCGTGGAAAAGATTTTCACCCGACAATCGCCAGCCGATCTCTTCGGGGCACAGCCAAATGCGCTGGTCTTCGAGCCGAATGGAAAGCGCCTCTGGGCCGCCAACGGGACGCAGAACGCGGTCGCCGCCATCGATTTCGACCCCGCCGATCAGGAGTCCAAGCTCGTGGGCCTCCTCCCCTCAGGCTGGTTTCCTGGCGCGCTCGCATTCGACGCCAAACGGAAGGCCCTTTACGTCGCCAACATCAAAGGAAACGGCGCATTCAAGACACTCAAACCCGGGGAGACCCCCAAATTCGGAACCAAGGATTTTTACGGGACGCTTTGCTTGATCCCGCTGCCCAGCAAAGAGGAGCTGTCCGTCATGACTCGCATGGCCCTGGTCAACCTGCGCTATCCCATGCTGGCCGAGTCGCGTCTGCCTGCCCGCCGCGATCAACCCGCACGCCCTCTGCCCGAACGGGTGGGGGAGCCCAGTGTGTTCAAGCACGTCCTCTACGTGATCAAGGAAAACCGCACGTACGACCAAGTCTTGGGCGACATCCCCTCAGGCAATGGGGATCCGGCGCTCTGCATCTTCGGCGAGCGGGTCACCCCCAATCAGCACAAAATCGCCCGCGAGTTTGTACTTCTGGACAACACCTACTGCGCCGGTGTGCAGAGTGCGGATGGCCACCAATGGACCGACAGCGCCATCGCCAACAGCTACATGGAACGCCAAGTCACTGCGGGTTTCCCCCGCAGCTATCCGGGCGGCAAATCCGAGGAGGGAGTGGACGCCCTCGCCTGGGCATCCTCCGGCTTCCTCTGGGACCACGCCATCGCCCACGGAAAAACCTTCCGCAACTATGGGGAATGGATGATCAGCGAGGCCGGTTGGAAAGACGGGGGAAAAAAGGAGAAGCCCCGCTGGATCGATTACTGGAGCCAGTTCCAAACAGGATCAGGCCCCCTGAAACTCCGCAGCCGCCCCGGCATCGAGTCCCTCCGCAAGCACAGTAAACTCGACACCGTAGGCTGGGATCTCAACGTGCCCGATGTGATGCGCGCACAGGCATTTATTCGAGAACTCCACGACTTTGAGAGCCGTGGCGATCTCCCCCAGTTGATGCTCCTGTTTCTGCCCAACGATCACACCGGGGGAACCCGAGGAAAACACCCGGCACCGGCTTCCCAAGTCGCGGACAACGACCTCGCTTTCGGTCGGGTCGTCGAGGCCATCTCCAAAAGCCGCTTCTGGGCGGATACCTGCATCTTCGCGATTGAGGATGACCCTCAGGCAGGCTGGGACCATGTCAGCGGGTACCGTACCACCTGCTACGTCGTCAGCGCTTATACGCCGCGCCGCAAGGTGATCCACACCCACTACAATCAGACCAGCCTCGTGCGCTCCATCGAACTCATCCTCGGACTGCCGCCCATGAACCAGCTCGACGCAACCGCCTCCCCTATGCGCGATTGCTTTGTCCCAACTCCCGACTTCACCCCATACAACGCCACCCCCAACACGACTCCACTCGACCAGTTAAACCCCGAGCCCCGCACCATCGGAGACCGACAGCTCCGCGCGGATGCAATGGTCTCGGCAAGACTTCCCTTGGACGAACCCGACCGGTGTCCGGAGAACACGCTCAATCAAATCCTCTGGCGCGCCATGAAGGGACCAAAGACCGCCTACCCGCGCTGGGCGGTACACGCTGAAGACGACAAAGACTGACGCCCTCCCCATACAAAACGCCCCCTGCCACCTTCCAAACTCCCACCATGAACTTTCCACGACGCACTTTTATCGAACACTCTCTCCTCTGCCTCGCAGGTCTCAACGCGCTCGCACAGGCCAAAGACGCGACTCAAAAGCCTCTGCTGCGCATCGGTTTGCTCACGGATCTCCACTACGCCGACAAGCCCGAGAGAGGCTCACGCGTCTACCGTGACACCGCCACAAAACTCGAGGAGGCGGTCGCGTTCTTCAATCAGAACTCACCCCAATTCGTCGTATGCCTCGGCGATCTCATCGATAAAGCCCAGTCCGTCGAAACCGAAATCCAGTGGCTCCAGCACATCGAATCCGTCTTCGCCAAAACCCAGGCACCACGCCACTACGTCCTCGGCAACCACTGCGTCGCCACGCTTACCAAACAGGAGTTCATCG
>JBEBAG010000321.1:0-3623 GCA_041159065.1 Verrucomicrobiota bacterium | reverse complement strand
GAGCAGGAGCAGAACATCACGATCGACACGACGCAGATCCAGTTCCGGACGGAGAAGCGGCCGTACGTGATTATCGATGCGCCCGGGCACAAGGAGTTTTTGAAGAACATGATCACGGGCGCGGCGAGTGCGGACGCGGCGGTGCTTTTGATCGCGGCCAACGAGGGGGTACAGGAGCAGAGCCGGCGTCACGGCTACCTGCTGAGCTTGTTGGGGATCCGTCAGGTGGTGGTGGCGGTGAACAAGATGGATCTTGTCGGCTACTCCCGGGAGGTGTTCGAGGATGTGTGCGCGCAGTACCGGGCCTTTCTGAAACAGATTGGAGTGGAGGCGCGCGCGTTCGTGCCGATCTCGGCGCGCAACGGAGTGAATGTGGCCAAACGCGGCGATGCGGCGAATGGGGGAAATCCGGCGGCTTGGTATGCAGGGCCGACGGTGCTGGACATGCTGGATTCCTTCGAGCCGCCGGCGCCGCTGACGGAGTTGCCTTTGCGGATGCCGATCCAGGATGTGTACCGGTTTGATGAGCGCCGGATTTTGGTGGGCCGAATTGAAACGGGGACGCTGCGGGTGGGAGACCGGTTGGTGTTTTCGCCCAACGACAAGACGAGCGAGGTGGCCTCGATTGAGAACTGGAACGGACCGACGAAGACGGTGGCGCTGGCGGGGGAGTCGGTGGCGATCACCTTGAAGGAGCAGATCTTTGTGCAGCGCGGCCATGTGGCTTCGCATGAGGTGGATGCACCCATTGAAACGAACCGGTTCCGCGCGCGGCTCTTCTGGATGGGCAAGCGCAACCTGGCGGTGGGACAGAGTACCAAGCTGAAGCTGGCGACTCAGGAACTGGATGCGGAGGTGGTTTCGATTGAGCGGATCATTGATGCCTCGACGCTGGAGGCGGGTTCGGGGGAGCGGGGGTACATCGCAAAAAATGATGTGGCGGAGATCACGATTCAGACGCGTGGCGCTCTGGTGATCGACAACCACGACCGCAACCCGTTCATGGGGCGGTTTGTGCTTGTGGACGAGCGGCAGGTGGCGGGCGGCGGGATCGTGTATGGCGGGGTGTATGCGGACCGTACGAAGATCAAGAGCACGAACATTTACTGGTCGGAGGGCAACGTGTTGCACAAGAACCGCGCGCTCCGGAACGGGCACCGCGGGGCGGTGCTCTGGCTGACGGGACTGAGCGGGTCCGGAAAGTCGACGCTTTCGCGCGCGCTGGAGCGCGAACTCTTCAATGGCGGACGTCAGGTGTACGTGCTCGACGGTGACAATCTGCGGCACGGGCTCAACGCGAACCTTGGATTTTCCGCGGAGGACCGCTCGGAGAACATCCGGCGGGTGGCGGAGGTGGCCAAGTTGATGGCGGACGCGGGGCTGATTGTAATTACGGCGTTCATTTCTCCGTACGTGGCGGACCGGCGTCGGGCGCGCGAGATCGTGCTGGAGAGCGGGCAGGAGTTTGCGGAGGTGTACGTGGAGGCCTCCGTGGAGGTGTGCGAGCAGCGCGATGTGAAGGGCCTCTACAAGCGCGCACGCGCGGGCGAGATTGCTGAGTTTACGGGCGTGAGCGCGCCGTACGAAGTGCCGGAGAACCCGGAGGTTCGGGTGCGCACGGATCATGAAAGTGTCGACGCCTCGGTGGCTTCCGTACTGGAGTATCTGCTGCCGCGGATCCGCACCGTGTCGGGAGACGAGATTTCGATCTAGGAGGTTCTCTCAAGTGCGAGCCGCGGTGGTTTGGAATGCGTGGCGGGTGGGAATGGGGTTATGGGGGTGCGTGGGGCTTTCGGGGGAGGATTCCCTTGCGCAGGCCCCGGCGCCCGCGCAGGGATCCGGTGGGACCTTGAGTGCGGGGGTGCGGACGTGGACGAGTGTTGAGGGGAAGTTGTTTCAGGCGTCGTTGGTGAGCAGCGACGGGGTGAGTGTTGTGTTGCGGCTGCCCAATGGGCATACGGGAGCGGTGGCGCTGGGGAGGTTGTCTGCGGGGGACCGGGAGTTTGTGTTGGGGGCGAGCGGAAAGGCTCCGCCGGGCGGCACGGCCGGGGGAATCGGGGGAGGAGGGAAGGGGGTGCCGGTGGAGCGGCGGGTCTGGCCGCAGAAGGTGGAGGTGGACGGGCAGTCCGTGGAGGTGAAGGTGGTGGGGGAAGCGTCCAACGGGCAGGACAATCTTTATCATTCGCGGAGTTTTGAATTCATCGCGCAGGACAAGATTGCGGTGTCGGTGATGAAGGAGGTGGCGCGGACTTTTGAGGCGACGCGGGCGTTGGTCGAGGCGCTTCCGTGGGGTGTGGAGGCGGTGCCGCCGGCGGATCTGGGGTATTACCGGGCGAAGCTGTACAAGGACCGGAGGGGCTATCTCGCCGAGGGGGGGCCGGAGCATTCGGGCGGGGTCTACTTCCGCAAGGACCGGATTTTTCGGGTGCCCTTCGAGAGCCTGGGTTTGGAGCTGCGAGGGAAGACGTGGTTCAAGAACGAGGCGTATCGGAACTTCCTCCTCGTGCACGAGGTGACCCACCAAATGATGCATGACGTGCTGCCCTTTCTTCCGATTTGGGCATCCGAGGGCACGGCGGAGTACGCGGCGATGTTGCCCTACAATGCGGGCCGTTTTTTAGCCGGCTCGCACGAGCGGGGGATGAAGGAGTACATCCGCATGCGCGGGAACCTCCAGGAGGTCGGGTCGCCGATGGAGTTGCTCACGATGTCGCGGGAGCAATGGCACGCGCGGGCCGACAAGGGGGGGCGCGAGCAGGAGCGGCTGTATTTTGGGGCGTGTGCGCTGGTCTATTTTTTCTCGCACCTCGACGGGAACGGAAAGGGGGCGGACTTCATCGCCTACATGGAAAAGCTGCGGGAGGCGCAGGCGGCGTGGGCTCTGTTTTTCAAGAACCCGCAGGTGGAGCATTTTCCCGATGGAAGCTATCGGTACCCGGCCGGGGTGAAGCCTCCCGATCAGGAGTATTCGGAGAAGACGGGGATGGATGCGTTGCCGCTTTTGGTGAAGGGGCGTGACGAGGAGACGCTGAAGCGGGCGTTTTACGAGGGGTACAAAAAGATTGGGGTTCGCTGAGGCGTGCGGTTTAGAAAGGGGGATGGAACAGGCCCCTGAGGAAAATGTGGAAAGCACCCCTTTGCCCATGCCGCTCAAGCAGCCGCTTTCCGCGCTGGCGGCGCGGGTGTTGGGGTGTCTGATCGAGAAGGAATTTGCGACGCCGGATTTGTATCCGCTTTCGCTCAACGCGCTGACCAATGCGTGCAACCAGCGGAGCAACCGGGATCCGGTGGTGTCCGCCTCGGCGTCCGAGGTGGAGATTGCGCTGGAGGAGCTGCGCGGGGCGCGTCTGGCGACGATGTTTTCGGGGGCCGATTCGCGCGTGCAGAAGTTCAAGCACAAGCTCGAGGCGGTGTTTGAACTGACCGATGTGGAGCGTGCGCTCGTCTGCGAGTTGCTGGTGCGCGGTCCGCAGACTTCCGCGGGGTTGCGTTCGAATTCGGAGCGCCTGTTTGGCATGCCGGGTCTGGCGGAGGTGGACGGTCTTTTGGCGGCGCTGAGCGAGCCCCAAAACGGGCCGTTGGTGCGCAAGCTGCCGCGTCTGACCGGACAGAAGGAGGCGCGC
>JBEBAG010000320.1:0-15289 GCA_041159065.1 Verrucomicrobiota bacterium | reverse complement strand
CCGTCATCCCCCCCACTCCCGTGCCCCCCACCGTCCAGGTGGTCGTCGCCCCCGCGGCGGCGGATCCGGCCACCGCGCTCTGCACCACCAGCTGCCTGCTACTCTCGTTGGCCCAGGTCTGACTCGCCCCCACCACCACACTGCCCAGGCTCGCCCCAAGAGTCAGCGTCCCCCCCAGGCCGCTCCCCATCGTCAGCCCGCCCCCCCCAAGCGTCAGCACCGGACTCGCCGTACCCCCCAGGGAAACCGTCCCCGCGTTGAAGGTCAGGCCGTTCGCCTGCTGCCCCCCCGAAATGGTCAGCGTGCTCGAACCGGTCGCATCCAAGCCGGCCGCAAAAAGGAGATCATCGGCCAGCGTTGTGGTCAGAATCGAGGGACTCAGCAGCCCGGCGGAATCCGTGGACCAGAAAGCGTCCACCCCCCAGGTGCCACTCGCCACCGTCCCCGTCGCCGCGCCGGGATTGGTGCCATTGGCATCCCAGTACAGCGTCGCTCCCTGCACACGCGAGTCCGCCAACGCCAGCACACCCACAAGAAGCGCCACCACCAGCCTTAGAAAACCCGGACATCCCCGCAACACCCACCAAGGAAACGCGGCTTGCCGGGGACAATAAGCCCCCGCGCCGCTCCAATATCGGAAACGGCGAATGCCGCAGGGAGGCAACTCAGGGGGGAAGTTCACAGCCGGGCGGACCAAGATCCGCTGCTCAAAGGGGGTTGTCCATTTCCAAGAGCACCCCTTGTGCCGCAAGCAGCTCGGAATGAGCTCCGCCCCGAGGCTGTCCGCAAAAAAGGCCCCACCCCGCCCACGTCACAGGGAGAGCGCGATCCATCCGGGACCTCAGACAGCGCCCTGAGCCGAGGCGGCTGCTTGCAGGCCCCGGGCCTGCTCGTGGAGAAACTCCAAAAAAGCCTCGGCCACGGGGGAAAGCCTCTTGCCCTTCAGGTGCACCGTAAACCACTGCGAGTGAATCGGAAAACCCGACACACTCAGAAGCGCAAGCCCCTCCTCCGCGAGCGACTGCCCCAGCGCGTACCGCGAAAGCACCGCCAACCCCAAGCCGCCCGCCACCGCCTGCTTGATCGCCTCGTTGCTCCCAAGCTCCAGCCTCACCCGTGGCTCAAAACCGTTTTCGCTGAAAAAGGTGTCGCAAGCCCGACGCGTTCCCGAACCCGATTCACGCAACAGAAAGCGCTCCGAAACCAACTCCCCCAAATCCACCCGGTCCCGCCCCGCCAGTCGATGATCGGCATGAGCCACCAGCACCAACGGGTTCGGAAGAAAGGTCCGCAAGACCACCTCCATCTCTCGCGGCGGCATCGACATGATGTAGAGATCATCCCGGTTCTCCCTCAGCCGCTGGATCACGCCATCGCGGTTGAGCACTTCGAGCGCAATCTCCACCTCCGGATGACTCGTGCAGAACAGCCCCAGCAATCTCGGAATGAAGTACTTTGCGGTGCTCACCACAGCCACCCGCAGGCGCCCGCGTGCCAACCCCCGCATGGCCGCCAGTCGTCCCGCACACTCCTCCCACTCCTGCATCATCACCCGCACCGAACGCGCCACCTCCTCCCCGGCCGCCGTGAGATGCACCTTCTTTCCAAGCACCTCGTACAAGGGCAGTCCCGCTGTCTCCGAAAGATCCTTCAGCTGCATCGATACCGCCGGCTGGGTGATGTGAAAGCGCCGCGCCACGGCACTGACACTCCCCAGTTCCGCGAGCCCCAGAAACAGGCGCAGCTGACGAAAGGACACATCCATCAGGTTTTCATGATGCTTCACCTCGCTTAAATCGATTATTTATTTTGATGGTTTTGCGATAGCTTCCCCTCGCACTCACAACCCAGGCGCGCATGAACAACCTCACCGACCCCGCCATCCTCTTCTTCGCCCTCGGCGCCCTCGCCGGCTTGCTCCGCTCCAATCTCGAAATTCCCGCGCCCATTTCCCGATTTCTGTCCCTCTACCTCCTCATGGCGCTGGGACTCAAAGGCGGCTTTGCGCTCGCACAATCCGGCTTCACCCCGCAGGTCGTCTTGACCCTGCTGTGCGCGGTCCTCCTCGCCTTCCTGACCCCGTGCATTGGGTTTCAAATCCTCAAACGCCTGACTTCGCAGTACAACGCCGCCGCCATCGCCGCGACCTACGGGTCGGTCAGCGCGGTCACTTTCATCACGGCGGTGCAGTATGCGGAGACCCATGCGATCTCGTACGGGGGGCACATGGCGGCGGCCATGGCGCTCATGGAGTCCCCCGCCATCATCTTGGCGGTATTCTTGGCCAACCGCTTGCGCCAGCCCTCCTCCACCCAACTGCTCGCCGCCGGCGGCGAAGTGGCGGCCATCGAACCGGGCGCCCCGACCTCGGAGCATGGCAAGGGGAGCATCGCCAAAATCTTGCACGAGTCTTTCACCGACGGAGCGCAGCTCCTCCTGCTGGGCGCCATCATCGTGGGGCTCGTCACCGGCGAGGCCGGCAAGGCCGCGATGAAACCCTTCTCCGGAGACCTTTTCAAAGGAATGCTCTGTTTCTTCCTCCTCGATATGGGCCTGATGGCCGCACGCAACCGCCCGCGCAAAGGCACCCAGTCCCCCTGGGTCCTCACGTACGGCATCCTCGCTCCCCTCGTCCACGCCGCGATCGCCCTCGGCTTCGCCATGCTCCTCCGACTGCCTTCCGGGGATGCCGGCCTGCTGATGACCCTCGCCGCGAGCGCCTCCTACATCGCCGTTCCCGCCGTGCTGCGCTACGCCATCCCGGAGGCCCAGCCCTCCGTCTACTTCGGCATGGCGCTCGGCATCACCTTCCCACTGAACCTCATCTTCGGAATCCCCTTCTACCTCGAAACGGCGCGCCGCGCGCTCGGTTAGCACTCGCAGCACTGGCGCCCCCCGGGGCGCCTCCCGCTCCCTAGGGAAGTCGCCACTGCTCGTCAAAAAAGCCCGCATCGGGAATCGCCCCGGGAGCCAAATCCCCCGGAGGTTGGGAGATATCCACCACCGCCCAATCGGGCAGCTTGGGCGTCTGAAGGGCATTGGTCGTGTCACTCCCCTGCCGAAAGGTAAACGTGCTGTTGAGCACGAGATAACGCGAGGGCGCCATCGGGTTGGGATAGATCATCACCGGCAGATGCCCCGCCGCGGGATAGCCCGTGGCCCCGAGACGCACCTCCTTCGCATCCCACTTCAGCGGAAGCGCATGGGCGCCTCCCGAAGCGTGTGACAGCAGCTTGCCAAGCAACCCGTTCGAGCTCGGATCCCCCCAAAGCACCAGATGATGCGACGCCATCAGCTCCGGCGTCACTTCGGTGTCCTTCACCACCCGAATCTCTCCTCGGAACACGAGGCGCCACTGCGCGATCGCGCGTTCCATTTCCTTGCGCGTCCAATCCCCAATCGCCGCATGGAATGGCTTGCCCGTGGGCTGCACAAAGACGAAGGCGTCCATGAACGCGTCATCCACCGGCCCCTGGAGTCCATGCCGCTTCCAAAGGGCCTGCGCAGGAAGCCCGCCCGCCTCCCACCCGCCGGGCCCCTTGCGCAATTCCACCCGGGGGCCGGGAACCGAAAGCTCCCGCCCATCGCACACCACCTTCCACGCGCCCGCCCCGGACCAGGCTCCGGGCAAGTGCAGGGCCAACGCCGTAACCCCCCGCGTTTCCACCGAAATCGTCTGAGGACCGCTCTTCCGCGCCTCCACCCGCGCCTCCTCCCAGTGCCGCTCAAGCCCGAGAATCTCCACCCAGTCCATCCGGTTGTAACGGAGCGTGTAGGTCGCGAGCACCACCCTCTCCGGAGCTTCCGGCGAGCCGGCCTTCGCAGCCGCATCCACCAAGGCCGCCACCTCCTTCTTCGTTTCCGGGTGATACCGGTGCCCCGTCCCCGGACCAATCAAATGCGGAATCGGAATCCCCTTCGCCGCGGCCGCCGACACCATCAAATCCGCCGCGGCCTTCTGCGCATCCACCTCGCCCGAATACGCGATCACCGGCCGATTCCCAAGGTTCTCCACATACCCGGGCACATCATACAGACGCCACAGCACCTGCTCCCACCACGGCGGCACCGGCTTGTTGGGCGCGAACACCTTCGCATACCCGGCGGTCTCTGCAAAACCCGCCCCGGGATTCGCCACCGCCCACTTCCACGTATGGTGTCCCGCGAGGTGCCACGTGCCGGCACCCCCCATCGAAAACCCGCGAATGGCAATATGCCTGCGATCCACGGAATACTGCGCGATGGCATCCTCCAGGGCCTCCAACACGTCCGTCTCTCCCGCAAACTTGAACGCATTGCAGAAACGCCCGTACGGATGCAGCACGTATGCGCCCTCCGGCGTGAACTCCCCCCTGCTCCGCATCCGTTCCCTCACAAAAGCCAGCTCCGTGAGCTTGTCGCTCCGCCCGTGCAGCCACACATCCAACCGCACCGGAGCCGTCGGCTTCCCCTCCGGCACCACGATCCCGTACGGCTGCACGCTCCCGTCAATCCGCGAACGAAACCCTCGAACCACCGGCCCCGTCGCCTTCGTCCATGGGGTATCCCCCGCCGCAAGCGCCTCAAGCCGCTCGCGCCCCTCCTTCAACAAATCCTCCGCCATCCCGACCTGCTTCACATCGTAAAAGTGGTTCCAATCCAAGACCCTTCGAACCGCAATCGGAAAAATCTCCACATCCGGAATCCGCGCCTGCAGCGCGGGCGCAAGCTTTCCAGATCCCACCAGCGCCCGGAAATCCCCCTCCAGCTTTTCGAGCTTCTCCCGCAGCGCCGCCCGTGCCGGGGCGGGAATTTCAATCCCATCCGGAGGGGATTTCGCGGTGGGGGTCTGCGCCAGAGCGACGACGGGCAACCATGCGAGCGCGATCAAAAACCAGGGGGATTTCATAAGCAAAACGCGGGGAAGTGGAAAACCGGGGCAAAGGACAGCGCCCCGGCGGGAAACCGACACAGGGCGGGAACTATGCCTGTGCGGCCTTGTTTTCGAACTCTTTGCACCAGCCTTTGATCTCGGTGTCATTGAAGATCTTCCCGATCACGCGGCGCAAAAGGCCCTTCAGACTCGGATGCTCCAGATCTCCGAGCGAGCGGATGGCCTCCTCCTTGTAGCGCTCGAGCAAGTCCCCGCTCCGATCCAGCGCCCCCGATTCGGCACAAGCCGCCCGAACCTGCCCGGGCAAAAGCCCCTCTTGACGCCTCCAAGCCGCATCCAACACCCGCTTTGACTCTCCCTGCGCACGCTCCCATCCCGCGGAAAGCACCACACTGGGACGCATCCGAGACACATCATCCGGAGCCTGCGCGCCCCCTTCCCGGTAATCCTCCAAATCATCACGGATCTGGTAGGCGATCCCCATCGCGCGGCTGTACTCCCGCAGCGTCGCGCCCACCTCCTCATGCACCTCGCATCCCGCCGACAGCGCCCCCAACTCCAGCGCCACCTCAAACGCAGGAGCCGTCTTGCGCTCAAAAATCTCCAAGACCTCCACCGAGGTCAGCGGCTTGGGCGCACGCGTCCAAATCAACTCCGCACCCTGTCCGCGGCACAGCTCGCGCTGTCCCCGGGCCGCCACCTGCAGCATGGCCAGGCGCTGAGCGTCGGAAAACGCGCTCTCGGCCAAAAGCCGGTACCCCTCTCCCAAAAGCCAGTCGCCCACGTTCAGCGCCACGGCCACCCCGTGCTCGGCGTGCAGCGAAGGCTCGCCGTAACGCACGGCGTCCTCGTCCTCAATGTCATCGTGAATCAGCGACGCCTTGTGAAAGCACTCCACCGCCACCGCCACCTTCTTGAGCGCCTCGGGCACCGGCGCCCCCGGTTCCCTCTGGAGAGCCTGATAGGCCGAAACGGTCAGAAACGGGCGCCACCGCTTCCCCGCGCGTTGCAACCATTCGCGTCCAATCCGCTCGGTCTCCCCAGCGGCCGGCCCCATGACCGAATCCAGCTCGAGCGGCGTAAACCAGAACTCCACCTCCTCGCGTAACGCCCCGAGGTCCATCCGCCGCGTCCGGTCCTCGCTCGTGAGATGGATGTAGTCCCAGACCCAGTCGAGATCGACCGTGGTGTCGATGCAATCATCCTGGAGCAGCGGCACCGCCACCCCGGGGATCGCGGCGGCCTCCATGTACGGAAAGGCCCGCTCCAGCACGCTCAAACAGCTCACACCGACAATCGCCTCGATCTTCCCCGTTTGAATCAGGGACATCACGATCGCCGACCCCTCGGCCACCAACACCGCATAGCCCAAACGTTCCGCCTCCAGCTGCAAATCCTGAATCGAGCACAACCCGCACTGCTTGCAGAGCAGCCCGAATTCATCGAAAGGCGCCGGGCACTTGCTCTCCACTCGCAAACACTTGGGAATCAGCAAAAGTCGCCGCTCGTAGGGCACCGCCGCCAAAGCCTCCCGCCACAGCTCGTTGTTGATCAACACCCCCACGTAATCCCGATACACCGGATCCAGCCCGAGCTTGGCAATCAGAGCGTCGGCGTGCCGCGCCAACTCCTCCTGCGGCAACGGCGGCACCGGGCGTTCCCGCTCCACGTACGCGCGCGCCGCCAACAAAACCCGGTTCCGCTCCTGCGGGGTCTGCGGCACGTTCTTTTTCGGCGCACGAAAACGCTGCACGGGCACCGGACGGGGCAGGGTCAGCTGCACGGAGGGCTTGGGGGAGGTGGCGGGGGCGGACATGGCGGGGAGACGTCGGGGATTGAATGCGGTAACTCTCGAAACAGCTTTAACTTAGGAAGAAATCTTCTCCGGCGAAGCAGGAGCAGGACCGGTGCCCGCACGCACCAGCGCCTCCGCCTGGGGACGAGCCCCCGGAGAAAGCTTCCGATAAGCACCAAAATCACTGAACCAGAATCGCTTGGCGACCTTGTACATCCAGTGCTTCTCGGGAATCTCCGCTCCGGGCAGCCACTGGCTGAAACGCGGCTGCATCGCCTCCAGCTCCGCCATCGCCGTTCCACGCACCGTGGTGTCCTTCGCCCCGTGCCTCACCACGAGCTCCTTGACCAAATCCGGCCGCTCCAGCACCACGCATCCCCGCGTCGCCGAGGCGGTCAATTCCCGGAAGTCCCGGAGGAACGCCGAGTCTCGCAACGTCGCCACAATCCCCCGTTCATCCCGAATTTCCTCCTTCGCAAACTGGATGATGGGACACGGCTCCACCTGCCCATACGGGCTGATGTGGTGAGAGATCCCGGAAGCCATCGGGCACAACGCGCCGCCATCATGCCCGTAGTAGGCGTCCACAATCCCAATGGGCACCTTGGCGCGCATTTCCACAATGAAACGCCTCACCTGCGTCAACTGCTCCGGACGCAACGCCAGCTGCGGATTCATCTTCGGCCCCACCGGCCGGTAGGTGTGAAACCACGCATAATGCACCCCCCGCCGAATGAGTTCCCGCAACCACTCCTCGGTCAACAACTCCCCGATGTTCGTCTGGCAAACGGAGGTCGCCACCCCCGTTAGCAATCCCGCTTCCACACAGGCTTCCAAGCCCCGGAGCGTCCGCGCAAACACCTCCACATTGCCACGCCGCTCGTTGCTCACCACCTCGCGTCCCTCAATCGAAATCAGCGGCGTCGCATTCCCCACCGCCCGCAGACGCGCGGCCACCTTCGGCGTAATGCACTGCCCGTTGGTGAAAATCTGAAAATAACACTCCGGAAACCGTTCCAGGATCTCAAACAGCCCGGGATGCAAAAACGGTTCCCCGCCCAACAAACCAAAAAAACGGTTCCCCTGCGTCTTCGCCTCCGTAATGAGGCGAGCCACCGCGTCCACATCGAGCTGGGAACGCTCCGCCTCCACGTCCACCCAACACCCCTGGCAGCGCAAATTGCAGGTGTTCAGGATCGAGATGTACAGAAATGCCGGGAAGTATTCGCCGCGCCGCACGCGCGCCTTGAACCGCTCGACGCTCCAGAGGGTCTTGGCTCCGAAATTCCAAACAAACTTCCACAGGCACCGAGGATCCGTGGTGGAAAGGATGCGCGTAGCCAGTTCGGGGAGCATTCCCCTTCTTCTCACATGGGCCTCCCCTTGCCAACCTCCAGCCGCGCTCAATCCCGCAGGCCTCAGCGCCCCCGCATCACCTCTTCCACATCCACGACCGCCCCGCTGGTCAAAATCAACTTCGGCCCGCGCCCATGCCCCGCCCCGCGCTCTACAAACCACGGATGGTTCGGCCACTGGAAGGCATTGAAGATGCCCGCCTCAAAATTGGTCGGATTGTAGTCCAAACGCTCCGCCTTGTCCGCCCCTGGCGCCCCCTTCGCCCGAATCATCCGCTCAATCGTCGGGCACCGCCACGTCTTCTCCGTCGCCCCATACGGCTTCAGCGCCTCAATCCAGCGCCCGGGAAAACTCGCCGGATCACTGGAACGAAACCCCACGCCAGGCGTCAGTTTCGGCACTTCAATCTGGGGCCACGTCTGGTGCTCCTGCACATAACCCGCAGCAGCCCCGTACAGATTCTTCAGATTCGCCGCGCACGCCGCCCCCTCCGCGCGATCCCGAACCCCCGTGTACACGGGATACGCCATCCCAGCCAAAAGCCCAACGATAAGGACCACCGTCATGATCTCCATCATCGTAAAACCCCGGACCCTTCCTCCCTCTGCCGAATGCATCCCTGATTCAATTCCTCTCATTCTGAATTCCTCGCCCCTCAAGCTCCCCTCCGAAAAGAACGACCGGATTTCTCACGAAAGAAACCCGGCTCATTCCATGCTTCCAAAGAGGGAGACCACTCTGCAGGGAGAACTCGCGAGAAAGCCCACATCGACGCCTCCTCGCACCATCTCCACCCGTTTGACCCCTCGGTTGATCCCTCGGTTGATCCCTAATTGCCGTTCGCGTTCGCCCCGTTGCCCGTGGGCGAGCCTCCAAATTCCCCGGTCCCGATGGCGAACAAGGACTCCTGTGAGGGAGCCGCGAAACGGGTCAACGCCGCAGCCGTCGTCGACTGCCGCATCCCATCAAAAGTCAGCTGCAACTCGGGCCTGTTCAGGTCAAAGTTACTCCCTTGGTCTCTCAAGGAATCCGTACCCTCCTGATCCTGGTCTTTACCAGGCCTCGTCGTGGTCTCCGTACTCGTCACGACCGCCGAGCCAGAACCCGAGTCAATCGTCGTCGTGTCGGTCGCCGTCGTGTAGCTCTGCAAACGGATCGTCTTCTGCCACAGATTCGCGGACCCGCCCACGGAGGTGATTCCCGTGAAATATTCGGGCTTCAGCTCCAAATTCATCACCCCACTCAGCTGAAGGTCAGGGAACACCGCCCGGGTCCCTGCGTCCGCTCCGTTACTCGTGGCCTTGACCACAAAATGCGTCATCTCCGAAAGCATCTTCACCTTGCCCACCGCCCCGTCCACCTTCATGACGCCCGTGGCTTGCCCCGCGTACATCAGGCCCAAATCGAACACCAACACCTTGGCAAAAGCCATCCCCCGGGTGGGAACCGCCAGAAGCATCACGCCTTGGGTGGATTGCCTCACACCCAAGCCCGAGATGGAAACCCCGTAGGTCCCAGTGAGCGATTGATACGAGAGATATTGGTCGTAAGGTCCGCCGGAGAGCGCCCAGGCAGGGGTTGCGGCAAGAGTAAATACGAGTTGGAGGGAGAGAATCCTATTTACCATGGAAAAATCCTCCCCCTGCAGAAAGGCAAAGTCAATCGCTGAACACCCCAAAGCCTAGAAGCTTTTTCCGATTTTCTCGCTTTTCCACGCCCGCCACCCCATCTCCTTGCCGTGCCCCTGCCCTTCAGTCTTTTCCTCGCACTGCGCTTCCTCAAACCCAAGCGCACCTTCCTCTCGATCATCACCATCATCTCGGTCCTCGGAGTCACCCTCGGCATCGCCGTGATGATCCTCGTGATCTCCGTCATGACAGGCTTCGACAAGGAACTCCGCGACAAAGTCATGGGGTTCGACCCCCACGTTTCCGTCACCGACGCCTCGGGGTTCCTCTCCGCATGGCGCGAGCCGCTGGCCCTCCTCCAAAAACGCCCCGAGGTCACCGCCGCCGCCCCCTTCGTCGAAGGCCACCTCCTCATCGCCAATACCACCGTGGGCCGCGTCCAACCCGGGCTCTACCGCGGCATCGACCCCCGATCCGATGGCAACGCGCCCTTCCTCCGACGCTCCATCCTGGAAGGGGCTTTCTCGCTCTCCGGGGATTCCGCCCTCCTCGGAAAAGACTTCGCGGAAGCCCTCCAGATCCGGGTCGGCGACAAAATCACCGTCTATCCCGCCCGTGATTTCAATCCCGTGATCGAAGCCATTCAAGAGGCCGAGAAGGCGGCAAACCCCAAGGATTCCCTTGCCAAGATCCGCGACCTCGTGCTCCCCAAGGAATTGACCGTCCAGGGTATCTTTTCATCGGGCGTGTACAAATACGACTCGGGCATCGTGCTCGTGCCCATCGATATCGCGCAGGAGCTCTGCGGAGTCCGCGACGAGGTGCAGGGAATCAGCCTCTGGATGCCGCGCCCCCAAGACGCCGCCGAACTTTCCAAAACACTCAACCGGGCGCTGCCCGGAAACCTCCATGCCACCGCATGGATGCACGAAAGCGCCAACAAACAGCTCCTCGATGCCATCCAAGTCGAGCGCACCACGATGTTTTTTCTGCTGCTGTTTATCGTGATCGTGGCCGCCTTCAGCATCATGAACACCCTCATCACGGTCACGGTCATGAAAACACGCGAGATCGGAATCCTCAAAGCGCTTGGGGCGAATAAGCTGCAGATCGTATGGGTGTTCCTCACCCAAGGCATGATTGTGGGAGTCTTTGGAAACCTCGCCGGGCTCGGCCTCGGGCTCGGGCTCATCCACTGGCGCAATGACTTCAAGGACTGGCTGGCCTCGCAACTCCACATCGAGATCTTTCCCCCAGGAATTTATCAGTTCAGCAAAATCCCCGCCGAGGTCATCCCCTCATGGGTGGCTCTAATCTGCCTGAGCGCCTTCTGCATCTGCTCGGTCGCCGCCCTCATTCCCGCCTGGGTGGCATCCCGGCTCGAACCAGTCGAGGCGCTACGCCACGATTAATGCCTGCCCCCCGCTCTCTGCAACTCAACCCGATCGATCCTCACGCGCCATGCCCTCCTTTGACATCGTCTCCGAAGTCGACAAACAGGAAATCGACAACGCCATCAACCAAGCTCACAAGGAGTTAGCCACCCGCTTTGATTTCAAAGGCTCCAAAGCCTCCATCACATGGAAGGAGAAGGAGTCCAAAATTGAGCTCTCCGCCGAGGACAGCCTCAAAATCAGGGCCCTCGAGGAAATCGTGATCGGCAAACTCGCCAAACGCGAAATTGACCCGCGCAATATCGAGCGAAAGGACCCCGCCATCTCCCCCCTCGGACACGCCACCCAAGACCTTCTCGTTAAACAGGGACTGGATGGCGAAAAAGCGAAGGAAATCATCAAGGCCATCAAGGCTCAGGATCTCAAAGTCCAGAGCACCCTCCAGGATCGCCAGGTGCGCGTCACCGGCAAAAAACGCGACGACCTCCAGGCCGTGATCCAGTTCCTGCGTTCCAAAGATTTCGAGGTCGGCCTCGCCTTCAAAAACTTCCGCGACTGACCTCCGCACAGCCGGTTCAATCCCGATGGTAGGGACTCCCTGCCTTGATGCTGAAGGCGCGATAGATCTGCTCCAGCACCAACACCAAAGCCATCTCGTGCTGCAGCGTCAGCCGGCTGAGCGACCAAATCCAGTCCGCCTTTTCACGCAATCCGGGGGCGTGTCCATCCGCTCCCCCAATGAGAAAGGCGACACCCTTCACGCGCCCCTGCATCTCCCACGCACTCACCCGATCCGCCAGCTCCCGGCTGCCGACCTCCTTCCCGCGCTCGTCCAGCAGCACGCGAAGCAACCCCTCGCTCCGCTCCCAAAGAAGCGCCCCCTCGGTTTCCCGCGTGCCCGCCCGGACATACTCCACCTGCACCTCTCCAAAAGAACGAAGCCGACCCGCGTACTCCTCCACCCCAAGTCGCGCAAAGGCGAGCCTCGGCTTGCCCACCGCCAAAATCCGCCACTTCATGGCTCAAACCTCCGCTGGCGAGAAATCCACGTGCCGCTTTTGAGCATCCACGCGCGCAACCTGGACCTGAATCGATGTGCCCAGCCCGATCTTCCGACGAGTCCGTTTGCCCCGGAAGAAAACTCCCGCGGCATCAAATACGTAAAAGTCGTCCTCCAAACTGCTGATGTGGATCATCCCCGACGCCATCAAATCGGGCAGCTCTACGAACAAACCGTGGTTGCGCACATCCACCACCACCGCACGGAAGGTCCTCTTGGGACGCGCGTGTAGCTGACGCTCGAAATATTCCAGCTTCTTCATCTGCACCGATTCCTTCTCCGCCTCAGCCGAACGGCGTTCGGTTTCGGAAATGTGCAGCGCACTTTTTTCAAGCTGCCCCGCTTTTTCCGGCACTTCGCCTCCCAAGGCACGGTGCACGAGCAAATCCGCATAGCGCCGGATCGGGCTGGTGAAGTGGGTGTAATTCACCTTCGCAAGCCCATAATGACCAAGCGGTTTCACATCATACGTGGCGCGCTTGAGACTCTTGAGAAAATCCAGCTTCACCACAAACTCCGCCGGGCGCCCCTTGATCGCCGACAGCAATTTCTGCACTTCCCGCCGCTGCGTCAGATCCCCCGCCTTGAAGCCGTTGAGACGCGCCTTTTCGCGAAATTCCTCGAGCCGATCCGGATCGGGCATCTCATGAATCCGGTAGACCGAGGGAACCTTTGCCCGCTTGAGTGCCGCAGCAACGGCCTCATTCGCCGCGAGCATGCACTCCTCAATCAACTGGTGCGACGGATCATTCTCCACCTTCTCCATCCGCTCCGCACGCCCCTGAGCGTCCAGCCACACCTTCACCTCGGGAAAGTCCAGGTCCAGCGAACCATTCGAAAAACGGTTCCGCCGCAGCAGAGAGGCAAACTCCCAGGCCTCTCGCACCCGCTCCACCACCACCGGATTGTGAAACGGAAGCGAGCCCTCCGGAACCATGGGCAAATCCACGCGCCCCTCCAGCTTCCCCTCCAAAATCGCCAAGGCCTGCCGGTAAGTCAGCCGCGCAATGCTCCGGATGACCGTCCGCTCAAAGCGCGAACTCCGCAGCCTGCCTTGTTTGGTGAACTCCAAAAATGCGCTGAACGCCAAACGCTCCACCCCGGGCTTGAGTGAGCAAATCCCATTCGAAAGCCGCTCCGGCAGCATCGGCACCACGCGGTCCGCAAGATACGTCGAGTTCCCGCGCTGGCGCGCTTCCCGGTCGAGGGCCGTGCCCCGGCGCACGTAGTGGGACACATCCGCAATATGCACACTCAACAACCAGCCATCCCCCAGCCGCTCCACGTGAATCGCGTCATCGAAATCCTTCGCATCGTCGGGATCAATGGTGAGCGCCGGTTGGCCCCGGTAATCCTTGCGTCCCTTCCAATCGGATTTTCGAAGCGTCTCGGGAATCTCCTGCGCTTCCTCCTCCACCTCCGGCGGGAAATGGGGGGGAAGCCGGTGCTTGCGCAAAATCGAAAGCATATCCACGCCGGGCTCCCCCTTCCGCCCAAGCACCTCAATCACCTCTCCCTCCGGTGATTCATGGCGCGCCTCCCACGGATCCATCCGCACCACCGCCTTTTCCCCAGCCTTCGGACGGATCAGCGCCCCCTTCGGCACCCGCAGGAAAATGGCGTGCTGCAGACGCGGGTCGTCAGGAACGAGGTGGAAATACCCGCGGGACTCCTCCACCGTTCCCACCACCGTTTCGTTTGCCCGCTGCAGTATCCGGATCACCTTCGCCTCCGATTCCGAAACCTTCGCCCCCGCACGCCCCCGGCCCTGAGCCTCGACCACCAAACGCGCCAGCACCCGGTCCCGGTGCATCGCCACGCCAAGATTAGCCGCGGCAATCCGCCACTCCCCCGGTTTCGCGGGCGGCTCCGAAACCAAAATCGCATTTCCGTTTGGAAACACCTGAACCACTCCGCTCACCAATTCCGCGGCCGAAGGAAGGATGTAGTGCGTTTTGCGAATGCGCGCCACCGCCCCCTCGCGCTCCAAATCCTCCAGCGTCTGCCTCACCCGGCGCCGTTCATCAGCCCCAAGCCCCAGCGCCTTCGAAAGCCCCACTTTATCCAGAGGCTGGTAACCACTTCGGCCCATGCAGTGCAAAAGCCGCTCCCGGAGGCTCTCCCCACGGGGAGCGCTCCGCTTGGGGCTGCGGGAAGGACGGGATTGGACAGGCCGCTGAGAACGGGAAGGCTGAGGCATAAAACGAAGCGACCCGCCACGAGGGGCGGGTCGTGCAAAAATTCAAGATTATCGGGCCGGACACCTTGTCCGCCCCCAAGGGACGCAATCGAATCGGGTCACCGCTTCCAATCCAAGGCTCCCTTTTTGATCGCGTACACGTAGCCAAGGGTGAGCACCGCCACAAAGCCGCTCATGCTCCAAAAAATGCCGGACCCGAATTTCGCGAGATGTTCGCGGTACACCAGCGCCCACGGGTACATGAACACAATTTCCAAATCGAACAGAATGAAGAGCATCGCCACGAGGTAGAACTTCACGCTGAAGCGAGGCTGCGCCTCCCCCTCCGCGATCATCCCGCACTCGTACGCCGTGTCCTTGGTTCGATTTCCCCTGGAACTTTTCCCCAAAAGCCAGCTCACCAGCAGGGAACTCACCGCGAACCCAATCGCCACCAGAACTTGGAGCAGGATCGGTAGATAATCTGATTTCATAACCTTAAAGATGCCGCCATCGGCTTCGAACTTGCATCAAAAAACAACGGCCCGGGCGAAGCCACCCGGACCGTCTGTCATTCACCAGAACTTCTCTCGGACCGCGCATCGGCGCGGCGGCACACCCCAGCCCGAACCCTCGCCGAACAAGAATCACTCCGATTCAAAAACAAAACCTTCACGCGACGAGAAACAGGCGGAGGGCCCCCCTCCTACACGGCCCTACACGGCCACAGGCTGGGGAGCCGGAAGCGGAGGAGGCGTCGTCTGGAGCGTGGCCAGCTGCTTCGGAATGCCTTTGTACTTTTTGGCGTCTTTTTTCACCATGCCCCGAGAAACGAGGTTCTGGAGCTTCTCGTAGGCACGCAAACGAAGCATTTCTTCGCCGCCGCTAGCGGCATTCCGTGCTTTCAGACGCTCATACACCTTGTCGAAGAGGTCCTTGAACTCGTAACTACTCCGGGTTGAGAGGACTGCCGCGAGTTCCTCGGTGACCAGGTCCGGCAGTCT
>JBEBAG010000319.1:0-3550 GCA_041159065.1 Verrucomicrobiota bacterium | reverse complement strand
TTCTTGGTTCCCAACCGCCCCACCCCGCCCAGACCCCTCCCAAAAAATCCAGAAAAGGAGCCGGAGGAGGCACAAAAATTTCGCTTCGCCACCGAACTCGCGCGCTACCGCGAGGAAAGGTCCAAGTGGACGCCCGAGGATGAACGAGCCGTTGTTGAGGCAGAGAAAAAGCTCGAATCGATTGCCGCCGAAGCGCTTCTCAAATTGGATCCCAATAACCTCACGGAATCCCAAATCGATGGGGTAATCTTCGTGGGCACCTCCGGAAACTTGCCCCTGCCCGATGTGGACGGGTTCCTCCAATGGATCGAGCAGGGCCACGCCTTCATCGGCATCCACTCCGCCGCAGACACGCTCCGCGCCTTCCCTGGCTACACCAAAATGCTCGGAGCAGAGTTCGTCACCCACGGAGCCCAGTCCGGGCTCAGTCTGGAACTCCCCGACCCCTCACACCCCGCCGCCAAAGGTATCCCCAAGTCCTGGAGGATCCCGCAGGAGGAATTCTCGCGCTTCACGGGTTACGCCCCCTCCGAAGTCCAAGAGATCCTCACCTCCGCTCGAACCCCCAAAGACCAGCGCGTGGATGCCGATATCCCCAGTCATTTCCCGGTCGCATGGGTGCGCCCTTATGGAAGCGCGGGCCGCGTTTTCTACACCTCCCTGGGACACCGCGTCGACCTGTGGGATCCCTCCCCCACGCTCCCCTTCCGCGTCAATTCGCCCGAAACCACCCGCGTCTTCCACCAACACCTCCTCAACGGGATCCACTGGGCGCTCGACCTGCCCGCTCCCGCTCCCATCCGCCCTCTGGTCCCCCCCCCCTCAACGCCCCAAGCAATCCCGCCCGCTCCCAAACCTGCTCCTGCTCCTGCTCCTGCTCCGAAGCCCTGAGCCTACCCCGCTCGTTCAGCCTCGATTCCGCAGCACTTCCTGCCTGTCACCCCCCGGCCCGCTCCAGCAAGGCACTCCGGAGCGGCTCCGGAATCGGCTGCGCCCCCAGCTGACCAGTCGAGGGATCCACCCTCGCAAAAACCGCCACCACCTCTCCCCGGGCCACCCACTCGCCCTCTCCCGGCCGACGAAACCCGAACTGGTAACACACCGAGCGGTTGCGCACCTCCGCCACGCGCACCTCAATTTCCACGCACTGCTCGAAACGCAACGGTTTCAGGTACTCGCACGTCGCACGCACCCGAGGCCACCCCTGTACGCTGCCCCCCTCGCCGGCCCCGTGCACCGAGGCCCCAAGGGAACGCAAAAACGCGTGCTCGGCCGCCTCCATCATCCGGAAGAAATTCGAAAAGTGGACAATCCCCGCCATGTCCGTCTCGGCAAACTCGATCCGACGCTGAAAAACAAAGGGAGGCTCCATGCCGCGCTTAGAACCCGAGCCGCAGGACGCGTCAACGTTCATTGCCCGCCCTCCAATCCCAGCCCCCCCCGCGAAAACCTCGCAAAACGCTCCGCCATGCGCTCCATCGCATAGCGTTCCCGAACCGCCCGCGCCCCCGCCTCGCCCAGGGCGCGCGCACGGGCGGGATCCAGCAGAAGCGCCTCCCATCCGGCCGCCAGCGTCTCCGCTCCAAAACCCTCCACCAACTCTCCGCCGCCCGTCTCCTGCACGATTTCCTCAAACGCCGCCGTGCGCGGCTGCACCACGGGCACCCCGCAGGCCATCGCCTCGATCAGATACAACCCAAACGCCTCCCCATACGAGGCCGGCACCGAAAGCAGGCTCAGCCCGCGCAGGAAATCCACCTTTTCCTCCCGGGACACATTCGGATGAAAGGCCGCGTCCCGCTCCAAACCCGCGGCACGCAATTTCGCTTTCTGCAGCTCCAGGTAGGCCTCGTCCCCCGCGCTCATCGTTCCCGCGCACTCCAAACGGACCCCGGGCACCCGACCGCGCCGACGCAACTCCACAAAGGCATCCACCACCGCGCCCAACCCCTTGCCCTCGCAAAACCGCGCCAAATATCCCACGACACCCCCTCCCCCCGTGCCGCGCTCCTCCGACGCTCCACCCCTCGCCCCTTCGTAGCCCTCGAGGGACATCCCGTTGGGAACCACCGCGACCTTTCCCGCCTCCAGTCCGAGCAACCCCCGCATGCGCTCCGCATAAAACCGACTCGGCGCCACCAATCCGCGCAGTTCCGCACAGCGCCGGCCCGCCTCCTCCCAGCACCGCGTTCTCCACGGTTCGGGCAACCCGTCCAAGAAACTGTCCTCCCCCTGCAGCGAGCAGAAGACCGGCACCCCGAGCTCCGTCTGGATTCGCCGAGCCACCCCCACGAGCAGCCCGGTGGAAAGCCACACGGCATCCGGCCGGCCCTGCCTCTCGATGCCTGATCCGTCGCGTTTATCCGCATTTTGACCCGCCCGAATCCATTCCACCAACTTGTCCACCTCCTTCGCCTGAGCGCCGTCCTCCCCCCGCAACATCGAATACGTGAGCGCTCCGATTTCGGGTCCTTGGGTCATCCCCGAAAAACGGCCCAGCCAGGAGAGGAGCCGGGGATCATCCAAAAGCCGGTCCACCCAGCGCGGCGCATGACGAAACCACGGAAACTTCTGCTGCAGATACACATTCAACCCGCCAAAAAAAACCGGAGCCCCCGGCGTGGCCGCCGCTTCCTCCAGCGTCAGCGGCAGATAAAGGGGCAGGAGCATCGCATCATGTCCCTGCCGGCAAAGCTCGCGCACCAGCGCGTTGTCGCGCATGCACACCCCGCAGTAGTAGCTGCCCGTGCCCGGCGTCAGAAAAAGCAGCCTCATGCGTTCCCCTCCCTCCCCGCCTCCCGCGCCTTCACCTCGTTCCACCACCCGTCCAGCACCTCCAGCGGCTGCTCCCGCATCGCCAACCCCTCTTGCGCCGCCCGTTTTTCGACTCCGCGCAGCCGCCGGGCAAACTTTCCGCTCGCGCCGCGCAACGCCACCTCGGGATCCACCTTCAGCTTCCGACACACGTTCACCACCGAGAACAGCAAGTCCCCCAGCTCCGCCTCCACCTCCCCCTCCGCCCCACCCACGCTTTGCTCCACCTCCGCCAGCTCCTCACGCACCTTCTCCAGCACCGGAGCCAACGCCCCCCAGTCCATCCCCACCTGAGCAGCGCGCTTTTGCACCTTCAACGCATGCAAAAGGGCGGGCAACCCCTCCGAAATCCCGTCCAACACCGAGCCCTCCGCCGCCGCTCCAAGCCCCTTTTCCGCACGCTTGATCTCCTCCCAACGCGTCAGGACCGCCGCGGAGTCCGCCGCACTCTCCTGCGCAAACACGTGCGGATGCCGGCGCACCAGCTTCTGCGTGATGCCCAAGGCCACGGCATCCAGATCAAAACGCTCGGTCTCCTGCGCAATCTGACTGTGGAAAACCACCTGCAACAAAAGGTCCCCCAGCTCCTCCCCCAGATTTTCATCATCGGCGGCATCAATCGCGGCCACCACCTCGTAGGCCTCCTCCAGAAGTCCCCCCCGCAGGCTCTGATGCGTTTGTTCCCGATCCCACGGGCATCCCTGTTCCGAACGTAAAATCGCCACGATCTGGCGCA
>JBEBAG010000318.1:0-20688 GCA_041159065.1 Verrucomicrobiota bacterium | reverse complement strand
TGGGGTGCGGAGGGGAATTGACCCAGAAGGAAGCCGCGCTAAAGCGGAGGGACATGTTTATGAAAAACCCCCGTTACTATTGTTTGTGTGTGTTTGGAGCACTGATGTTGGGAACTCCCGGATGGGCGGAGGAGGCCAAGGCGAAGAAGGAGGGCGGAGCGAAGGAGAGTCAGGATGTGGGGGTCGCGCCGACGGCGGAGGAGCAGAAGAGTTACGCGGGGTTGGCACAGCGCGGGGTGCTCGTGCAGCCCCTGGCGGCGGGCTCGAACTATTACTACGTGAACTTCCGGGGGGCTCAGCAACCGGATGCGGCTTTGTTTGATTTTCTGAAGCAGGCCTCGGGGATTGTGGATCTGGATCTGGCGGGCCAGAAGCTGGGGGATGGGGAGCTGAAGATTGTGGGGGGCTTGAAGAATCTTCGGAAGTTGAACCTCTCCCGCACAACGGTGACGGATGGTGCGCTGGCGGGCTTGCTCGGGTTGAGCAAGCTTGAGTCGCTCAATCTGTTTCAGACCGAGGTGAGCGATGCGGGCGTGGTGAGTTTGAAGGGGCTGACGGCTCTGAAGCGGCTTTATGTGGCGCAGACGAAGGTGACCGAGGGCGGGGCGGCCCAGTTGAAGGCGGCGCTTCCCGCGGTGAGTGTCGAGCGGGGAGGGGCGCTGGTGCTTCCTCCGAAGAAGGAAGAGCCGAAGAAGGAAGAGCCGAAGAAGGAACCTTCCAAACCTGAGAACGCCGCGCCCGCAAAAGAGGAGCCAAAAAAAGAGGAGCCCAAAAAGCCCTAGCCACAGACTCCCGGTTCTCCGGGAAGATCTTGGATCTGGACACCGGGGAGGGGGAGGGGAAGCATTCTCGAATGCGTTGCCTTTCCCCCTCCCCGCGCGTGTTTTTGGGTGTCACCACTCTCACTTGGATTCTCGGAACGTCCCTAGGCGCAGCAGGCGGGGCGGAGTGGCCCCAGTTCCGAGGCCCCGAGGGAAATGGGGCGACGGCGCTCACGGGGCTTCCTTTGCGCTGGGATGAAAAACAGGGGTTGGCTTGGAAGGTCGCTCTGCCAGGAAAAGGGTGGTCTTCTCCTGTGCTCTCCGGCGATTGCATCTACCTCACGAGTGCCGTGGAAAACGAATCGGGGGAGGTCGCCCTGCACGCGCTTTGTTTGAGCCAGGCGGATGGCCGTTTGATTTGGGACCGTGAGGTGCTTCGTCCGGAGTCTGCGGATGCCAAAAAGATGCACCGCAAGAACAGCGCGGCCAGTCCGACGCCGGTGGTGGAGGGGGGGCGGGTGTACGTGCACTTTGGGCACTTGGGTACCGCGGCCTTGGATCTGGAGGGCAAGGTGTTGTGGAAACAGGAGTCGCTCAAATACAAGCCGGTGCACGGGACGGGCGGCTCCCCGGCGTTGGTGGATGGGGCGCTCGTTTTCAGCGCGGACGGGGCTGAGGGGCCTTTCGTTGCGGCGCTGGATGCGGGAACGGGAGCGGTGCGCTGGAAGACTCCGCGCGAGGGGGTTGCAAAAAAGAAATTTTCGTTTTCAACGCCTCAGGCCATTCGCGTTGACGGGGAGATCCAGATCATCAGTCCGGGGAGCGGCTATGTGGCGGCGTATCGTCCGCAGGACGGTGCGGAGCGGTGGAGGGTGGGGTATGGCGAGGGCTACTCGGTGGTGCCGCGTCCGGTGTACGCGGAGGGGCTCTTGTACGTGGGGAGCGGATTTGATGCGGCGTCGCTCTTGGCGATTCGGCCCGAGGGGGCAGCGGGGGATGTCACGCAGACGCATGTCGCGTGGACGCTCAAGAAGGGGGCTCCGCACACCCCTTCGGTGATTGTGGTGGATGGATTGTTGTTTTGCGTTTCGGACGCGGGGATTGCGTCGTGCGTGGATGCGAAGACTGGGGAGGTGTATTGGTCGGAGCGGCTTGGGGGTAATTTTTCTGCCTCCCCGATTTTGGCGGAGGGCCGGATTTACTTTCTGAATGAGTCTGGGACGACGTACGTCGTGAAGGCGGCGAAGGCGTTTGAGTTATTGGCCACCAATGAATTGGGGGAGCGGACGCTGGCTTCTCCTGCGCCCTTTCCGGGAGGGCTTTTCATTCGGGGGGAAGGCAGCCTTTACAAGGTGGTTTCGTCTTCTCGCTGAGCGCGTGGGTGAATTGGGGCTTTCGAACCGATGAAGACCATCCTTTGTTTCGGTGATTCCAACACGTGGGGGTACGATCCGGAGGCGTCCTCTGGCGCTCCCGAACCGGTGAGGCATGCGGAGGGGGTTCGGTGGACGGGGGTTTTGCAGTCGGTTTTGGGTGCAGACTACCGGGTGGTGGAGGAGGGACTGAACGGGCGGACGACAGTGCACGAGGATCCGCTCGAGGAAGGGCGAAACGGAGAGCGCTACCTGGCTCCATGTCTGCAGTCCCACAAGCCGGTGGATCTGGTTATTTTGATGCTGGGGACCAATGACTTGAAGGCCCGATTTCATCTTCCTGCCGGAGACGTGGCGGAGGGTGCGGCGCGTCTGGTGCGCTTGATTCAGGGAAGCGGGGCGCGGGGACGGGGGAGGAGTCCGCAAGTGCTTCTTGTGGCTCCCCCGGAGGTGACGGATTTGGGGCATCTGCCGATTTTGGAGGAGAAGTTCGCGGGAGCGCCGGAAAAGTCGCTTCGTTTCCCGGGGCTGTACGAGGCGTGGGCCCGTGGGTTGGGGGTGGGGTTTGTGAATGCGCAGCAGTGGGTGCGCACGAGCCGTTTGGATGGACTGCATCTGGAGGCCTCGGAGCACCGGAAGTTGGGCGAGGCGATGGCGGTGTCGGTGGTTCAGATGTTGGGCTGAGTGGTTTAACGTGGCCTGTTTGCACGGAGCGTTCCCTGAATTTTCCCATGAGAGCCCGGATTCCCCGACACTCCACCCGAGTCTATTTTGTGCGCCACGGAGAGGTGGAGGCGCGCTACCACCGGATCTTTGGCGGGAGCCGGATTGATATGGAACTTTCGCCACTGGGCCACATTCACGGGCGAGCGGTGGCGGAGTGGTTTGAGAAGAGCGCGTTGGATGCCATTTACGTGAGCCCCATGGTGCGTGCCCGCCAGACGGCGGCACCGCTGCTCAAGGCGTTCGGAATGGAGGGGCGTGTGCGGGAGGCGTTGCGCGAGGTCGATTTCGGAGATTGGACCGGATTTGGGTGGGCGGAGGTGCAGGAGCGTTTTGGCGTGGAGGCGTATGACTGGCTGGAGGTGCTGGAGAACGGAGGGATTCCCAATGGCGAATGCGCGGACCGGTTGCGGGCGCGTGTGGGGCCGGAGTTGGAGCGGATTTTGGAGGAGAACGCGGAGCGGAGCGTGGCGGTGGTGTGTCACGGCGGGATTGTGCGCGTGGCGTTGGCGTTGCTTTTGGGGCAGCCGCTCTCGCACATGGCGCACTTCAACGTGGATTACGGAAGCATCACGGCGGTGGAACTCCATCCCCACAAGAAGCACGCGGTGGAGATCGAGTTGCTCAATTTTTGTCCGCTGACGGACCGCGTGGGGCCCTGGGGGCGTGCATCCGAGCGGAGTCTGGCGGGATTGACGGGGGAGAACCGCGTGTGATCTGGGCGTGCGGGCGTCAGGGAATTTTGTGCGGGGGATTGGTAAGGGCGGGCGCCTTGGGTTAAGAAGAAAGGAAATTTCCATCCCGTGATACTCAACGATTTTCAGATCCGCTCTTACGCGCAGGGGGGCATGATTGCTCCGTTTGAATCCAACCTGATCCGTCAGCTGGCCGATGGGACGCCGGTCATGTCTTTTGGGCCCTCAAGCTACGGGTACGATCTGAGGCTTTCGCGGAGGGAGTTTTTGATTTTCCGCCATGTTCCGGGGACGGTTGTGGATCCGAAAGCATTCAATCCCAAGAATTTGGAGTCTGCCCCCTTGGTGCGGGACTCCACGGGCGCCTACTTCATCCTGCCGGCCCGCAGCTATGGTCTGGGGGTGGCGGTGGAGGAGTTGCATCTGCCTGCCAATGTGACCGCGATTTGCGTTGGCAAGAGCACCTATGCCCGCTGCGGAATTATTGCCAACGTCACCCCGGCCGAGGCTGGATGGAAAGGGCATCTCACGCTCGAGTTTTCCAATTCCAGCGCCGCTGACTGCCGTATCTATGCCGACGAAGGGGTGGTGCAGATGCTTTTCTTCCAAGGCGAACCTTGTGAGACCTCCTACCGCACGCGGCGCGGCAAGTACCAGAACCAGCGGCAGCGAGTGACCCTTCCCAAGGTCTAGGGCGAAGGGCCGGATTGCCGCGGCGGAAGGTGTTGATCGAGGGGGCGCGTAGAAGGGCTTCGGAAGTCGCAGCTCGCAAATGCGAGGATCCCGAGGTGCGCACGGTGAGGGCACGCCGTGCAACCGTGAGGGAGGAGGCCACGCTTCCCCGCTTTCCAGCGGGGAAGGGACGCGTGTGTTTCGGCGTGAGGGCCGAGGGGCGGTTAGCAGATGCTGAGCACCTTCGCGACGATGTCGCTTGGGCGTGGCAGCTGGCGACGTTCGAGTTCCGGGCTGTAGATTGCCGGAGCGTCGATGGCGCTGATACGGAGCACTGGGGCGTCGAGGTCGTCGAAGCACTTCTCCTGAATGGTTGCGGCAATCTGGGCGTCGACGCCGCAGAAGGGTTTATTCTCCTCGATGAGCACGGCGCGGTGGGTTTTGCGCACGGTCTGGAGGATGGCTTCCTCGTCCAGGGGGCGGATGGAGCGCAGATCGAGGACCTCGGCGTGGATGTCGTGTTCCGAGGCGAGGATTTCAGCGGCTTTCAGTGCGGTGAGCGCGGCGCGTCCGTGAGCGATCAGGGAGACGTCGGTTCCCGAGCGTTTGAGGTCCGCGACGCCGAGTGGGATGAGGTATTCCTCGTTGGGAACCTCCCATTTTTCGCCGTAGAGAAGGGTGTTCTCCATGAACATGACGGGATCGTTGTCGCGGATGGCGGACTTGAGGAGGCCCTTGGCGTCGTAGGCGGTCGCGGGGCAGACCACTTTCAGTCCGGGGACGTTGGCGATCCAGTTTTCGGGCGTGTGGGAATGGGTGGCTCCGACGTTGGTGCCGCCGTTGGCTGGACCGCGGATGACGATGGGGCAGTGGATGAGACCACCGCTCATGTAGCGGACCATCCCGGCGTTGTTCACGATCTGGTCCCATGCGACGGTGGAGAAGCTCCAGAACATGAGTTCCATGACGGGACGCAGGCCGAGCATGGAGGCGCCGATGCCCATGCCGATGAATGCGGCCTCGCTGATCGGGGTATCGCACACCCGCTTGTCTCCGAATCGTTTCCAGAGTCCCTCGGTCACTTTGTAGGCACCGTCGTATTCGGCGACCTCTTCTCCAAGGAGGACGACATTCGGGTCACGCTCGATTTCTTCAGCCATGGCGTGGCGGAGGGCTTCGCGGTAGGTGATCTCAGGCATAGGGAGAGAGGGCGGCGGTTGAGAGGGATGAGGGAGTGGTTGGGGCGAGAAAGGGCGGGATTGCTGCGGCGTGAACGGGGTTGAATAGTCCCAGCGTCTTGCCTTGGGGCGAATCGGCCGTTGAGGGTCAGTCGTTGAAGAAGTGGCGTCCGGTGCGTCCCGCGGCGGTTTGATGATCGACTTCGTAGTAGACGTCCTCGGTGATGGAGGCCTCACTGGGCAGGGGACTGGCTTCGGCGAAGGCGACGCTCTCCTCCACTTCGCGCAGGACGGACTCGTCGAGTTCATCGTATTGGGACTCGCTGAGGAGTCCCTCTTCGAAGAGCTGATTTTTGAATATCTGGATAGGATCGTGAAGCTGCTTGTAGCGTTCAATTTCCTCCTCGCTGCGGTAGATCTTGTGCTTGGCGTCGGCGACGGAGTGGCCGTAGTAGCGATACGTCGCGATCTCGAGGACGGTCGGGCGAGAGAGGGTATGGGCGCGCTCGATGGCGGTCTGGATTTTGGCCCTCACGGCGTAGATGTGCTCGCCATTAAAGGAGTCCCAGTCGATGCCGAAGCCGGCGGCGCGTTCCGCGAGGCAGGAGGCGTAGGCGCTGGAGCGGGCGAGGCTGGTGCCCATCGAGTAGCCGTTGTTTTCGATGATGTAGATCACTGGAAGATTCCAGAGGGCGGCCATGTTGAGGCTTTCGTAGAAGCAGCCTTGGTTGACGGCGCCATCGCCCATGAAGCAGAGCGCGGAGCCGGTGAGTCCCTTATACTTGAGTCCATAGGCCAGCCCGAGTCCGAGCGGGGTTTGGCCGCCCACGATGCCGTGGCCGCCCCAGTAGTTCTTGTCTGGGGCGAAGTAGTGCATGGAGCCGCCCTTGCCTTTCGAGCAGCCGGTGACCTTGCCGAAGAGTTCGGCCATGCATTCATTCATGGACATGCCAACGGCGAGGGCGTGTCCGTGATCGCGGTAGGCGGTGATGACGTGGTCGTTGGGGCCCATCAAGGAACAGGCGCCAACGGCCACACTCTCCTGTCCGATATAGAGGTGGAGAAATCCGCCCATTTTGCCGGCCTGATAGTGCTTGAGGGAGGCTTGTTCGAAGCGACGCACCCGGAGCATTTCGCGCAGGAGGCGAATTTTGTCAGCGGGCTGGAGGTTGGCGTTGATCGGAGCCGATGCAAATTCGCAGGTGGTGACGGAATCCATAAGCGTAGGGTGGCAGCAAGCGCGTGAGTCTAAGGGGCGGGATTGGAGGCAGGCAACACTTGAACGGCGCGGGTTGAAGGGTTCTCTGGAGGTTTGCGCAAAGCGGGACAATGCGGTAAGGACGTGATGGGGCGCGTGTTGGCGGCGACCAGGCTCAGGCCACCCATCCTCAACCCAACCTCGATTTTCATGCTTAAGCGAATCCTTGCTGCCGTGGGAGTGTTTGTCCTGGGATTTGCCTTGGTGGTGTCCCTCGTGATCTCACAGATCCGGCGGGTCTCCGAGACGGTCAAAGGGATGGGGGAAGAGGCCAAGCCGATGATGGTGGAGGCGGAGAACGCCAGAGACAAAACGATCGCGTTGGATCTCGCCGTTGTGAACCTCTTCCTCTCCGATGAACCCGAGAAAACGAGGGAGGCGGAGCAAGCCATCGTGGAATCCGAGAAGGCGTTGGAGCAGGCAATCAACGCCCTCCAAGCGCGCCGGCGACGGATTAGTCCCGATGCGATGATTCTGATCTCGGCGCAGGCCGTCGGAGAGATCAACTCCAAGAACCGGACGAGCGCTGCATCCAGACAGATGACGGTGGTTGGCCTGATCGACTTGGTAAAGCGCGAGTCAGACGAGCTGCTGGAAGTTTCCCGCGATGCAAAGCGACTGGGCGAGCAGCGGAGGCTTGCGGAACAAAGGCTTCGAACCGGGCTGGAGACCCTTTGGAAGGCGTATGATGGGGCGGTCACGCTGCAGACTTTGGATCCGGCTGCGTATGGGGCGCTGACGCGTGCGGTGTTTATGATGGTCTATGGGCGGTCTGTGGAGCAGATCAAAGAATCCGCCGAGGAGTATCGGAAGGCGTCGGAGGACTTGTCCCGAATTGAGAGTCGCGAGAGTCAGCGGGTGGCGCTTGTGAATCTGGGCAAGGAGTTCAGCCAATTTCAAAGGCTGGCGGAGGCTTCCCTCGAATTCTCCGAGGTGTATTCCAAGTTTGCGGAAAAGGCGCGATTGCTTCGGTTGAAGGTGGCTCAATTGAAGCGGTCTGCCGACGACCAGTTCAACAAAAGCTACGCGGAGTTGTTCAAGAAAACGGAGACCATCGTTCAGTTTGCGTTGAGCGTTTCCATTGGAAGCATCCTGATCGGCATCGTGGTGGCGGTGACGATTGCCCGCAAAATCACGCGTCCGCTCACCCACGCCGCGGAGCTGGTGGATCGCGTGGCGAATCACGATTTGACCACTCAGATCCCGGTGACCACGGGGGATGAGGTGGGGCGGATTGAGGCGGCGTTGAACGTGATGGTGGATGATTTGCGCAAGGATGTGCGTGCGCTGGGGGGGGACTCCTCCTCGCTTCGGGAAGCGTCTCTTCGCCTCGGCCAGATCAGCCGTGGATTGACCTCGAACGCCACCGAAACCTGCACGCAGGCGGAGGTGGTTTCGACGGCGGCCAGCCGGGTGAGTGAAGATTTGGAGGCGGTGGCGGCATCGATCGAGGAGATGAGCGCCAGCATGGGCGAGATCGCGCGCAACTCCGAGGAGGCTTCGCGCGTGGCCAACCGAGCAGCGTCCCTTGCCGAGCGGACCGACCTGACGGTGGCCAAACTCGGGGAGAGCAGCGCGCAGGTCAGCAGCGTGATTCAGTTCATCACCGCAGTGGCTTCTCAGACCAATTTGCTTTCATTGAACGCGTCAGTTGAGGCGGCCCGGGCGGGCGAAGCCGGGAAGGGATTCAGCATCGTTGCGCAGGAGGTGAAGCTCCTAGCGCAGCAGACGGCAAAGGCGACCGAGGAAATCAGCGCCTGCATCGAGGGGATCCAGGGCGACATTCAAAGCGCGGTGGAGGCCATTCGGGAAATCGGGGAGGTGGTCCATCGCATTGATGGGTTGCAGAGCAGTATCGCCGTGGCTGTGCGGCAGCAAAATTCGGCCGCGACCGAGATTTCGCGCAACATCGGGACGGCGACCCAGGCGAGCCGGGAGATCTCGACGCGTATTGAGTCGGTGACCACCGTGGCCGCGGAAACCAATACGGAGGCGAAGCTCACATTGGAGGCCGCCGAGCAGTTGGTGCGTATTTCCGTGGGGCTGCGCAGGGTCGTGGAGCAGTTCACGCTGCCGAGGACCACCTGAGGTCTGGGAGGCTTTGGGCGGGGTTTTTCGTGCGGAGGGGGATCATTTTTTGGAGGAGGAACGGATCGCGTGGCTATGAGCTCAGTCCCAATCGATGCGACGCACGGGGTGATTGTGCCGAGTTACAACTCCGGTCTCCTTCTCCGCCCGACCGTGGAATCGCTCCTGAGAGCGTGGCGCCCGCTCATCGTGGTGATCGATGGATCCACGGATGGAAGTGATCGGTCCCTTGAGGGAATGGAGGAGGATTTACATGTGCTGCGGCTCGAGCGAAATGGAGGCAAGGGGACGGCTGTGCTGGCGGCCTTGGAAATCGCTTCCAAGCTCGGCTGGACCCATGCGGCAGTTGTGGATGCGGACGGGCAGCATGCGGTCGAGGATTTGGAGCGGTTCATGGGCGTTTCGAAACGGCGCCCGGATGCCATGGTGTTGGGCGTTCCGGTGTTTGGTCCCGATGCCCCATGGGAGCGGGTTTGGGGCAGAAAAATCGCGAACGGGTGGACGCAGGTGGAGACGCTTTGGGGAGGAATCCAAGATTCGCTCTTTGGATTCCGTGTTTACCCGGTGGGGGCGGCCCTTCGGATTCTGAAGTCCATTTCCGGCGGGCGTGCCTTTGATTTTGATACGCAGCTTGTGGTGCGTTTGTACTGGGAAGGGGTGGTGCCGATCAATCTTCCCACCGCAGTGCGCTACCGAGTGGGAGCGGGGGGGGGGCGGGGCGTGAGTCACTTTCGCTACGTGCGCGACAATCTGCTGCTGCTCCGGGCGCACCTCCAGTTGGCACTGGGAGCAATTCGATTGTTGCCGCATTTGCTTCGGCTTCGCCGGCGGACCGGTTGGCGAGGGGAGTCGTGAAAGGCTTCCCCGGCGGGCGATTCTACGGCTACTCGACGGTCACGCTTTTTGCGAGGTTGCGCGGTTTGTCGACATCGCAACCGAGGGCGACCGCCGTGTGGTAGGCGAGCAGTTGCAGCGGGATCGTCGTGAGCAGCGGAGAGAGAAAGTCGGGGGCGTCGGGGATGAGGATGGTGTCATCACAGAGTTCGGTAAGGCGGGAGCAGCCCTCGGTTCCGATGCCGATGACGGGTCCTTTGCGCGCCTTGACCTCCTCGATGTTGCTCACATTTTTTTCGAAGACGCTGTCCTTGGGGGCGATGAACACGCTGGGAACCTCGGGGGTGATGAGGGCGATGATGCCGTGTTTGAGTTCCGCGCTGGGATGGCCACTGGCGTGGATATAGGAGATCTCCTTCATCTTGAGGGCCCCTTCGAGGGCCACCGGGTAGTTGAACTGCCGGCCGAGGAACATCATGGACTGCGCGCCCGCGTATTTTTGGGCGATGGTGCGGATGGAGTCACTGAGGGTGAGAATTTTACGGACTTTGTCCGGGATGGCTTCCAGTTCGTCGAGGAAGCGCAGGCCATCGGTGGTGGAGAGGTGGCGGATACGCCCCAGGAGCAGGGCGATCAGGGTGAGGACGGTGCACTGGCTGGTGAAGCTTTTGGTGGCGGCGACGCCGATTTCGGGGCCGGCGTGCATATAGACGCCGCCATCGCTCTCGCGGGCGATGGTGGAGGCAACGTTGTTGCAAATGCCGAGGGTCCGGTGCCCTTTGCGCTGACTTTCACGCAGGGCGGCGAGGGTGTCGGCCGTTTCGCCGCTTTGGCTGAGGGCAAAGACGAGGGCGTCCTTGGGGAGCGGCAGGTTTCGGTAGCGGAACTCGGAGGCGAACTCGACCTCGGAGGGCAGGTGGGCGAGTTGTTCGATGAGGTATTCGCCGACCATCGCGGCATGGGAGGCCGTGCCGCAGCCGGTGAGGACGACGCGTTCCACAGCGCGCAGTTCGGCGTTGCTCATGTTGAGTCCGCCCAGTTTGGCGGTGGCGTCTTCGCGGGAGAGGCGTCCCCGCATGGCATCGCGGATGGTGTCGGGTTGCTCGAAGATCTCTTTGAGCATGAAGTGGGGATAATCCCCCTTTTCGACGTCGCTTCCGTCGAACTCGACCTTGCTGATTTCGTACCCGCTCCGGCCGCCGGGGAGTGGGTTGATTTCAAATTCCTCCGCGGTGACGGAGGCGATGTCGAAGTCCTTGAGGTAGACGACGTCGCGCGTGTGCGTGACGATGGCGCTCACGTCGCTGGCAAGGAAATGCTCGCCCTTTCCGATGCCCAGGACGAGGGGGCTTCCGCGGCGCGCGCCGATGAGAAGTCCCGGGAGGTCCTTGTGGAGGAGGGCGATGCCGTAGGTGCCGACGACCTGTTGGAGGGCGGAGCGGGTGGCCTCGATCAGGCTTTCCTTGGAGACGGGGGCGGGTGAGGCATCGAGTTGCTTGCCGATGAGATGCGCGAGGACCTCGGTATCCGTCTGGGAGTGGAAGTGATGGCCTTCTTTGAGGAGCGCGGTGCGGAGTGCGGAGTAGTTTTCGATGACTCCGTTGTGCACGAGGGCGAGGGCGCCGGACTGGTCGGAGTGGGGGTGTGCGTTGTCGTCGGAGACGGCACCGTGGGTGGCCCAGCGGGTGTGGGAGATGCCGAGGCTACCCGGGGCGGGTTGTTCGTGAAGCAGTTCGGTGAGGTTTGCAATGCGTCCGACTCGTTTGCGCACTTGGAGGCAGCCCTCGGAGAGGATGGCGACGCCGGCGCTGTCGTAGCCGCGGTATTCGAGGCGTCGGAGCCCCTCGAGGAGGATGGGGGCTGCCTGATGTTTGCCGATGTAACCAACGATGCCGCACATAAGGAAATACGAAGAGTGGGAGAGCGAAAGCAAAGCGGCACCCTAGAGAGGGGGTGCGCGGGAGCAAAAGGAGAATTGGGGAAAAGGAGTGCCCTGGCGGGGCGGCATCCAATAGGGTGTTGGGGTTGCACGATTCTAACCTCCATTTCCCGAACGCATGAGTCTCTCCAACTGGCCCTCGATCTCCGAAAAAACGCTCGCCATCATCATGGGAGGCGGAGCAGGAACCCGCTTGTTTCCTCTCACCAAGGAGCGGGCGAAGCCGGCGGTGCCTCTGGCGGGCAAGTACCGGTTGGTGGATATCCCGGTGAGCAACTGCCTCAACAGCGGGCTTCGCAAAATCTACGTGCTTACGCAGTTCAATAGCGTTTCGCTGCATCGGCACATCCACGCCTCCTACAAGTTTGATCATTTCTCCCACGCGTTCGTCGAGATCCTAGCCGCCCAGCAGACCCCCAGCGGGGAGCGCTGGTATCAGGGCACTGCCGATGCGGTGCGCCAGAACATGCGGGACTTTCTGAATTCGTCCTTCGAGTACTTCATCATCCTCTCCGGCGATCAGCTCTACCGGATGGATTTTCGCGACGTGCTGCGCCAGCACATCGAGTCCGGTTCGGACCTGACCATTGCGACGATTCCCGTTTCGCGTCAGGAGGCTACCGGTTTTGGGATCATGCACACCGACGCGCAGCGTCGGATTTGTGAGTTTGTGGAAAAGCCGAAGGATCCCGCTTTGCTGGACACGCTTCGGATTCCGCCGGGGCTGCTCGAGGAGTTGGGCAAACCTTCGGATGCGGATCTTTACCAGGCCTCGATGGGAATTTACGTCTTCAACCGCAAGTCGTTGGTGGAAGCCTTGGAAAACCAGCATGTGGATTTCGGCAAGCACGTGATCCCCGGCCTGATCCACAAGACGAAAGTTTCGGCTTACATTTTCGAGGGGTACTGGGAGGACATTGGAACGATCCGCTCGTTTTTCGAGGCCAATCTGGCGCTGACGGACTCCGAACCGCCCTTCAACTTTTTCGACACGGCGGCTCCGATTTTCACGCATGCGCGGTTTTTGCCTGCGAGCAAGATCCATGCGTCGTCGGTGGGCCAGGTGATTCTCTCGGATGGCTGTGTGGTCAACGACGCCACGGTGGAGCGGTCAGTCATTGGGATTCGCAGTTTGATTGGAAGTGGCTCGACCGTGAAAAACTGCGTGATGATGGGTGCAGACTACTACGATTCGGAAAACGTTCGGCCCGCGGGAGCCCCCGCCGTGGGAATCGGGCGGCGGTGCCGGATCGACACGGCCATTATCGATAAGAACGCGCGCATTGGTGACGACGTGATCATCTCCCCCGAGGGCAAACCGTTGGACATGGACGGACCGAACTTTTTTGTGCGCGACGGGATTGTGGTGATTCCCAAGGATGCGGTGATTCCCTCGGGATCCCGGATTTAGGATCGCGCACCCAACGATGGGAGGGGCCTTGATCCGCTGCCGGAAGGCTTCGATTGAGCGGATCGAGGGGAGGTGGGACTGGGAGGAAGGGGGAGAATTCCCCCTTGTTCTTCCTCGTCTGGGGCGGGCGGCTCAGTGGGCTGGAACGCCGATTTTCTCGAGGAGTCGCTCGATGCGGACTTCGGATTCGATGAGCGACTGGATTTTGTCGATTTTCTCGCGGTCGCCCGGGAGGGTTTTGATGGTCATGGAGTGGATGCTGCTGGCGATGGTGTAGCTATCGAGCGGGGATCCGATGACGGGCAGGCTTGAGCGGCGGACCTGCTCGAGCAGGGGGGAGTCGGGCAGGATGTCTCCGGCGAGGATGATGCCTGAGAGGCGATGGGGTTCCGCGGCGAGGCTGTCGCAGGAGGAGAGGGCGGCAAGGAGAATGTCTTCGCGGTCGCCGGGGGAGACGATGAGAGTGCCCGGGGCGAAGTGCTCGGTGACGCGGGCGGTGCTCATGGCGCCGATGACGACTTTTTTGACCTGCCTCCGGGACCTTTCGCTTCCGTGTAAAAATCGGCCTTTGATGGTTTTGCAGATTTGGCCGAGGGTGGGTTTTGCGAGGACCGGGTCTTCGGGGATGCATCCGAGCAGTTCCACTCCGAGGCGTCCGAGGCCGCGTCCGGCGAATTCGCGGACGGTTTCGAATTTGGAGGGGATGACCTTGTTTACGATGGCACCGACGACTTCGACGCCGGCCTGTTCGAAAAGGGCTTTGTTGAGGGCGATTTCGTCCACGGGTCTTCCGATGCCGCCGCGGGTGACGAGGATGACCTTGCTCTGGAGCACCTTGGCGACCTTGGCGTTGGAAAGATCGAAAACGGAGCCTACGCCGGCGTGGCCGCTGCCTTCGATGATGACGAACTCCTTTTCCCAGGCGCTGCGGTCGAAGGAATTCTGGATTCTGCGCACGAGGTTGTCGTGGTTGGCCTCCTCGATGTAGCGGCGGGTGAAGTCGGGCTCGATGGCGATGGGGCTCATGGCGTCGAGCGGCGTGTGGACTTGGTAGGTCTGCTCGATGAGCACGGAGTCCTCGTCGATTTTCATTCCATCCACGCTGACGAAGCGCTGTCCGACGGGCTTGATGTAGCCGATGCGGCCCAGGCGTTTTTGGAGGGCGGCGAAGAGGCCGAGGCAAGTGGTGGTTTTGCCGTCGTTTTGCTCGGTGGCGGCGACAAAAATGCGAGGGGTGGCGGTGTTCATGAGGTCCTCGGAGGGCCCGGGTTAGTGGGTGGGTGAGGGGATGGATTTACGGCTTTCAATCGCCTGGACGCCGACGATCGCGGCGACGCCCAAGATCTCCTCTTCGGTGGCGCCACGGGGGAGATCGACACAGGGGCGTGCAAGTCCAAGGAGCAACTGACCATAGGTTTCCGCTCCGGCGAGGTGCTGGACGAGTTTGACCGCGATGTTGCCGCTGGCGAGGTCTGGGAAGATCATGACGTTGGCGCGGCCAGCGACGAGGCTCTGGGGCGCCTTTTTGGCGCCCAGATCCGGGAGGATGGCGGTGTCGGCTTGGAGTTCCCCATCGATCTCCATTTCCAGACCCCGTTGGGCCCCGCGCTGACGGGCGAGGGCGGTGGCAGCGGCGACCTTGGCGGGGCCCGGGAGGCGACCCGAGCTGTGCGTGGTGAAGGAGAGCATGGCGATGCGCGGTTTAAGGCCGGTGAGCGTCTTGCACATGATGCCGGTTTCGACCGCGATGTCGGCGAGTTGGTCGACGGAGGGATCGGGGATGACGGCGCAGTCGGCGAAAAACATGACGCCCCTTTCGCCGTAGCGTTTGTTGGACAGGTCCAGCGCCATGCAGGAGGAGACGCTTTTGAGATGGGGAAGGGGGCTGATGAGCTGAAGCAGGGGGCGCAGGGTGCTGGAGGCCTCTTCATCGGCACCGGTCACAATGGCATCGGCCTGTCCGTATTGGACCATCATCGCGCCAAAAAAGTTGGGTTTGGACATGATGGCCTGCGCCCGTTCAGGGCCGAGGTCGCGATAGCGTTTGAGTCGCTCGAGGCGTTCGCAGAAGAGCGGTAAATCCTCCGCGTGCGGGGGATCGATGATGCCCATGTGGTCGAGGGAAACGCCCTCCGCGGCGGCTCCCTTTTCGATCGCCTCCCGGCTTCCTAAGAGGACGGGGGTTCCCAGTCCGAGTTTTGCGAAGCGCGCTGCCGCACGGAGCACCCTGGGTTCGGTGCCTTCGGGGAAGACCACCCGTTTGGGACTGCGTCGAAGGCGTTCGTACACGCTCGCGATGAATTTCATAGCGGGCGCATTCTGCGCCGAATTCGGGTGGGGAGCGAATGCGGATTTTGAAAGAAATCGGCCTTGCTGGGCGCGGGCGAGGACCGGGCTAGGCGGAGGCAGGGAGCACGGCTCTGCGGAAGGCAGCGCCGATGGGGGTTTCGATCCAGCCCTTTCTGCGGATGAGAAATACGGGTTCGAAGCCGAGGAGCTGGCTCAGGTCGCGCAGCACCGTGTGGCGTCCGGCGAGGGGGGCGATCCCGAGGGGGTGTCCGTGGCGAAGCAGGGCCGGGGGGACCGGGGTGACGGCAATCCCCAATCCTGCGCCGACGTACTCAAAGAGGCTTCCCGGGAAACTGCATTCCAGAACCAGATTGAGCCGTTCCCAGAGTCCGGATTGGCGAAGGAGGTTTTCCAGATGGGGGCGGCAGTTCGCGGTGGGACCTGGCAGCAGGAGGGGGAACGGAGCGAGGTCGCTGAGTTGAAGGGCCGTTTGGGAGAGCAGGGGGTGTTCGGGGGGGGCTGCGAGGGCGAAGGGATGCTGGCTGATGGGCAGAAAGTCGAGGCCGGGCTTGTCGGGCCACTCGGCGAACCGTGCGGCGACGGCAATGTCCGCGTCCCCGGATTCGAGCATTTCGATGGCGGCGGGTGAGTTGCGGTCGTGGAAGGTGAGGTGGGCCTTGGGAAAGAGCGTGCGCAGCTGGTCAATGGCGGTGCGCAGTTCGTAGGCCAGGCAGTAGGGGGTGGTGGCGACCGAGAGGGCGGCTGGCAATTGGGCGAGGTCCGCGGCGAAGGCCGCCTTGATGGAGTCAAACCCTTCCACCAAGGGGGCGGCTAGCTGGGCAAGGCGAAGTCCTTGGGGCGTCGCGGTAATTTTGCGACCATTGGTCTCGAGGAGGTCGCACTGGAATTCCTCCTCGAGGGCCCGCACCTGCTGCCAGACCGAGGCTTTGGTGAGCTGAAGTTCCTTTGCCGCGACGGAGAAACTGCCCGAGCGGACGACGGCGAGGAGGCCGCGGAACTGCTGAAGCCGGAGTTCTTTGAAGTACTGGCGGTCTTCGGAGCCCATGGGGTGTTTGTACGCAGCAAACGCGAAATTGGAAAGTTCGCGTAAACATTCCGGTACGGCGCGGGTTAAGCTGTACGAGGGGCAGGCGGGGAATCGCAGGGTTCCTTCTCTCCTGAGCAGTTCGGAGCCTCGTGTTGCGCCTCCTGCGAGCCCTGCAGTCCCTTCCCGAATCCCCAATCCCCCCGAATCTGTTCCCATCCCCCATGGTCCCTCCATCCCGATTGCCCTTTGATTCCATGAAACTCCGGTTTTTCCCTCTCGTGCTATCCGTCGTTCTGCCTTGGTTTTGGGTGCAGGAAAGCCGTGGGGCGAAGCCTTCCAGCGGGCCGTCGGGGATCACCCGGGTGGAGATCAAGGTCATTCCCAATCTGGTCAAATTTGATACGACCCAGTTTGACGTAGCGGCCGGGGCAACGGTGGAGTTGGTGTTTTCCAATGGGTGCGTCATGCCGCACAACCTGGTCGTGATCCGCGCGGCGGCGGAGTCGGCGGTGATTGCGGGGGTGAACGCGCTGGGACTGGAAGGGATGGACAAGGGGTTTGTTCCCGACGTGACCGGCATTGTGGCGGCGACCAAATTGCTGCAGCCCAAGCAGTCCCAGACGCTGACCTTCAAGGCTCCGCAGGAGGCGGGGGAGTACCCGTATGTGTGCACCTTTCCGGGGCACTGGTTTACGATGCGCGGCATGATGCGGGTGCGGGCGAGCGGAGAGAAGACCGAGGCCGCGGTGAGGTCTGGGGAAAAAGTCGTCAACGTGCCGGACGCATTGAAGCTCTCTGGCGTCACGCACAAACCCCAAGGAACGATGGCCAAGCCTCTGGTGATGCGATCGTTTGCTCCGGATCCCGGGTTGGATCCGGCGGTTTTTGCTCATCACGGGAAGGCCTCTGTGGCTGTGAAGTACGATCCTGAAACCCGGCGGGATATCACCCAGAGGGAAACCAACCCCCTGACTGGGCAGGCGGAGGAGAGGCCCGTGCTGATCAAGGCGGAGCCTGGAATTGCGGGGGCGATCGCGGTCAACCATGGGGCGGAGTTTTCGTATGTCTGGGACTCCACGGAGTGCCGGTTGATGTATGCGTGGCGCGGGGGGTTTTTGGATATGAACCCGTATTGGGGGAAGGAGCCGGGTTCGGGCCGGGCGAAGAACTACATTCCCTGGGTCATTGGCGCGCTGGTGTATCGGGCCTCGGGTTCGGCTCCCCTCCTCGGCGATTCCAAGGAGGCGCCGCAGTTTGGTGGATACCGCATGGTGGAGGGAGTGCCCGAGTTCTGGTACCGCAGGGAGGGCCGTGTGGTTCGGGAGCGGGTGGTTCCCAAGGCGGCGGAGGGTTTTTCGGTGGAAGTCACGGTGGAGGGGGCACCGATTCCCGGAGGATGGAAGGTGGGAGCCAAGGACGCGGGGTTTGTGTCGGTGGAGGAGGCGGGGGGCGGTCGGTTCCGGGTGGATTACCGGGACCGGCTTGAGCCGCCGATGCCGGCCTATCAGCCGGCGCAGGAGAAAAAGAAAAACCCCTGATTCAACCGAGCGAAACCCACCCTGAATTTTTCCATGAAAACCCTCCTTCGCAGCGCCTGCTTTTCCCTTGTGCCCCTCCTGGGGATTTCCCCCGCGTCCTTCGGGAACGAACCTTACACCGTGGAGGAGATCCCGGTGCCGAAGGGGATTGCCCCGGAGATCGGGGGGCTGGGCTTTACTCCCGGGGGCAAACTGGTGGTGTTGACCCGCCGCACGGGGGTTTGGCTGGTACAGCCCCACCGGGATCCCGCTCAGTGCGTATGGAAGGCTTTTTCGGAGCAGTCTTTGCACAATGCGAACGGGGTGCATGTCGTTTCGGACCGTGAAATCCTGGTCAGCCAGATGCCGGAGTTGACGCGCCTCGTGGATTCGGATGGGGACGGTGTGGCCGATCGTTACGACACGGTTTTGCCCCTGAACTTGAGCGGGGCCTACCACGAGGTGACGGCGGGACCAGTCCCCGATGGAAAGGGGGGCTATTTTTTGGCGCTGAACACGGCATCCCACTCGGGGTTCACCTTTGAGCACACCCGCGGGCCTTACTCGGCCGTGGGGCGGCGTGGACGCAATTTCTCCTCCGTGGAGTACCGGGGGTGGGTGTTTCACATTGATGCGAACGGCAAGGCGGAGCCGTGGGCCAAGGGGTTTCGATCCCCCAACGGAATCCAAGTGGACCCGAGCGGGGCGGTTTGGGTGACGGATAATCAGGGGGACTTTCGAGCCACCAATCCGCTGTATCACGTGCAGAAGGGGCGCTTTTACGGACATCCCTCCTCGCTGGTGTGGGATCGGGAATACGTGCGGGACGATGCATCGCGGGACCCGCTCAAGCAGTCCTTGGCAGAGTTGGATGCGATGCGTACGCCGGCGGCGGTACTGTTCCCTTATGGATTCTCGCGCTCGCCCGCGGAGCCGGTGCTGGATTTGACGGGGGGCAAGTTTGGTCCGTTTGAGGGGCAGATGTTGGTGGCGGATGCGGCCGCGCCTCGGATTATCCGGGTGATGCTGGAGAAGGTTGATGGCGAGTGGCAGGGGGCGTGCGCGGACTTTTTCTCTGGGAACGGCCTGCGGAATGGCTCGAACCGGATGGTGTTTTCGCCCGGAGGTACGGAGTTGTACGTGGGGCAGACGATGCGGGAGTGGGCTGGAGCGATGGAGGGGCTTCAGAGGATCGTATTTCACGGGGGCAAGGTGTTTGAGGTCAAAGGGATGTCTTTGAAGAAGAACGGCTTTGATCTGGAGTTCACCGAACCCGTGGATCCGGGGGTCGGGAATGGACCGGAAGCCTTTGCCACGGAGACTTACTGGTACGAGTACGCCTCGCGTTACGGGGGGGAGGAGAAGGAAAAGCAAACTTGCCTGCCCGAGCGGGTCGAGTGGTCGGGTGACCGTCGGCGGGTCCATTTGGAGTACGGCGCGATGCAGGCTCAGCGGGTGTACCGGGTGACCTTGAGGGGCCTGACCGCGGGGGCGCTTCCGCTGGGGCATCCGATGGTGGCCTATACGGTCAACCGCGTCGCAAAATGAGGTGGGCGCGGCTGGGCCTTGCGAAAGGGCCCGGGAACGGACAAGGGTAGGGCCTTAACGTATGCCACAGTCCAAACCCGTTCCCGTGAGTATCCTGACCGGCTTCCTAGGTGCCGGGAAAACGACCCTGCTCAACTACATCCTCAAGCAGCAGCACGGGTACAAGTTTGCCGTGATTGTGAACGAGGTGGGCAAGATTGGTGTGGACGGTCAGTTGGTGGAGCGCCAGCAGGAGGAGATTGTGGAAATGAGCAATGGGTGCCTCTGCTGCACGGTGCGAAAGGACCTCGTCCGAGGCGTTCAGAACCTGCTGAAGAAGGGCGGCTTCGACTACCTTCTGATTGAGACGACGGGGATCGCGGAGCCCGGCCCAATCGCGCAGACGTTCCTGAACATTCCCCAGCTGCAGCAGTTGGTGCGCATGGATTCAATCATCACCGTGGTGGATGCGGAGCAGATTCTCAAACAGCTCCAGGAAACGGACACCGCGAAGGAGCAGATCACGATGGCGGACTTCCTCTTGCTGAATAAGACCGACTTGGTGGGGGAAGCGGGGCTGGTGGAGATCGAGGGGCGCTTGCGTGAGCTCAATGAGCACGCGACTATTTTCCGGACCAACCACTCGCAGGTGAACCTCAAGGAGCTGCTCGATATGCATGCCTTTGACCTCGACCAGAAACTTGCGGTGGATCCCAAGTTTTTGGACGAACTCAGCCAGCGTCATCATCACGAGATCAACTCCGTATCCCTCGAGTTCGAGAAGCCGTTCAACGTGGACGCGTTGGAGCTGTTTGTTCAGGAGATTTCGGAAAAGGAGAAGATCTATCGATCCAAGGGCTTCCTGTGGATCGAGGGGAATCCGCGGCGGGCGATCTTCCACGGGGTGAACAACCGCTTCACGCTGCTTTGGGATCGGCTGTGGGAGAAGGGCGAACCGCGGAAGAGTCAGCTCGTTTTTATTGGCAAGCAGATCGACGAGGGGCGGATCCGGGCGCAGTTGGAGCAGTGCGTCGTCCGCTGAGGTGGAGCGGAGGAGCTCGGCGGTGTGGGCGTCCTGATGGTTCTCAGGGTTCTCAGGTCCTTGGGGCGCCTTGGGGCCTTAGGTGCGTTTCCGGAACACGATGCTCCCGGCGACGTTCACCTGCTCCAGCGATTCCTCCAGTCCCCATGTGGTTTCTGAGGCCCCGAGGATCAGGTAACCATCGGGCCGCAGCACCCGGGTGGCGCGCTCGAGGATCAGTTTTTTGGTATCGTTGCCGAAATAGATGAGCACGTTTCGCAGCAGGATGATGTCCATCTGCGGAATGGGGGGCCAAGGGTGGGCGAGGTTCATCTCACGAAAGTCCACGCTTCG
>JBEBAG010000317.1:0-4338 GCA_041159065.1 Verrucomicrobiota bacterium | reverse complement strand
GTCTATGGCAGGGTATCAATGCGACATCCGGAGCCCCGCGTTCGACGCCAAGGACCCCAAAAACTGCACAGGCAAAATCTACAGCGAAAGGGAGGGACGCGGACAAATGGCCTTCGGGGGCGAGAAATCCGTCTATGGGAAGGACGGGGTCAAAACCGTGGCCGGGAAAGCGAATGATTTGGAAAAAATCACCGCCGCCCTGGGCCAGAGCGACTGGAAACAACTGGTGATCATTGCCAAAGGCAATCGCCTCACCCAAATCATCAACGGCGAGACCATCTGCGAACTCACCGACGAGGACGAAACCAAACGCGCCCTCGCCGGCCATCTTGGGCTTCAAATCCACGCCGGTCCGCCCATGAAAGTCAGCTTCAAAGACATCACCCTCAAGGAACTCCGATAGGGTCATCGCATCCCGGAATTCCAAGAAAAACAAAACTAGGGCAAACAAAACCCCGGGGCGTTCCCCGGGGTTTTTTACTCGCGGGATGCAGGCCTGCCTCCCGTCTTGCGAGCCACTCCTCAAAGTGGCCGCACTTCCCGCGCGCGAATCAGGGCTTCGGCGTGTGCGCTTGGTTCTGAGGCAGTGCCAGGTTCGCCGCAGCACCACCTCCCAGCATCTGCGTCTTCATCTGCAGCAATTCCTTCTCCACAGAGGCATCGCCCACGGTGACCTCATACTTGTCCAAGAGCGACTGGCCCGCGGGCCCCGTCTGAGCGGCCAACTCCTCATAAGCCTCCGCTTCGCTCTCCTGACGGTTCACGGATTTTTCCAGATCATCGAGCGCCGCCAAACCGCCGCCTTTGGAGGAGAACTCGGATGCGGCCTTGGCAAGCTCGGTCCGGATTTTCGCAGCCGAGGAACGTGCCTGAAGTTGTGTGATGTTGCTGCGTGCCTTGGCGACCTTGAGCCGCGCATTGCTGAGCTGATCGCGGAGCTTTTGCACCAACTCCTTGTTTGCAGCAATCTGGGCCTGAATGGTTTGCGCTTGCTGCTCCGCCTTTTGCTTCAGCGAGAGCGCGTCGCGCGCATCCGTCTCGTTGCCGCTCCGCAGCGCAGCTTCTGCGACCGCCTGATACTTGCCCACCGAAACCGCACTCTCCGAAGCCTGCCGCTCGAGCACCTTCGTTTCGGCAATCATCGTGGCGATTTTGGAAGCGAATTCCTCGATCTGTTTTTCGCTGTCCACAATCGCAAGCTTTCCGTCGCGCACAGGATCGGAAAGGGCCTCTGCGGCCTCGGCGTTTTTAGAACGGAACCAGTTGGAGAGCGCCTGAAAAATGGAGGTGGCCATAAAGGAATCGGGATGTTCAGTTCAGGTTTGGGGTTCAGGCAGCCGAGTACGCGGACACATTCTGGAGCACTTCCCGGCTGTGGGCAACCGCTTCAAGGAGCTTGTCTAATGCGTACGACACCTCCTGTTCGCTCAAATCCCCCTTCGGCAGCGTGTCCGTCAGCACCAAGGGGCACTGCTCCAATCCGGCATCCGCATCGGAAGCCCCAATGACGGCAAACGCGTACGGGGCGATCTGCGTGTTGGCATCCAGCGCCGCCAGACACAGAGCGGGGAGGCTCGCTTCGGAAAAGTCGCCGAGCACCGCGAGGCGGCAGTGAATGGCAATATGGTCCGCCTCAAAGGTGAAAGCCGCGACCGTGGAGCCTTCGGCTCCCGAAAGCGGCAACAACACGCTTTTTTGCGAGACATGCGGGGCGTAGCCCTGCGTTTCAAGGTAACTAGCAAGTTGGGCGGGCGTTTGTATGTTCATAGGTTGGTTCAAAATTGAGGGATGCTCAAACAGGGGCACCGGTTTCGGATTCAGCGAAAAGGCTACAAGCGGCGGGTTTCCTGCGACGACTCACTCGGGCTGAACCGCCAGCACATCCACCTCCGAGTGCATCAAGGCGCAGCCTTGGTAAAAACGCACGAAGCTCTGCCGACTCCGGTTCTCCCCCACCTCCAAAATCAAAAACTCCGGATTCTCCGCGGGGGACTCCGCTTGATACTCGACAACCGTGGCGAGCAGTCGCGACGCCACCCCCTGACGCGCCGGGGTCTCCCCATGATGGCTTTGGATTTCCCCCTGCGACTTCATCCGGTAGACCACCTCACGAGTCGCTCCATCCCCCGCCTCAGAGGCGACGCGCTGGCTCAATGCCGGAGCATACCGCAGATCCATCGGCTCAAAACGCTCCGGGTTCGGCGGCTCCCGGAAGAGCCAGTACATGCCCCGATCCAAAAGCTCCTCACGCCGGCCCCCGGCGAGATCCTGCGGCTCGAAATACAGGAAAAGATCCACCAGCCCATCCACCACTTTGACCAGCAACACCGTCGATTGCTCGGAATCCTCCAGGTTGAGAAAAAGATGCGTGCAAAGCCCGTCCACGTGATCGCATCGCTCCACCGAGCGGACGGTGTAATCGATTCCCCGCACTCCCAGGCCACGCCGCATGGAATCGCGAATCGCCTGGGCATCACTGATGGTGATGACACTGCGCGGCTTGAGGGCAAACCAGTCGGAGGGCTCGTCTTTGTTCATACCAATCGTTGCGCGTCACTTTAGGAGCTTCGCCTGACCACGACCACCACGATCACCACCAAGACCAGGAGACAGAGCAGCCCCGCGAAAAATCCGCCCGAACTCGAGTGCACGTGCACCCTCGGTCCATACCCCCCTCCGTCGTAAACCGAATACGAGTGCCGGTTCATCAGCGCATTCAGCATCACCGCATCCCGCATCACTTCGTACGCGCGCCAGACCGGTCCGTCCCAATAGCCGTACCCCCCGTAGCGCCAGTCGTAGTAGACGGGGTACGGCTGCGAGTTCACCAAAATCGTTGTGGGAATATGCGCAGGCCGGGAAGCCGGTTCCTGCGGAAATTTCGAGGAATACTGCGGCGCGTGCTTCGCCTCAAAATCCCGCACGGCATCCCCCCGGCTCGCGAAGGATTTGGAAGTTTCTCCCGTCTTACGCGCCAGCGCCGCATCCGTGCGGCTTTTCGAATTCGCTCCGCCCCCTGATTCCGCCCCCGTGGACTTTGAGGAGGGCGCCCCCCATCCACTCCCCGCCTCGGAGGTCTTGGACGAGGCTCCCCAGGGCGTAGACGCCCCCTTGGATGCGTCGGAGCGACTGGCGGAGGACGACGTACTGGAGGCCCCGCTCCGCGAGGAGGAACTGCTCGAGGAAGAAGCCGTGCTCGAACTCGAACTGGAGCCCCCCCATCCCGATCCCGAGCGGCTCGGACTGCTCGAAGAACCCGGACTGCTCCAACGACTTCCGCTACTGCTTGTCCCGCGGAAGGACGAGGAACCGACCGATCGCCCCCCCCCGCCAACCCCTCGGGCCCTCATCTCACCGGGCATCCCGCAAACCAGGGCAAGACAACACAACACACCAAGCATTCGATGCATAATTCGCAGTTCAGATAGCCAGCACACGGGACAACAAAAGCGCCACCGACAGGGAGCAGGCCGCCGACAACACCCCCACCGCCGTGTTCCGGTCCACCTCCACCTCGCGCGCCAGATTCGCCCGCGGCAGAAACACCCTTCCCGCAATCCCATTTGAGAGCAGGAGCAACCCAATCCCCAACAACGAGAAAACTCCCGTCACCATCAACTCGCCTGCAAGATCACTCGAGGCCCCGCGGAGCGCCGCATGAACCACAATCCCCAGGGCCGCCAAAAATCCGCCCAAGCTCAATCCCGCCGCCACATTGTCCCCCTCTAGCGCTTTCTGCACCTCGTAGCGCGCAACCATACAGTAGCAACGGGCACCCAACACCAGGATCAGCTGCCCTGCCGCCCAGAGCACCAGCACATCCCGGAATGCCAGGAGCGGCGAATCGCTGTTCCCCGAAAGCGCCGCCTGTAACACCAAGCCCGAGGCCACACTGCCCCCCGCGACCAGGGCTCCCGCTCCCAAATTCCGGTCACGCACCATTTCCAAACTCACCCCAAAGCGCGGGGTGACGCCCTTCGCCAAAATCCAGCCACTTGCCCCCATCAACAGCGCGACCAGCCCCCCTTGGAGCGCAAACCATCCCATCGACTGCCCCAACTCCGGCCAACTCGAGGGCGCCGTCTTTGGAAACGCCGCACTCAACGCCAGCGTCGCCCCCAAAAGATACCCGGCCAGCGCGGTTCCAAATGCCGGATTGTCCCGGTCGGTCAACTCAGAGTGAAAGTGGAAGGACTCCCGCGCCTGATACACCCCTTTTGCAAACCAAAGCGCGAACATCGCCAGCAGGAAGAGCGGCAACTCCCATCCAAACGTTTCCAACAAAGGCAGTAATTTTGAAGAGGCATCCATAATTCATTCCGCATGGAGATCCGCGGA
>JBEBAG010000316.1:0-3719 GCA_041159065.1 Verrucomicrobiota bacterium | reverse complement strand
AGGCAAAGCACCCCGAACAGGCATACCTCAAATCCCATCGTCCGGGCACCCTCCCACGCCGCAGCGCACAGCCCCGCGAGCCCGATGCCCTCCATCGAGGGAAGCCGGTTCACCCAGGGCGCCAGCGCCGGCCCGAGGGGAAACAACAGGGCAACGCAAAACTCCTTGGGAATTCGCCAGGCAAGCTTCCTGTGAAGCCCCTGGTGGGAGAACAGATAAACCGCCGTCGGCAAAACCAGAACGAAGCAGGCCAGCCACTCGACCCGGGGCAAGCACCCGATGGCCAGCGCCAACGCGAGACCGGCCAGTCCCAACCCCGCACCCAGCACCTCCCAACGCCGGCGGATCGGAAACGCATGTCGCTGGGTGAGCACCCGGTGCGCAGGAACCCGCCAGCCCTCCATCCAGCGATCCGCGAGGTACACCACCCAAACCCCCATCCCCAAAAGGATCGGCTGGTCCCAACGCAACGGCACCTTCGCAAGGCGCGCAAAGAAAAACTGCCAAGTCACCGCCACCAGCGGCGCATCCAAGGAAAGCATCGTGGGCCATTCCCACCACGCAGGACGTTGCAGACTCCCTTTCATCCGCACATCTCACCGAAACAGGGCCCGGAACGCCATTCCGCTCAATCCACGCGAGGTGCCGGAGCGCTTCGGGACCGCTCCCGATCTCCCGCGCCACGGCTCACGGCCTCCCGGGCAATTTCGCGTTTCTCAACGCCCCCGGACTGCGCCATGTAATCACGCGATGACAACCCACACCCGCCCGCTGCCTCCGGAGGTGGCCCTGCCTCTGGCCGCGTACCGGCTTCTCTCGCCGCTGGTGGCCGCGGCGATGCTCCCCGGATTTGTGCGGCGGCTGCTGCGCCGGGGGGGATGGCAGGAACACTTCGGCCAGCGATTCGGGTGGTTCTCCAACGAGGAGAAGGCGCAACTCGCCACAGCACGCTGGACGTGGATTCATTCCATCAGCGTGGGGGAAACCCTCGTGGCACTGAAACTCGCCCGCGCGCTGCAAGCCATCGAACCCGGCATCCCCATCGCCCTTTCCGTCACCACCTCGACGGGCTACGCGCTGGCTGCGGGGGCCGCTTCCGACACGCTTCGGGTGATGTACAACCCAGTGGACGCCCCCGCCCCGGTGGCGCATGTGCTGCACTGGCTGCGTCCGGAGCGCGTCGTCTTGGTGGAGGGAGAGGTGTGGCCAAATCTCATGGCGGCCTGCTGGGAGCGGGGCATCCCGGTCATGCTCGCCAACGCACGGCTTTCGCCACGTTCAGCCGCCCGGTTCGCGCGGTTCCGCCGCTGGTGCGCCCCGTTTTTTGGGATGCTGGAGTGGATCGGAATTCCCGATGCCGAGGACCAGCCGCGCTGGGAGAACATGGGGGTTGCCTCGGAAAACCTGAGGCTGACCGGGAGCATCAAGTTTGACCAAGGAGCCGGGGGGGCCTCCGAGGGGAGGCTGGACGAATTGCGCGGCGTGCTGGCGCACTTGGGTTGGGAGGAAGGGGCGCCCTTGGTCGTGGCCGGGAGTACGCACGATGGAGAGGAGGTGCTGCTGGCACGCGCCTTCCAGCGCTGGCGCAGGGAGCACCCCGGGTTGCGTTTGGTGGTGGTTCCGCGGCATGTGGAGCGCGCGCCGGCACTCGCACGGGAAGTCGAGGCGGAGGGCGTCCGGGTGGTTCGCCGCAGTCTCTGGCGGGATGCCCAAGGGGAGGCGGGGGTGCTGCTCGTGGATCGGACGGGAGAACTGCGGGACTGGTACGCCTTGGCCACGGTGACCTTTGTGGGCAAGAGCCTGACGGCGGAGGGCGGGCAGAATCCGGTGGAACCCGCGCTGGCCGGAAAGCCCGTGGTATTCGGCCCGCACATGGAGAACTTCGAAGTAGTCGTACGCCATCTGTTGGCTGGGAAGGCCGCGATCCAAGTGGCAAACGCGGAGGAAATGGAGGCCCAAGTGGCGCGTCTGCTCGGGAATGAAGCGGAACGGCAGGGCTACGGAGCACGCGCCCGAGAAGTGCTGGAGCACCATCAGGGAGCGGCGGCCCGCACGGCCGCGCTGGTGCTGGGCCGCGCGGGCTGAGGCGCTCGGGGACCGTCGGGCTCACTCGAGCAACTGACCTTCCTGCAACAGGATCTCGCGGAGCTTCGCGTACTCGACGTCTTGAACCGCAAGGGAGCCCTCGATGGCGAGAGCGGCCGCCACTCCGGCGCTTTGACCGAGAATCATGAAGACGGGCTCCATCCGCGACGAACCAAAGGCGGGATGCGTGGAGGAAATCACCGTCGGCACGAGGAGATTGACGCAATCAGCCTTCTTGGGCCGGATGCACCGATAGCTGATGCGATACGGATTGGGCACCGCGTAGTCGAATTGCCCCTCCACCCCGACCATGTCTCCGGCCCAGTTGGTTTGCGCCTCGGTGATTTCGTCCGGTGCAGAGGTGCGCAAGTGGGTGATATGAGCGTCCTTGGCGGTCTTGTAGAGAATCCGGCGTACGACATGTGAGTCCATGATGAAACTGCCCAGACCCACGGAATCCTCCACGGTCCTCTTGCCGAGGCAGTCGTGCTCGGTCAGCACGTAGTCGCCGCGAAGACGGCGCCCCTCCCGCACATACAACTCGTGCGGCCAGCCCCCGGTTTCAGAAAACTCCGTTTTCGGAAGGCCAAACTTGCTCACTCGGCCCCGCAGTTCCGCCGGAATGCTCGGATCGTTTGCGAGGAAGTAGAGGTAGCCCTGCTGGTAGTTCACATGGGCTTGGTAAATCTGCTCCCGCTCCCCGTAACCGGCCTCCACCCACCGGATGCTGCCCCCCACAAAATCAAGCGACACGGGACCCGCGCTGTTGCAATCCCCCTCATTCAGCTTCAGCGGGCCGCGCGAGTAGGCGAGGTTCCACCACTCGGAACGGGGGGCGGCGTTCACGTAGCGGCTGAGCAGTTCGTAACGCTCCGCCTTGTAGTCCGCCGGCTTGGGCCAGGGAAGGGGGTCGCGCAGCGTGGCAAACACGCGGAAGCAGAAAGGCTGGTAGCGTTTGTCGGCCTTCCCATGGTCCTCCGGGGAATAGGGCGTTCCGTCCACGCCCTCAAGGACGCCACTCGCGGGATTGCCGGGTTCCACGTAAGGGTCCACTCGCCACTGGAAATTGTGCGGCGCGGAACGGGCACCGATTTGGATCCCGTTGAGCCTCTCGTTGAACTCCTCGTTGGCTTCCCGACCCGCCACGTGCTCGACGCCCGCCAAGGCCATCAGATCGCCCTCGTAGGTCGTGTCCATGAAGACCTTGCCCCGAGCCGCGTTGCCGTTCTCGAAGACGACCTTGGTGATCCGATCACCCTGTCTCTCCACCCGCTCCAACCGATGCTCAAAGAAGACCGGGATATCCCGTTCGCTGAGCATCGTGAGGAAAAGGGTCTCCACCTCGGCCGGGCTTTGAATCTGTTTTTTGAAGAAGTCCAGGAACACCGCTTTCGCCATGCCGCCAATGGCGGCCTTTTTCCCATAATCCACGTCGCTCAGGCCGGAGGACGACATCCCTCCAACATGCCGTCGGAAGACAAACACCCCCACGCTTTTGCCCATCTTCTTCGCCTGACAAGCGGCGGAGACAGCCGCAGGGCTGGCACCATAGATGACGACGTCGAAGTCGTGCGTCTTTGGCGAGGGCTCCTTGGGCAAAGGGTAGTAGTAGCGCAGCCCGGGATTCGGAGTGC
>JBEBAG010000315.1:0-5398 GCA_041159065.1 Verrucomicrobiota bacterium | reverse complement strand
GGAGGGGCGGTTAGTGGTGCGGATGCCGAACGGGGAGGTGCAGATTTGTTCCGCTGGGGAGGTAAGTACGCAGGCGTTTGGGCTGCGAGTGTGCGGATGAGGAGGAGCGGGGGAAGGGGTGGTGGAAACGCAAACCGCCGGACTCCGTGAGGAATCCGGCGGTGAGAGCGTGCAGGCTCACCGCAGAGCGGGAGCGAGCGAGGCAGGGGGCTTAGTAGCCCATTCCGCCACCGTGGTCGTGGTGGGGATCTGCAGCGGGGGCCTTCTTCTCAGGCAGCTCGGTGACGATGGCTTCCGTCGTCAGGAGCAGGCCGGAGATGGAGGAGGCGTGCTGGAGGGCGCTGCGGGTGACCTTGGTGGGGTCGACCACGCCGGCCTTCACGAGGTCGATCCATTCGCCGGTGGCGATGTTGAGACCTTCGTTGCCCTTGCGGCGCTTGGCTTCGCTGACCACGAGGGCGCCTTCGAGCCCGGCGTTGTCGGCGAGCTGGCGGAGGGGAGCCTCCACCGCGCGGCTGACGATCGAAGCGCCGATTTTTTCGTCGCCTTCGAGGGTAAGCTTTTCCAAGGCTTTCTGAGCGCGGAGGAGTGCCACACCGCCTCCGGGCACGATGCCTTCTTCCACTGCGGCGCGGGTGGCGTGCAGGGCGTCTTCCACGCGGGCCTTCTTTTCCTTCATCTCGGTTTCGGTGGCGGCACCGACGTTGATGACAGCCACACCGCCGGCGAGCTTGGCGAGGCGCTCCTGGAGCTTCTCGCGGTCGTAGTCGGAGGTGGTTTCTTCGATCTGGCGGCGGATCTGCGAAACGCGGCCCTGGATGTCGGCCTGCTTGCCGGCGCCCTCGACGATGGTGGTGTTTTCCTTGTCGATGGTGACGCGCTTGGCCTTGCCGAGGTCCTCGAGGGTGAGGTTCTCAAGCTTGATGCCGAGGTCTTCGGTGATGAGACGTCCGCCGGTGAGCACGGCGATGTCTTCGAGCATGGCCTTGCGGCGGTCTCCGAAACCGGGAGCCTTGACGGCGGCCACCTGGAGGGTGCCGCGGAGCTTGTTGACGACGAGGGTGGCGAGAGCTTCGCCTTCGACGTCTTCGGAGATGATGAGGAGGGGCTTGCCGGTCTTGGCAACCTTCTCGAGCACGGGGAGGATGTCCTTGAGGCTGGAGATCTTCTTCTCGTGGATGAGGAGGTAAGCGGAGTCGAGGATCGCCTCCATGCTTTCCGAGTTCGTCACGAAATAGGGGGAGATGTAGCCCTTGTCGAACTGCATCCCTTCCACCACGTCGAGGGTGGTTTCGATGGACTTGGCCTCTTCCACGGTGATGGTGCCGTCCTTGCCGACCTTGTCCATGGCGTCGGCGATGATGTCGCCGATCGCGGAGTCCCAGTTGGCGGAAACGGTGGCCACCTGAGCGATTTCCGTGCGGTCCTTGACCTTCTTGGAGATCTTGCCGAGTTCGGCGACGATCGCCTCGACGGCCTTCTGGATCCCGCGCTGGAGCGAGGTCGGGTTGGCGCCGGCGGTCACGTTCTTGAGACCTTCGCGGTAGATGGCTTCAGCAAGCACGGTGGCGGTGGTGGTTCCGTCCCCGGCGATGTCGCTGGTCTTGGATGCCACTTCGCGCACGAGCTGGGCGCCCATGTTTTCGTAGGGGTCTTCGAGCTCGATTTCCTTGGCCACGGTCACGCCGTCCTTGGTGATCGTGGGGGAGCCGAATTTCTTGTCGAGGATGACGTTGCGTCCAGACGGCCCGAGGGTGGCCTTGACGGTTTTCGCGAGTTTTTCGACGCCACGGAGCAGAGCGTGCCGAGCGGCTTCGTCGAACATGAGTTGTTTAGCTGCCATGAGAGATAGTGAGTATGGGGTTGAGGTTGAGGAGCGCGGCGCTTAGCCAACGATCCCGAGGATGTCGTCTTCGCGGATGATGAGGTGGACGACGCCGTCGAGTTTGATTTCGGTGCCGCCGTATTTGGAGATGAGCACCTTGTCACCCTTTTTCACGGTGAACTCGATGAGCTTGCCTTGATCATCGCGCTTGCCAGTGCCAACCGCGATGACCTGCCCCTCCTGGGGCTTTTCCTTCGCGGTATCTGGGATGATGATCCCGCCTTTTTTGACTTCCTGTTCTTCGATGGGTTTGACGAGAACCCGATCGCCGAGGGGTCGAATAGTACCTGCCATGTTGGTTTCTGTTGTTGTTGGTTTTGCTTTTCAGGTTTACGGAGCCCGCGGGCGGAGTGGTTGAACCGCAGCCGCCGCCCGGGCTCAGTAAAGGGGTAGTGGAGTCGCGAGGGGCCCGGGCAGAAGCCTAGGCGTTCTTCTTCTTGTCCTCGTCGACGACCTCAAATTCCGCGTCTACGACGTCGCCCTTGGCGGCGCCCTTTTTGGATCCCGACTGGGAGCCTGCACCGTCTGCCGCGGAGGCCGAGTCCGCCTGCGCGGTGGCGCCGGCGTTCTTGTAAAGCTCCTCACTGACCGACTGGAACTGGTTTTGCAGATCGGTGTAGGCCGTTTTGATGGCCTCCACGTCCTGACCCTTGAGGGTCTCGCGGACCTTTTCTACGGACTTTTCGATCTCGCTCTTCTTGTCGGAGGGGATTTTGTCCCCCAGCTCCTTGAGCTGTTTCTCGCACTGGTAGGCGAGGTTGTCGGCGTTGTTGCGCACTTCGGCGGATTCGCGCGCCTTGCGGTCTTCCTCGGCGTGAGATTCGGCCTCGCGCTGCATGCGCTCGACCTCCTCCTTGCTCAAGCCGCTCGAGCCCGTGATGGAGATCTTCTGCTCCTTGCTGGTGCCCAGATCCTTGGCGGAAACGTGCAGGATCCCGTTCACATCGATGTCGAAAGTGACCTCGATCTGGGGCACGCCGCGCGGGGCCGGCGGGATGCCGTCCAGCTTGAAGGTGCCGAGCTGCTTATTGTCCCGGCTCATGGTGCGCTCCCCTTGGAGCACGACGATTTCCACTCCCGGTTGGTTGTCGCTGTAGGTCGAGAAGATCTGCGCCTTGCGGGTGGGGATGGTCGTGTTGCGGGGGATCATCGGCGTGGCCACACCGCCCGCCGTCTCGATGGCGAGCGTGAGCGGGGTCACGTCGAGCAGAAGCACGTCCTTCACGTCGCCTCGCAGCACGCCGCCCTGGATCGCGGCACCCACGGCCACGACTTCGTCCGGGTTCACCCCCTTGTGCGGGTCCTTGCCGATGATGGCGCGGGCCGTTTCCACCACGCGGGGCATGCGGGTCATGCCGCCCACGAGCACGAGCTCGTTGACGTCCTTTTCGGAAAGCTTGGCGTCGGCGAGACAGGCGCGCACAGGCTTCATCGTGCGCTCGAACAGGTTGTCCGTGAGCTGCTCCAACTTGGCGCGGGAGAGGGGCTTGGTGATGTGCTTGGGCCCGGTCTGGTCCGCCGTGATGAAGGGCAGGTTGATGTCGTACTGCTGGGAGGAGGAGAGGGCGATCTTGGCCTTTTCCGCCTCCTCTTTGATGCGCTGCACGGCGTCGGGTTGCTTGGTGAGATCAATGCCCGTGTCCGCCTTGAACTCGTCGAACATCCAGTCCATGAGGCGGTTGTCCCAGTCGTCCCCGCCGAGGTGGGTGTCGCCGTTGGTGGCCTTCACCTCAAACACGCCATCCCCGATTTCGAGAACGGAGATATCGAAGGTGCCGCCGCCGAGGTCATAAACGGCGATCTTTTCGTCGCGCTTCTTGTCGAGTCCGTAGGCGAGGGAGGCCGCGGTGGGTTCGTTGATGATGCGCAGCACCTCGAGGCCGGCGATTTTGCCGGCGTCCTTGGTGGCGTTGCGCTGGGAGTCGTTGAAATAAGCGGGGACGGTGATCACGGCTTGGGTGATCTTTTCCCCGAGTTTCGCTTCGGCGTCCGCCTTGAGCTTGGCGAGGATCATCGCGCTGATTTCCGGCGGGGAATACGATTTGGTCTCGCCGGCCACGGTGACTTGGATGTGGGCGTCGCCATTAGGCGCCTTCACCACTTTGTAGGGCACGCGGTGGAGTTCCTCCTGCACCTCGTCAAACTTGCGCCCCATGAAGCGCTTGACCGAGAAAATCGTGTTCTGCGGATTGGTGATCGCCTGCCGCTTGGCAGCCTGCCCCACCAGACGTTCCCCTGATTTGCTGAAGGCCACCACGGAGGGCGTGGTGCGTGCCCCTTCGCTGTTTTCGAGCACCACCGGTTCTCCGCCTTCCATAACGGCCATGCAGGAGTTGGTGGTTCCAAGGTCGATGCCGAGAATTTTCGCCATAAGTTGAGTCCGGAGGGGGTTGAAGTTGCTGCCGGACCCTTCAGCAGGGGGCAGGCCATGGGACGGCGGTTTTGGAAGCCATTGGAGCCAAGGGCTTTGAAATTTCTTGATGGGGGGGTGCGCGGGGCGTTGGCACGCTGTTTGACGCAGTTGAGACACCTGTTGTGGGACAATGTGGCGCAGTGGCGGCCGTAGCTTCGGGCTTGCCTCCCTCCGCGCTCCCCGCCATCCTCCCCCGCTCTTTCAAGTGGGATGGGTGCCGGAGTGGTCGAACGGGCTCGCCTGGAAAGCGTGTGTACCTCATAAGGGTACCGAGGGTTCGAATCCCTCCCCATCCGCCACTTGAGCCGGGTCCCTCCCTTCGGACCCCCCTTTTCCGCTCCCTCCTCTCCCCCCTCCCTCTCCCCCGCAGTCGCGCAGTCTCCGCGTGCTCGGCTTTTCTCCAGACCTAGACCACTGGCTAGGTTGACGCGTTCCGCCTGCTGGAAGAGGGTAACCCGTTTTTTTCAAGCCGCTAAGCGCTGTTTTGGCCCTTCTGCTATGATAGCGCGCGTCGGTGATGGTCTGTCGCGAGGCAATGGCCTCTCTTCCCGACCCTAGGTATCGCGTTTATGAAGACCCCGAATCCACCCTCCCCCTGGAAGTTGCGGATATCCGCCGTGGCGCTTGCGTTTCTCGCGGCGGCGGGGGGCTACCTTTTGACTCCGTCGGGGAGTCCGGACGTGGCCTCCGGGGAAGGTGCGAAGCGCGAGGGGAAGGCTCTCGTTCCCGAGGGGGGTGAAGAGGGTTTTTTTGCGGGGATCAGCCGTGCGATTTCCGGAGTGCGTGGAAACGCGGGGAGGCCGGGGGGCGGCTCCCTGCAGGTGCTGGCTCCCCAGGGGAGGGTGGAGGGGAAGCCTCTTCTGGCGGCGTCCGGGCTGAATGCACACCAGGACAAGGGGCGGGCGACCCGGTTGAACCCAAAAGATTTGAGGGCTTGGGCGAGGTTGGAGAAGGGCTCCAAGCTGCTCCTGCCGGGGTTTGAGGGGGAAGGGCTTCCGGGCGAGGTCCTCCTTCGGATGGAGGATCGGGGATGGTTGCGTCTTGCGGGGCGGCTGGAGGGGGGACAGGGCACGTTTCTGCTGAGCACGAATTTTGACGAG
>JBEBAG010000314.1:0-6584 GCA_041159065.1 Verrucomicrobiota bacterium | reverse complement strand
GGGGTGGATGCTTCTTGGGGGCCTCGTGGGGCCACCGCAATTTCGGTCGTAAAGCTCTCGCTCTCGGGAGAGCCCATTACGGCAAAGCCTCCGCGCCTGCCTGTTCAGTCCCGCTTTGGATTCAGGGGGAGGGAGAGGGTGACTTGGGTGCCCTGACCCGGGGCACTTTGGAAATGTACCTGTCCTCCGAGGGCGGCCGCGCGATGGCGCAGGTTCCCGAGGCCGTTGCCCCCGGGGCGGCGTACGTTGGGATCGAATCCGCAGCCATCGTCCTGGACGTGGATCTCGAGGCGGTGATCCGCGAGGGAGAGGGAGAGGACTTAAGTTTGGAACTCTAAAAAAGCGCCGCAGCCATCCCGGTGGGCGTTGAAGAGTTGCCTTGCGCGCTCTTGTAGCCGCTGGAGTCTGAGGAAGGGATGACGCGCGGCTTGGATTGCCCTGTTTCGCGCATCTTCATGCGGTCGAGCTCGGAAAAGGCGAAGTTGAAGCTGCGCGAAAAGCCGGGAGGGCGCGCGGGGCAAAGACGGATTTCGTCTGCGGGGTTGGATCGCCCGAGATCAACGCAAGCCCGGAATTCCGCAAGGGGTTTGGATGCGGCTCACTTGGGGGCAACCGACCTTCCTGAACGGCTTGGGCTACGGCACTGATTCGGTTGCGGATCTCGAGCCTCCGACAGACGGCCCGCACATCGCCGTCCGCGGTCTGGTGGCGGATCACCATTTCGGAGGCCGCTTCCCTCCGCGTCTGCCCCGAGGCAAGGGCGCGGAGCATTTCCTGTCGCAGCGAGGGATATTCGCAGGAGGTCTCGCCGGGAACCTCCTGCGGAAGGGGCTTTCAACGACCGTGGAACGGTCTTTCCTGGGGCGGGTTAGGCCTGCTGCGGGGGGCGCCAAGCCACGGGGAGGCGCTGGCCATTCTGGGCCGCCCGGAAGTGAAGGGCTCCCTGGGGAGTGAGGCTGACGTGGCAGTCCACCGGTTTCGCGTTTTCGGAGAAATCGACCTGTGTCGCGCGGAAGGTGCCCAAGGTGCGGGGGGCCTCGGAACCGCCGGTCTCGCCCTGCTGGAGGGTGACTTCAATCGTGGCGGAACCCTTGGCCTTCCACGGGAAAGTTCCCTCGGCGGGAAGACGGCGTCCGGCGCCGATGACGATGCCTCCGTCGCCGTCGGGAAGCGTGATGAGGATGGGCCGGGTGATGTGGCCGCCGGGATGGATTTCGAGCGGAGCTTCCGCGCCGCAGAGGACGCCACTCCATGCTTCGAGAGTGGCGGCGGCCATGCCCTTGAAGTCGTCGGGGGCGTTTTCCGCGGAGAGGGCGCGTCGGAGAACGCCGCAGGCCTCGTCTCGGAGGCCGAGGGAATAGAGGGTCTGTGCGTAATTCCAGTCGAGGCGTGCGCTGTATTTCCGGCTTTCCACCGCCGGACGGATTTGGGTTGCGAGGCGGTTGAGTTCCTTGGCCTCGCCGAGCACGGCGGACAGGTGGAGGAGGACTTCTTCCGACTGGGGGGCGAGCGCGAAGGCTTCGTCGGCGCGGCGCAGCGCGGCGGCGGAATCGCCTCGGGCGCGTGCGATGGAACTCGCGATGAGGTGACCCATCCAGGACCCGCTCTTGGCGGCCCAAGCGGCGAGGGTTTCCTCCTTGGCGGGATCGTGTTCGCCGTTTGAGAGTTGGAAATAGATCCCGATCGCGGCGTGGAAGTTGGGATCGAGGGCGAGCACCTTTTCGAGTTCGGCGCGCTCCTGTTCGGACTGGCCTCTTTCGTGCCAGGACTGGGCGAGGTGCATGTGGGCGACGGCCTCGTTGGGCTGGCACTCGACGAGCTTTTCAACGGCACTGTGTGCCTCCATGGCGCGGTTGGTGGCCCGGTAGGCGGAGGCGAGCACCACGAGGGTGCGCGGATGGTGGGGGCGCAGTGCGCGCGCCTTTTCCAGAGCGAGCACGGCGACGTCGAGAACGAGTCCGTCCCTCAGAAGCTGTTCCGCAAGGGCGATGAGGTGGTCCGGCTCGGAAGCCAGGGAGTCGATCTGGCTGGAAATCATCTGACGGAAGGTGGGCAGATCGACGTAGCCGACGGCTTCCGGGTTGGGCTTGCCGTCCTCGGTCTGGCGCATGAGACGGACCAGTTCGCGCAGAGCCGTGAGACCTTCCAAGGCGGCCTGATCGTTGCCATTGAGTTCGAGCGCCTTTTTGAAGCACTCGACGGCTTTGTCTCGGTCACCGTGCTGGGCGTGGATCGAGGCGAGGCTGCTCCAGGCCGGCCCGATGTTGGACGATTTGGCGAGGACCGCTTCGTACTTGGCTCGAGCCTCCTCGTCACGGCCCCCGAGTCGCGCGAGGTTGCCCAACTGAAAGAGCACGAAGGGGGAGCCCGGGTGGAGGCGTTCCACTTCTTCAAGCAAGCGTTGGCTGCGCACGAGTTCGCCTTCCTCCAGCGACTCGGACAGCTCCTGAAACAGGCCGGTCGCGGCGCGAAAGCTCAGCCAAGGCTCGCCGGCGTCAGCCCCGAGGCGGTCAATCGCCTCCAAGAGGGTTTCCAAATCCAAGGGCTGGCGTTGCGCGGACTCGGGATCGGCGTCATCCGGCCACGGGAGGCGGTGGGGGAGACCGTAGAAATCCAGTTCCCAAGAGGAAGATTCGATCCAGCGGACGGCAGCGCTCATAAACAAAAAGACAAGATATCGGGTTTCAAAAGGGGACGCAGACGATAGCGCCTCCAGAAGCAGGGGCTACGGTAAAAAACGGGAAAGTGACTGGCACGCCGCCGGAGGCTGGCGCCCTTGGGAAGGGTCAGTCGAGGTGTTCGCGCAGGGCTTCGCGGAGTTGGGTTCGGGCGCGGAAGAGGAGGCTCTTGACGGAGGCCACGCTGGTGCGGAGTACGGACGCAATATCCTCGTACGAGAGGCCTTCGTGGCGGCGGAGAATGACGGCGGTGCGTTGGTTTTCGGGGAGGGCAAGCAGCGCCTTTTCAATGGCCTCGAGCAGCTCGGCCTCCTGAAGCGCGCCGTCGGGGCTGGGGCAGGAGAGGTCGGGAAGGGGAAGCTCGGAGGCTGCTTCGTGGGGGTCGGAAGTCAGCGGGGAAAGGGGGACGGTGGCGTGTCGGGAACGGTAGCGGAACTCATTCAAAACGAGGTTCCGAGTGATGGTGAGTAGCCAGGTGGTGAAACGCGCGGAGGGTTCGTAGCGCGCGGCCGATTTCCAAACCCGCACGAAGACCTCGTGGGCGAGTTCCGCGTAGTCAAACCCCGAACCGACCATTCTCGCGATGGTGCCTGCGACACGGTGCTGGTGGGTTTCGACCAGCTCCCGAAACGCTTCCATATCACCTCGCTGAACGAGGCGCATGAGGGCGATGTCGCGCTCTGCGAGCGGATCGCCTTCGCTGGGGGAGAGGGGTGGCATGGGGAACGCGCCCGAGTTTCTGAGGAAAAGCGTGGCGCGCAAACTGAATTTGAACGGGTGGGATCGGTTCCGGAATCGATCCCGACGCGGCATCTGCGCTGCATCGCGCCCCCTCGGAACCGCAGGGCCTGAGGAAGTCGCCGCCTCCCTTGCGCGCGACGGATTCGTGTGCGCAAAAGTATAAGTTTCTTGCGACAGGTGTCATGGTTGCCCGTCCCGCGTGCCGGTACGGTTTGCGGCATGCAGAAACCCCTCATTCAGGTCGGTATCGTTGGCTCCGGAAGGGCTGGAATGATCCACGCGCAAAACTTCGCCCGCCTGGTACCCGGAGCCGGGGTGGCCGCGGTCTCGGACCCCGTGGCGCCGACGCGCGCAGCGGCATCCGAGGCGTTGGGCGGGGTTCCTCAATACGAGGACTACCGTGCCCTTCTTGAGGACCCGCGGGTGGATGCCATCCTGATTGCGGCGCCTACGGCTCTGCACTGCGAGATCGCGGTCGCTGCAGCCGAGCGTGGCAAGCATGTGTTTTGCGAGAAGCCCATGGCCATGAACCCGGAGGAATGCGACCGGATGGTGGCGGCTGCCGAGAAGGCGGGAATGGTTCTTCAAATTGGATTTATGCGGCGGTTTGACGAGGGGTTTCGTCAGGCGTGGGAGCGGGTGCAGGCGGGGGAGATTGGCGAGGTGGTGCTGGTGAAGTCCTGCACGCACGGTCCGACGTATCCGAGGCCGTGGATGTTTGACCTCCGGCAGAGCAACGGGCCGCTCGCCGAGGTCTGCAGCCATGACATCGACACGCTCCGGTGGTTTGCCGGAAGTGAGGTTCAGGAGGTGTACGCGGTTGCGGGTAACTACCGCACCCCGGAGGCGCGCGCGGAGTTTCCCGACTTTTACGACCAGGTTCTATTGACGGCCCGGTTTGAGAATGGAGCGCAGGGGAGCATCACGGGGGCGCAAGGGGTTCAGTACGCGTATGACTCCCGGGTCGAGATCGTGGGCACCCACGGACTCATCACCATCGGGCGCCTGAACGCCGCCTCGGCGGTCATCTGCACCCGAGACAAGGAATTGCGCCAACCCGCGATCGTCTCATGGACGGGTCTGTACCGCGATGCCTATCTCGCCGAGGACTGCGAATTTATCGAGGCGATCCGCTCGCAGCGCCCGGCCTCCGTCACCGGCCGGGATGGCCGCGCCGCCGTCGCGGTCGTCAACGCCGGAAACCGTTCCATCGTGGAACGCCGTCCCGTCCAGCTCTCCTAACACCGCACCCCATGCTCATGAAAGCCGCACGACTCTTCGGAAAAAACGATCTTCGGATTCAAGACATCCCTGTCCCGGAGGCGGGCCCGGGGGAAATCCTTCTCCGCACCGCGGTGGCCAGCATTTGCGGCACGGATATTCGCATGCTCAAGCACGGGCACGCGTTCGCGAGCGAGCAGAATCCGCTGGTGATCGGCCACGAGTTGTCCGGTACCATTGAAAAAGTCGGCCCCGGCGTTTCAGGGTACGAGCCGGGCCAGCGTGTCTGTGTCGCTCCCAATTACAACCCGCGCCGGTCGCCGCTCGTTGTGGCGGGCGAGGGGCATCTGGACCCGGACTACCGTGCCTTGGGCATCCATGAGGATGGAGCCTTTGCCGAGTTTGTGCGGATCCCTTCGGACGCTGTGGCGCAGGGAAACGTGTTCCCGATCGCGGGACATGTGTCCTTCAAAGAGGCGGCGCTGATCGAGCCCATGTCGTGCGTGTACAACGCCTATGAAAAAGCCGGCACCCGTCCGGGAGACACGGTGTTGATCCTCGGGGGCGGTCCGATCGGCGTCATGCACGCCAAAATTTCGCGGCTCGCGGGAGCGGCGAAAGTGGTCCTCAGCGACCCCCACTCCGAGCGGCTCGCGATGGCGCGCGACCTGGATCCGACCTTCCTCACGATCGAGGGGGAAGTACGTTCGGAGATCCTCCGCATGACCGGCGGTCGGGGCCCCGACGTCGTAATCACGGCGTGTCCCGCTCCGGAGGCGCAAACGCTTGCGGTGGAACTCGCGGCAGTGAACGGACGGGTGGTGTTTTTCGGAGGACTGCCCAAGGACAGGGCTCAGGTGCCGCTCGACACCAACTTGATTCACTACCGCCAGCTGATGGTCACCGGCACCACGCGCCAGAGCCTCCGCCAATTCCAGGCTTGTCTGGAACTGGTCACGGAAGGGGTTCTGCGTCTGGAGGATCTCGTCACGGCGACCTTTGAGCTCGAGAACACCAAGGATGCCATTGCCGCGATGGCCTGCGCCCGCGGACTAAAGACCAGTCTGCAAATCGCCTCCTGAGCCGCACGGACTCGCGACCGCATGCTAATCGGAACCCCCACAACCCACTTCGCCACCATGTCGCATCTGCTTGGCATTGATATCGGAACCCAGGGGGTGAAGGCGGCCCTGTACACGCCGCAGGGACGCTGCGTTTGCGAGGCATTTGAACCTTCGCGTCTGCACCGGCCCGAACCCGGTGTGGTGGAGGAGGATCCCGAATTCCACGTGGCGTCGGTTTGCCGCATGGTCCGGAGCTGTCTCGAAAAGGCGGGAGGGTGTGAGGTGGCGGCCATGGCTATCACGGGGCAGATGGCTGGGGTTATCGGGATTGATCGGAGGGGCATTGCGGTCACGCCCTACGATTCCTGGCTGGATAAGCGGTGCGGCCCACAGATTGTCGCGATGGCGGAGCGCGCGGGGGAGCAGGTGCTTCGGGCAACGGGAAACGCCCCGAGTTTCAATCACGGCCCCAAGATCCTGTGGTGGCGGAAAGAACGGCCTCCGGAGTACGCGCGGATCGCCAAGTTCGTACAGCCGGCGGGCTATGTGGCGATGCGCCTGTGCGAGAGAACGGAGGCATTCCTCGACGCCACCTACCTGCATTTTTCGGGGTTCGCGGACAACCGTGCGGCGACCTGGGATGAGGGGCTTTGCGAGCGGTTCGGGATCGATCCGCAGCGGTTGCCCCGGATTGTGAGTCCCACGGAGGTTGTCGGGGAACTCTCCCGCACGATGGCGGCGGAGTGCGGGTTGCGGGCCGGAACGCCCGTGGTGGCGGGTTGCGGCGATACGGCGGCAAGTTTTCTCTCCTGTGGCGCGACCGAGGCGGGGGTGTGCGTCGACGTGGCGGGGACCGCCTCAATCTTTGCCGCCACCCTGG
>JBEBAG010000313.1:0-6892 GCA_041159065.1 Verrucomicrobiota bacterium | reverse complement strand
GCCTCCGAGTCCGATCTGCTGCGTGGAATCTCGATCCTCGGCCGCATCGCCCACACCCTCGTGTAAGCGCCGCGCACCCCGGTCCCCTCGGAGACGTCAGGCCTCAGCGCTCGGGCGTCGGGTTTGCGTTGGCGCCCCCCGACCAAGACGGCATAAACCTGTCCCATGCAAGTGCCGCTCCTCGACCTGAAGCTCCAATACGCCCCCCTCAAGTCTCAGATCCTTCGCGAAATCGAGAAAGTGGCCGACTCCCAGCACCTCGTGCTCGGACCGCAAGTGGAACAACTCGAGCGTGCCGTCGAGGCCTACACCGGCGCCAAACACGCCATCGGGGTATCCTCCGGAACGGACGCTCAACTGGTTCTCCTCATGGCGCTCGGAATCGGACCGGGCGACGCCGTCATCACCACCCCCTACACCTTCTTCGCCACCGCCGGTTGCGTTGCCCGCCTCGGCGCCCGGATCGTCTTCGCCGATATCGACCCGCGCACGTTCAACCTTTGCCCCCACGCCCTGGCGAAAGCCCTGGAGCAAACCCCCAACGTCAAGGCCATTATCCCCGTGCATCTCTTCGGCTGTTGCGCCGATATGGAGGCGATTCAGACCCTCGCCGCCCGCCACGGAGTTCCCGTGCTCGAGGATGCCGCCCAGGCCCTCGGAGCCCGCCACCCACGCGGTGCCGCAGGGGCCATCGCCGAGGCCGGGTGGTACTCCTTTTACCCCACCAAAAATCTCGGAGCCTTCGGCGATGCCGGCATGGTCACCTGCCAGGACGATGCCCTCGCCACCCAAATCCGCGCCCTCCGCAACCACGGGATGGAACCCCGCTACTACCACCACTCCGTGGGCGGCAATTTTCGCCTCGATGCCATCCAAGCGGCCGTGCTCAACGTCAAACTCCCCCACCTGGACGCCTGGGGCGAGGGCCGCCGCGCGCGCGCCGCATTTTATCGGGAGGCATTCGCCCAGCGCGGCCTGGACTCCCTGCTCGGACTCCCCCACGAACCCTGGGCCGACTCCGGAACGCCCAACCATCATATTTACAACCAGTTCGTCATCCGCGTGTCGCAGCGTGACGCTCTCCGTGCCTTCCTCCAAAAGTCGGGCGTCGGCTCCGAGGTGTACTACCCGCTCGCGCTCCATGAGCAGGAATGCTTCCGCTCCCTGGGCTACCGCCGCGGGGATTTTCCCGAGTCCGAACGCGCCGCTCAGGAAAGCCTCGCGCTGCCCATCTTTCCGGAGCTGACCCCCGAGCAGCAGGCGTTTGTGGTCGCCAAGATCGCCGAATTCCACGGGCGCTGATTCTCGAGCCGCCCGGTGCGGACGCTCCGGTTTGCCCCGGGTGGAAATTCCGGGAGTGCCCTGGGCGGACACCGGCCCTACCAAGGACCGTATCATGCGTTCGCCCCTGGCCACCCTCCTCCCGCTCTGTTCGGCCTTCACCTACACCTTCGCCGCCCTCACCCTCAAACGGGCCACGGAACGAGGCGTCGGGCCGTGGCGGGTCACCTTCATCGCCAATTGGATGGTCGCCCTCGGGTTTCTCCCCTGGCTTCTGCAGGGGGGGAAGCCCTACACCCTGACCACCCTCGCCCAAGCCACGCTGAGCGGCTGCGCTTTTTTCGTTGGCCAGATTTTCACCTTCCTCGCCATCACCCGCGGCGATGTGTCCCTCACCACGCCCATTCTCGGCACGAAGGTCCTTTTTGTGGCACTCCTCGCCCCCTTCTTCGCCCATGAATCCCTCAATCCCGTCCTCTGGGGTTCCGCCGGGCTCACCTGCCTGGCCACCGCGCTCCTGGGCGGGGAGTTTCAGACCAACTCCAAACGACTCATCCCCAGCCTCCTTTACGGGATCAGCGCCGCCCTCGCCTACGCCACGACCGACATCCTCCAACAGTGCTGGGCACCCAACCTTGGTTTTGGCCACTTCGCCCCGGTGATGTTCGCCACCATTGGGTTCCTCTCCCTCGGGCTCCTCCCCTTTTTTGACGAACCCCTCACCGCCCTGCCCGCACCCGCCGTGTCGCTCGCCATGGGGGGCGGACTGCTGCTCACCGCACAGGCCACCGGGATCGCCTTCAGCATCGCCCAGTTCCACGAGGTCACCCTCACCAACATCCTCTACGCCACCCGCGGCATCTGGAGCGTGCTGGTGGTGTGGAGCGTGGGCCACTGGTTCCAAAACACCGAAAAGTCCGTCGGCACCACCCTCATGCTCCGCCGCCTCCTCGGGGCGGCCATCCTCCTTGGGGCGGTGCTCCTGAGCCTGCTCTGCAAATAGGGCCGTCCCGGGGCCGTCCCCTCAGCCTCTTGGGCGGAGCCGATTCCCCTCCGGAGGCGAGTTCTTTTTGAGCGCAGACCCCACATTTTCCGCCGCGGGTTCCTTGACGCTCGGAGGTTCAGAAACCACTATATCTCGCGTATCCCGACGGGGTGGCCACCACTAATGGTGTGACCTCCCGACGGGCACGCTTCTCGCTCCGTCAGGCAAATGCTCCTCGGGAGACCTGCCTGCCGGAGCTTTTCGGCCCGTTTTTTGGAAAAAATCTCCTCCGCGAAAATCTCCTCCTTTCACCGCCCTCCCGTTCACTCCGCCGCCCCTTTTCTACCCGCCACGCCGATCCAACCTCCACCTCGCCCACAACGCCTCGCGAACCATGCCCACTGAACTCCTGAATCCGCCCGTGAACGAGCTCGTCTCTGACCCGTTGAACTTCCAATCCCTCGATGGCGAAGTCGCCGCCCGGGAAGAGGGCGAGGTCGTGGTATACCAGTTCCGCAACAAAACCTTCCGCCTGAACAAAACGAAGGCCCGCGAACGCCTCGCGGGAAAGCAGGTCATCAACGGCCACCGCTCCGCCGAACTCAATGTCCTGCCCATCAAGTACCACGAGGCCTACCGCATCTATAAGCAGATGAAGGCCAACCACTGGGAACCCGATGTCATCGACATGTCCAAGGACGCCCAGCAGTGGAACACCGGCGCCCTCACCCCCAAGGAACGCTGGATCATCGAAATGGGCGTGGGCTACTTCTCCGCCGCCGAGGGCATCGTCGGCGACTCCGTCCTGCACGTCATCGAGGACAACCTCACCGCCGCCGAACTCAAACACGCCTCCCTGCGGCACATCGCCGAGGAATCCATCCACATGGATTCCCTCCTGCACATCATCGGAAGCCTCAACATCGACCTGGATGAAGTCACCGCCAAGTTCCAGGACATCCCCTCCATCCGGAGGAAGAACGCCTTCATCACTCGGCAAATGCCCGAGCTGAAAATGGGGATCGACCTCACCCAGACCGCAAACAAACAGCGCTTCGCCAAGGCCCTCTTCGGTATCACCCAGGTCATGGAGGGAACCCAGTTCTACGCCCTCTTTGCCATGGTCCTCTCCCTCCACCGGCAAAACAAAATGACCGGCATCGGGCAGATGTTCCAATACACCCTCCGCGACGAGTCCAATCACATCGCCCTCGGCCGCTTCATCCTCACCCAACTCATCGAGGAAAATCCCGACCTCTGGACCCCCGAGTTCCGCCAGGAGCTCGTCGAATTCATGCGCGAGGGCGTGGAGCTCGAAAAGGAGTTCGTCCGAGACTGCCTCCCCGAGGATATCGTGGGCATGCGCCAGCAGGAGTTCCTCGACTACGTCGACTTCAACGCCGACCGCCGACTCCAGGGCCTTAGTCTGCCCACCCTCTCCTCCGTCCGGTCCAACCCCTTCTCGTGGCTGGATGAGGTCATTTTCCTCAAGAAAGAGAAGAACTTCTTCGAAACCCGGGTCACCGAATATCAGACCAGCGGAAGCGTCAAAAACTCCAGCGAGGACGACCTGATCTAAAAGGCGCCTCCTTTCCGAAACGGTTTCCCGCGCTCCCCGAGCCGCTTACCGGGGCGCGGGAGAATGGCGCTTGAACCCGCCTCCGCCCCGGCTTTCCTCTTCCTTCTCCTTCTCCTCCTTTCTCTTTTCTCCACCCACCGGCATGTCCTCCTCCTCTTTCTCGCTCCAGGCTGAAGCTTCCGCCTCCCTGCTCCCCCCGGATTCGGCGGAATTCCCGCGCGTCATCCGGCGTGACACCCCCCAGTCCCTGCAGCAAAAACCGCACATCGTCCCCTGGCTGGGCCACAAAATTGAGCGGGCCGTCTCTGCGGCCTGCGCCGCCGTCCAAGCCGATGAGAGTATAGGGCGTCAGGTCCGGGCTGAAATTGAGTTTCGAGTCCGCAAAGAGCGCCCCCTCTTTGTGCACATCGAGCAGATCCAGGACATGGTGGAGGAAATTCTTCTCGAGCTCGGGCATCACCGGGTGGCCCTCGCCTATGGCAAGTACCGCGCGCGCCGAGCGGCCCAGCGCGAAATCACCCACCAGCAGGCCCACCCCAACGAGAGCGAGCAGCTCGAGCTCGCCACCCGCGAGCAACTGAATGATATCCGGGCCCGCGTGTCCTTCGCCCGCATCGGCCTCGAACTCACCCTCTCCGAAAGCGAGCTCGTGAGCCGCCTGCTGCGCTCCACCTCCATGTCCCTCTCCCCCGAGGAACGACGCGACACGATCATTCTCAACGCCAAGGGCCTTCTCGAGGTGGATGCCGACTCCCGTTTTGTCGCGGGCCGTATCCTGCTCACCTACATCTACGAGGAAACCCTCCCGTGGAAGATCTCCGACGGCCCCCAGGCCCTCAAAGAAGCCCACCGCCGCGCCTTCCTCGCCTACCTCCCCAAGGGCATCGCCGTCGGCCGCCTGGACCCCCGCCTTGCCGAGATGGACCTTCGCAAACTCGCGGATGCCCTCGACCCTTTCGCCGACCTGCAATTCGACTTCCTCGGCATCCAGACCCTCTACGACCGCTACCTCATCAACATCCGGGACACCACGACCGGGAAAAAATCCCGGATCGAAGCCCCCCAGATCTTCTGGATGCGCGTCGCCATGGGCCTTTCCCTGCTCGAATCGGACCGCGAAAGCCGGGCCATCGACTTCTATTCCCTCTACAAAACCCGCCGCGCCTGCTCCTCCACGCCCACCCTGTTCAATTCGGGCACGTGCAAATCCCAGCTCTCCAGCTGCTACTTGCTCTATTGCGGGGACTCCATCGAGGAGATCACCGAGACGTGGAACCGTTTTGCGCACCTCTCCAAGTGGGCTGGCGGCCTCGGCTGTTCCTGGACCGCCGTGCGCGGCTCGGGAGCCCACATCCAAGGCACCAATGGCGAATCCAGCGGCGTCGTTCCCTTCCTCAAGGTCTCCAACGATATCGCCCTCGCAGTCAACCAGGGGGGCAAACGCCCCGGCGCCCTCTGCAGTTATCTCGAACTCTGGCACGCCGACATCGAGGACTTCCTCGATCTGCGCAAGGAGACCGGAGATGACCGCCGCCGCACCCACAACATGAACACGGCCCAGTGGATTCCGGACCTGTTCATGAAACGCCTCAAGGACATCTCCGACGGGCGCCTCCCCCGCGAATCCACGTGGACCCTCTTCCGCACCAACGAGACGCCCGACCTTCCCGAGTTGCACGGCTCCGCCTTCGAACGCCGCTACTTGGAGTACGAACAGATGGTCGAGGACGGCAAAATCTACGGACGCAAGGTGCGGGTTTTAGCGCTCTGGAAGCGGATGCTGGAGACCCTCTTTGAGACGGGCCACCCGTGGCTCACCTTCAAGGATCCCTGCAACGTGCGCTCCCCCCAAGACCACGTCGGAGTCATTCACAACTCCAACCTCTGCACCGAAATCACGCTGAACACCTCCAGCGACGAGGTCGCCGTCTGCAACCTCGCCTCGGTCAACATCGCAAGCCATCTCACCCCCGAGGGCGCACTCGATCACGCCAAGCTCAAAGGCACGGTCGATCTGCTGATGCGCATGCTCGATAATGTCATCGACATCAACTTCTATCCGGTCGAGGCGGCCCGCCGCGCCAACATGCGGCACCGGCCCGTGGGACTCGGAGTCATGGGCCTTCAGGACGCTCTCTACCTGAAGCGGGTGCCCTTCGACACCCCCGAGGCGGTGGATTTCAATGACGAGGTCCTCGAGGCCATCGCCTACTACGCCTACACCGCCTCCGCCCACCTCGCTGCGGAACGCGGCACCTACCAGACCTACCGTGGATCCAAGTGGGACCGGGGGCTGCTGCCCCTCGACACCCTCGACCTCCTCGAAAAGGAACGCGGCGTCCCCATCCTCACCGACCGCAAACAGCGCCTCCCTTGGGAGGAACTCCGCTCCCTCATCGCGCGCAATGGGATGCGCAACTCCAACTGCTTGGCCATCGCTCCCACTGCGACCATCTCCAACATCCTCGGGTGCACCCCCTGCATCGAGCCCAGCTACAAGCACATCCACACCAAGTCCAACCTCTCCGGGGAATTCGTGCGCACCAACGACATCCTGCTCCGAGACCTCCAGAACCTCGGCCTCTGGGATTCGGAAATGCTCGATGACCTCAAATACTTCGACGGCTCCATCCAGCTCATCGACCGGATCCCCGCCGAGCTCAAACGCCTCTACAAAACCGCGTTCGAAATCGAACCCACGTGGATCCTCCAGTGCGCCGCGGTGCGCCAGAAGTGGATCGATCAGGCCCAAAGCACCAACCTCTGGCTCGCCGATGCCGACGCCCGTGCCGCCAGTTTCATGTACCGCGAGGCATGGGAGCGTGGACTCAAAACCACGTACTATCTCCGTACCCTTAACAAGAGCGCCATCGACAGCGCCAACCGCGACCGCCGCTCCTCCTCCTCCCCGAAGGAGGCTTCGGACGCCGAGAAGCTCGCCTGCTCCATTGAGGCGATGCGCAACGGGGGCACCTGCGAATCCTGTCAGTAGGTCTCCACTCCCGCCGCAGGCCCCAGAGAAAACCAGCACCTCCCCGTAAGAAAAC
>JBEBAG010000312.1:0-3336 GCA_041159065.1 Verrucomicrobiota bacterium | reverse complement strand
TGCCTAATGTTCTTTACGCGTTGTTTGGCGAAAGTGCCAAGTATTTGTTTGGCGAAAACGCCAAGTAAAATGGCCCGAAAGGGCCCGGGGAACGGACTCCGTTCGGTCCCGGCTCCACCCCAAACCGGTCGTGAAGCGCGCGCATCGCGGCGGTTTAATAACGGCGCACGACGAGGGAGGAATTCGCACCGCCAAATCCGAATGCGTTGCACAAGACGGAGTCGACGCGCGCTTCCCGAGGCCGATCGGCCACGTAATCGAGATCGGTTTCCGGGTCGGGTTCCCGGAGATTCAGCGTGGGAGGGATGACCCCGCATTCGATGGCCTTGATCGCGGCGATTAACTCGGTCGCTCCGGAGGCTCCGCAGAGATGCCCTGTCATCGATTTCACTGCGGTAACCGGCACGCGCTTCGGATGAAAGACGGCGGCAAGGCACTTTGCCTCGGCACGGTCTCCGGCCTCCGTTCCGGTGCCATGCGCCATGACGCAGGAAATTGCTTCGGGCCGACAAAGCGCATTCGCGAGCGCCGCGTTCATCGCCCGAATCCCCGAGGATCCATCCGGGCGGGGAGAGGTGATGTGATGGGCGTCGGTGGTCATCCCATGCCCTGCGATTTCGGCCAGAATCTTCGCCCCCCGTCTTTGCGCGTGGGATTCCGCCTCCAAGACGAGGACGCCTGCGCCCTCGGCGATCACGAAACCGTCGCGACTGCGATCAAAGGGGCGAGAGGCCTCGTGGGGGGAGGCGTTCCGAGTGCTGAGCGCTCGCATCGCGCAGAATCCGCCCATGATCAGCTCGCAGATGGGAGCCTCGCTGCCGCCTGCCAGCACCACATCCGCCTCTCCGGAGCGGATGAGGCGACACGCTTCGCCGATGCATTGGCTGGCCGTGCTGCAGGCGGCTCCGACGGAAAAGCTCGGCCCTTCGAATCCCCATTCCCGCGCGACGAGCCCCGCCGCCATGTTGTTCCGAAACATCGGGATGAAAAAGGGGGAAAGCCGTCGCGCACCCGCCCCGGCTAATACGCCAAACTGCTGTGCGACAGTCGTGATCCCGCCGTTGGACGAGCCAATCACGACGCCGACGCGACTCGCCTGGAAGCCGCATTCCCGCAAGCCGGACTCGGCGAGGGCCTCGCGCGCGGCTGCCACCGCAAACTGGCTGTAGCGGTCCGCATGGCGGACGTCCTTGCTCTGAGCGAAGAAAGAGGCGGGATCGAAATGCTTCACCTCGCCCGCGATTTGCGATGGCAATCCGGAGGCGTCAAAAGCCGAGACGAAATCGATTCCGCTCCGGCCCTGGATCAACCCCTCCCAGAATGAAGAAACCGTGTGACCCAGGGGAGTCACGGCGCCCATTCCGGTTACCACGACGCGGAGCTTCATGGCCGCAGGGAAGAAAACCGGGCTGGCCTGTTCATGGAGTGCATGGGGCACCATGCCCCGCCGGAGCCGTCGGAAGCCCGGCAAGCTTGCGGGTGAAAATCTCGGAAACCATCATTTCGGTAGAGGTAACACATTCCTCGCGCGGGAGCCCAGTTCGTTGGCCGGTCATCGCATCTCTTGATGCCGCCCCCCCGAACGGCGGGTCCTCCCACCGCCACTTCGGGGGAGTTATTGAGAAAATCGTTGTTACACTGCAGGCGCCGCTCGCGGAGGGCCTGCTGTAAGCCGCTCCGCTGAGTCAACGTCATGTTCCCCCCTCCCGTGTTCCCCCCCCTCCCGTCCCGTCTCCCTGCACTTCTCGCGCTGCTGCTGGCTTCCTGCGCCCTCCAGGGCGCCACCTCCGCCGCCCCGCCGGACCAAAAGAAACCCGAAATCATCGAGGAACTCGACCGGTCCACTCCTTTGCCCTCCCTCGGCGGAATCCGGAACGGAGATTTTGAGCAGCGCTGGAATCTGAAGGGGGACCCCTTCCCACCCGACCCGCTCGCCACGCTCTACGCGGGAGACGAATCCCTGGGGTGGAGGGTGGAGTTCGGAAACGTGGAGTGGATCTCCCCGGAAAAACCGGAGAATTCCCTCGTGGAAGACGTTCCAAGCCCCGCGGCTTCCGGTACGCGATTTCTGGATTTGAACGGAAGCGAGCCCGGCGCCATCAGCCAGGTGCTTTCCACCGTGCCCGGACAGGCTTACCGGGTGGTTTTTAGCCTCGCGGGAAATCCCAACCAGCGCCTCGGCACGCCTGCCATCCGCAAAATGGCCGTCTGGACCGAAGCGAACTTGCGCGATGGATGCGTGTTCACCTCCGACGTCCTCCGGGGTGCCGAAAACCAAACGGACCTCCGCTGGGAGCGGCGCGCTTTCGAGTTCCAAGCCTCCTCCGCTCAGACCAAAATTGTCTTCGCCAGTCTCACTCCGGGTTCCAGCGGCCCCACTCTGGATCGGGTCCACCTTTTCAAAAAGGACTCCCCAAAGGACTCCCAGCCCCAATCTTCCGCGAAAGCGGAACCGAACGGCGACCCCGAGCATGGGGATCCGGGGCGCGGCCCCGACTACCCGTTGTTTCTCTCCCCTGGACAACCCTCCCCCGAGTTCCAGACGGACCTCCATGCCTTCGAGCAAAAGTTTCCGCCCACCTCCGATGGGAGGCCTGAAGATGCCTTTTACGGGGGCGAATACGGGACCCTCTTTGTCGCCGCGAGATCCCACGACGACCGCTACCGCATCCTCGCCCGCCGTTTCCAAACGTTCATGGACTTAGGGAAGGACAGACACGGCTACTTCCACCGTTGTGTGCACGATACGAGGACGGGCCGGAAATTCCCCATGGGGGATGTCTTCTACTACTGGCTGAATTCGCCGGAGGACGTTTCCTCTGCGGATTGCTTCCTCTGGCATCCCTCCAAGCCGGTGTTTTTGGCGACGGAGGCAACCGGCCGGCATCGGTCGGTTTACCAACTGTGGGAGATTGCCGGCTCGCAGCTCCAGCCCGTGCGAAACGCGGACCCCAAAAGCCTTTCCGAGGACCAGCCCGCCCGGGAGGTGAGCGTGCGCGAGAACGTTTTGGAGCGTCTGCAAAAACGCTTCCCCGACGCGGTGATCGGCTCTGGGGAGAGGGAGGTTGGAAAGAAAGGCACCCTGCACATCAATTCCATGCGGTGCTATGAACATCCCAAACGCTGGGAAGGGAACGATCTGGTTTTGGAGGTTTCCTTCGCGGATTGGTGGAGAGAGGGGGAACGCGAACCCGTGTCGGGCCCCGCCGCCGAGATGGAGGGCCGCGTCCGCTACGTTCCCGGAAGGAACGGACACCCTTCTCAGTTCAAGGTCCTGTCCGTCGGAAAACTCCCGGCGTTCCGCTGAGGGTTTTCGGATTTTCTCGCTCCCTGCGC
>JBEBAG010000311.1:0-8926 GCA_041159065.1 Verrucomicrobiota bacterium | reverse complement strand
GTCGAATCTGAATTGGAGTCCTGCACATCTTACGGATGGGTACAGCACGCTGGGACTGCCTACGGGGGAGGCGTCCAACCGCCGGGGGTGTTTTCGTTCTGCGCCGTTGAGTTCGGAGAGCGAGCCCAGCTGGCTGGAGGTGAGGCTTTTGGAGGAGCAGGAGCTGAGCGCGATCAGCCTTGTTCCGGCGGCCTGGATTCCCAATCTCGCTCGAATTCAGCATCTGGGAGAGGGGTTTCCGGCGGCTTTCCGGATCGAAGTGGCTTCGGGGGACGGCCCGTGGGTGGGGGTGTTCGAGCATCGTGCCGAGGAGCGGCCTCCCTTTCCCAATCCGTGCAATGTGATGTGGTCTCTCGCGCTTCCCGAGGGGATTCGCGCGGATCGGATCCGGATCACGGCTACGCGCCATGTCTACAACGAGGTGGCTTCGGCCTATTATTTTGCGCTTGGGGAGGTGCAAGTTTTGGATGGCGCGGGCCGGAATGTGGCGCTTGGGGCGAGGGTGGAATGTGCGCATCCGGGCAGGGACGGAAACGCGTTTCGAGTGGAGAATGCGGTGGATGGTTTTTCCTCGGATGGGTCGCTTATGGGGCTGCGAGAGTGGTTAAAGGCATTGAATCGGCGAAGAGTGGTGCAGTTGGAGATCGCGGATTTGGAGACGGCGTTGCGCGAATGGATGCTCCGGCGGGAGCGAACATGGAGGTCGCTGGGCTGGGGGGCTGGACTGGCCGTCTCCGGGGCGGCAGGGCTGCATTTTTGGGGGTTGCGTCGCGGCAGGTTGCGGCGTGAAGCCGCTTTGCGGGAGCGGATTGCGCAGGATTTACACGACGAAATCGGCAGCACGTTGGGTTCGATTTCTCTGTATGCAGACGGATTAGCCAGGAGGGCTTCCGGGCCGGATCAGGGGCGTCTGGCGCAGGTTGCGGAGATGGCGCGAGAGGCCTCGCAGACGATGCGGGATCTGGTGTGGGTGGTGGACGAGCGATCGGATGACAGCGGACAGCTTTTTGAGCGGCTTCGTGAGACGGCGATGCGTCAGGTGGCGGACATGCCGCTTCAATTTGAGGCCCCCGAGGGGGAGAAGGCGGTTCGGGTGAGTCCGGATCAAAAGCGGCACTTGCTGCTGTTTCTGAAGGAAGCCTTGCACAACGTGATCCGGCATGCGGCGGCCTCTCAGGTGCGCGTGCGGATTGAATCCGAGGGGGCGTATTGGGTTTTGGAGGTGGGTGACGACGGGCGTGGTTTTGAGCCGGAGTGTCCCGGGGGATCCCAGTTGGAAAAATTGCGTGCGCGTGCGGCGCGTCTTGGCGGGCAGTTGGAGGTGGAGAGTCGGCGGGGTGCGGGGACGCGCTTGAGGCTGAGGATTCCTTGCCGGATTGCGGACGCTTGAAAGGGGACGGATGAGCACGCACCGGATCTGGATCATCGAGGACAACACGCAGTATCGCGAGGCGGTGCTGTTTGCGTTGGAGTTGGAGGAGGGCTTTGGGATTGAGGGGTTCTACAGTGCGGAGGCTGCCCTCCAGCGAGTGGATGACGGGGGAGCGCTTCCGGAGGTGGTTCTTCTCGATCTGGACTTGCCCGGGATGTCCGGATTGGAGGCGCTGCGGAAGTTTCGGCAGCGCGTGCCGCAGATGCAGGTGCTGGTGTTGACCGAGTTTGACGAGAGGCCGAGGGTATTTCAGGCGATCAGCGAGGGGGCCTCGGGGTATTTGTTGAAGAGTTCACCGATTGCGGACATCAGCCGGGGCATTCACGAGGTGCTGTCGGGCGGGGCGCCGTTGAATGCGCGGATTGCGCGAATGATGCTTTCGACGTTTCAGGTGGTCCGTCCCCGGGGGGCGGATTCGGATTTGACGGCGCGTGAACGGGAGGTGCTGACGCTTTTAGCCCGGGGTTGTGCGAAGAAGCAAATCGCTGCGGATTTGGGGGTCAGCTATCACACCGTGGACATGCACACGCGGGGCATTTATCGAAAGCTGCAAGTGCATAACCTCTCTGGGGCCGTCTCCAAGGCCCTGCAGAGCGGCCTCATTTAAGGGGCCGGGGGAAGCGCCTCGATGCGGAGGTTTTTGTAGCGGACGACGGAGGTGGCAGCGCCGTGGATTTGGACGGCGATTTTGCCGGAACGAGGGATGTCGGGCTGGGTTTCGGTGTAGTCCACGGTTTGGATGCCGTTGACCCAGAGTTGGATGCGAGGTCCCTGGGCGCGGATGCGGTACTCGTTCCATTCGCCGAGGGGTTTGCGGAGTTTTTCAAAAACCTCCTTGGCGGGTTTCTGGAGCATGCCCCTGCGGCTCTCGTCGTAGAGCGCGCCATCGTATCCGGCGCCGAGGTCGGCCTGGTAGCCGCGCATTTCATGGCTGTTGGGGATGCGCACGGAGCGGAACTGGATTCCGCCGTTGATGAAGCCCTCGGTGCCATCGAGTTTCCATTGGAGGGTGAGTTCGAAGTCGGCGTAGTCCTTTTCCGTGGCGAGGAAGTCGTTCTTGGCTTGGCGCTTCTGCATGCTGCCGGCGGTGAATGCTTCTTCCTCAATGCGCCAGACCTCCGCGGTGTTGCCCTCCCATCCGGCGAAGGTTTTTCCATCAAAAAGCGGGACGGGATCAGCGAAGGCGGCCGGAGCGAGACGGAGTGCGGCGGCGACGGCGACGGCGAGGAGGCTGGAGGGGAGGAAGCGGGGATTCATCCGGAAAGCCTAGTGGCGGCATGGGAGGACGGGGAGTCCCGAAAACGAGCGAGGGTGTGGCATTCATGCTGCTGGTGGGAGGATGCATGAGTGCCGAAAAGAACGAGGAGGGGTGCCCTTTGTTGAAGTGTGGTGCCAGCGCATTCATGGAGATGCTGCGGGAGTGCGACGGGTTGGCTTGTTGGATCAAGGATCGGGATGGGGTGATCCGGTGGGCGAACAAGGCATTGCTGGAGCGGTTTTCCGAGGATGCAGACCCCTCGGTGGTGATCGGGAAGACCGACTACGAACTGGTGCCCAAACAGCTTGCGGACCAGTACCGCGCGGATGACAACTTGGTACGTCAGGGGCAGCCGGTGTTGAACCGTGAGGAGTGTGTTTCGGAATTGGACCAGGTACCGGTATGGTCGGTGGTGAGCAAATTTCCGATTCGGGATGCGGAGGGGAACATTCTGGGGACGGTGGGAGCGTCGTATCGTTACTCGGAGAAGTCCTCGTGGAGCCGGGATCCGGCGTTGAGCAAGGTGATGAAACACATTCGCGCGCGCTACCGGGAGCGGCCTGACAATGCGGAGCTTGCGGCGTTGGTGGGAATGTCTGCGGAGGCCTTGGTGGCGCTGTTTTGGAGCGAGTTAAAGATGAAGCCGCAGGATTATGTGCGCCGCGCCACGATCTGGGGGGTGTGCACGGATCTGGTGGATATGAACGTGACGCAGGAGGAGCTGGCGCGGCGGCACGGATATGGGGATCGGGTGGATTTGCTGATCTCGGATTTTTTCACGGAGACGGGCGAAACGCTGCGGGTCTACCGGATGAAGCTCTTCCAGCGCGGAGCGGTGAGGATGTGAGGGGGGCGTGGCGCTGGGAGCGCGGGTCAGTTGGAGCCGAGCTGTTCGAGGTAGAGGCGATAGTCGCTTTTGGGGAGGGATTGGACGAGGGATTTCAGTTGATCTGAGTCTATAAAGCCTTTGCTGTAAGCGATTTCCTCGAGGCATGCGACCTTGAGGCCCTGCCGGTGCTCGATGGCGGCAATGTAATTGTGGGCTTCCAGAAGGCTGACCGGCGTGCCGGTATCCAGCCAGGCCATGCCGCGGTTGAGGGGCTGAACGCGGAGTTGACCAGCGCGGAGGTAGTGAAGGTTGACGTCGGTGATTTCAAGTTCGCCCCGGGGGGAGGGCCGCAGATTCCGGGCGATGTCCACGACCTGAGCGTCGTAGACGTAGAGTCCGGGGACGGCGAAATTGCTTTTGGGGCGGGCGGGTTTCTCCTCGAGGCTGAGGGCGCGGCCATCGGGGCTGAACTCGACGACGCCGTAGCGTTCCGGATCGCGGACGGGATAGGCGAAGACGCAGGCGCCGGATTCGACGAGGAGTGCGTCGCGGAGGAAGTCGAGGTTTCCGTGGAAGATGTTGTCGCCAAGGATGAGGACGGAGCGATCGGCGTCGTGGAGGAAATCGGCGGCGATGAGAAAGGCTTGGGCGATGCCTTCGGGTTTGGGTTGCGGGGCGTAGGAGAGTCGAATGCCGAGCTGGGAGCCGTTGCCGAGAAGGGATTGGAAGTGGGGGAGGTCGTGGGGGGTGGAGATGATGAGGATATCGCGGATGCCTGCGAGGAGGAGGGTGGAGAGGGGGTAATAGATCATCGGCTTGTCGTAGACGGGGAGCAGCTGTTTGCAGACGATGCGGGTGAGCGGGTAGAGACGGCTGCCGGCGCCTCCGGCGAGGATGATGGCCTTGGTCATATGAAAGAGAATCGCAGCCGCGCGGGGTGCTGAGAACGGAAAAAGCCGCGGGGGTTCCGGTTTGCGGCGCGCTGGAGGGTCGGATAAGATGGCGGCGTGAACCGGCGCAACCAGTTTGGCAGTTGGCTGATGGTGGTGAGTGGGCTGATTGGGGGGGTGGCGATTGGGGCGTTTTGGCCCTCGGGAGGGCCTTTGGAAGGGGGGGCGCTGCGGGAGGGATTGGGGGATGGGGGCGCGGGTTTGCGGGATGCGTCGGGAGGCGTGGGGGGGGCGGTGGAGGGGGGCGATGCGCGGGGCGCGGAGGTCTTGGGGGCGTCGGCTGTGCCGGGTGAGGAACGGGGGCATTTGGCTCCGGAGCAAGTGCTTGCGCTGTTTGAGCGGGTCTCGAAACTGAAGAATGAGACGCGCAAGAGGCTGCTGGCCTACCGGTTGGCGTCGGAGCTGGGGACGGAGCAAATTCAGGAGGCGGTGCAGTTGGCGAAGGAGGATCTGGAGCATGGGGAGCGCATCCCCATGCGAGCCTTGGCTCAGCGTTGGGCGGAGCTCGACCCCCGAGGGGCTGCGGCGAAAGGGTTGGAAATGGGGGTGCACTCGCTTTTTTCGACGGCTGTCAGCGCATGGGCGAAGAAGGAACCGGGGGCTCCCCTGGCGTGGGCGCTTGCCCAGCCTTCGGAAGAACGTGTGGAGGCGCTCCGGTTGATGCTTTCGGAGAAGATCTTGGCCCAGCAGGACCTTGAAAAACTCGTGCTCGAATCCGCGAGGACGGGCGACGGGCGGCTTCGCGATCTCATGCCCTTTGCGACCATGCGTCTGGCCGATTCAAATCCGATGGGGGCGCTCCATGCGGCTTCCAGTCTCGAAGATGCCGCGACCCGGACCCGGACGCTGACGATGGTGATGGGGCGTGTGGCGGCTGTGGACCCCGAGTTGGGGCGCAGTTGGTTGCGTTCGCAGACGGCAATGCCTGAGGAACAGCGGACCGTGTTGGAGCGGGTGCTGGCAACGCCCAGGACGGGAACGCGACGGGGGCCCTGAGAGCGCCAGGGGGGGGAGAAAGGGGGAAAGATGGGGGAAAAGAGAAACCCCTCTCCGTGAGGAGAGGGGTTGAGAAGACTGAAGACTGAGCCGGCGGCGAGGTCTTGAAGCGGTCCTAGTTGGCCGAGGGGAGGGGGTCGACGTTGACCCGGCGTCCCTCGCGGTCGAAGCGGACATGGCCATCGACCAAGGCGAAGATGGTGAAATCCTTGCCGAGTCCAACGCCCTTGCCGGCGATGAACTTGTTGCCGCGCTGGCGGACGATGATGTTGCCGGCAACGACGGCTTGGCTTCCGAATTTCTTCACGCCGAGTCGTTTGCTTGCGCTGTCGCGTCCGTTCTTAACTGAGCCTTGACCTTTCTTATGAGCCATAAAACGAAGGGGTAGAGAGGTTGAGCGCCTTGCGGCTTTGCGGGTTAGGCGTTGATGCCGGTGATTTTGAGCTTGGTGAGCTTGCGGCGGTGGCCGACGGTGCGGTGGTAGCCCTTGCGGCGCTTGTATTTGTAGGCAATCACTTTATCGCCCTTGAACTGGGACACGACCTCGGCGACGACGGAGGATCCGCTGGCTTCCGAACCGGTTTTCAGAGCGCCATTGGAGGAAACCAAGAGCACGTCGGAGAAAGTGGTGCTGGAGCCCTCGGGGGCATCGAGTTTTTCCACGTCAATCAGGTCGCCCTGAGCCACCCGGTATTGTTTTCCTCCGGTTTTGAAAATCGCGTACGACATAAACAGTCCTCAGTTAAAAAAGGGGGCGGGATGGTGCCAGTGGAATGGGGGGTTGACAAGGGCTTTTTCGGAGAATGTCGCGCTTCTCACGCTTCGTGTGCGATTGGCCGGGGGGTCAGCGGGACTGGAGTCCCACGGTGTTGACGGAGAGGACGCGGTAGGCGTGCTTTTTGCCCGGCTCGGCCTTGGAGTCCGTGAAGCGCATGGGGACGAGGGGTTGGACCGGGGTATCGCTGTATTGGAGGCCTTGAAAAAGCAGGCGGCCGAAGGGGTTTTTGGGAGCCTCCGGAACTTGGGCGATGATTTGGCCATCCCTTTCGACGAGGAAGTGGGCGATGCCGCTTTCCAGATCCGCCTCGGCATCCCAGGACAGTTGGTTGCCCTCGACGCGCAGATTGATTGGGGCGGGGGGCGGGGTGGTGTCGGGGACCGCGGAGTCTTTGACGTAGTGCATCCAGGCTTTCGCGATGGACTCATTGGGGAGCCAGACTGCGGACGCTTTGTCTCCGGTGAAAGTGGTGGCCGGGGAGGCTTCGGTGGAGAGGAGCGGAGCCAGCCACGCCGTTTCGGCGGGCATGGCGCGGAGAGGATCCCCGGATTTATTTGGAAGGCGAGCGGAGAGGCAGGCATCGAACCAGGGGATGGCGAGGTAGCGCTGGTTGCCGCACTCATGGGAGGTGAGCGGATCGACGGCGACCCCGATGAGGGCGGATTTGGAGCGCAGGGCGTGAAAGAAGGCCTCATTGGCGGGCCAGACGCCGGCGAAGCGGCCGTCTTTTACGGTGACGCCCTCTTTGGTGCCTGGGTTGCACATGATCGGGACGTGCAGAGCGCCCTCGGGGAGGGTGTGGGGCTTGATGGTGGAGCGGGTCGGATTGGCCTCAAGGAGGGGGACGCCGGAGCGCAACCACACCGCAGCGACGCGCTCGGGGTGAAGCAGGAGCATGCCTCCCGCCCAGTGTCCCCCGCCGCTATGGCCCCAGAGGGCCCAGGGAACTTGGGAGAGCTCCGGGTGTCCGGATTGGGCTCCGAGGTCTTTGAGGGATTTCTGGAAGGCGGCGCCGGAGCCGTTGCGGGGGTCGCACCACATTTGGCAGTCCGCCTTTTCGGGTTGTTCGTAAGCGGGGGCCATCAGGGCGCAGGCGTGTTTTTTGGCGAGTGCCTGCCAGTGGAGGTCGAAGGCCCCGGTGAGACCGGATTTGCAGGAACCCTCGCCGCAGCCGTGTTGGTGGACGATGAGGCCGCGCAGTGTTGGGACGCCTGGAGGGATCCAGAGGGTGTAGTTGACGGGAAAGATGAGTTCGCCGGGTTGGTTGGAGGCCTCGTAGCGGACTCGAAAATAAGGCGCCTCCGCAGCCGGGAAGACATCGTAGGGGGCGTTTTGCGCGTTGAGCGGGAGGGACGGGATCGTGGCGAGGAGCGGGGTGCAGAGAGCCAGCAGACGGGGGAGGTGTTTACGGATCATGGGGAGTGGGAGGAGTTGGGGGGGCTTGTGGGGGGAGGAACGGACGGGCGGGCTAGGCCTCCGACCCGGGGGGCGGCGGTTCCATGGCGAAAGCCGGGATGCGAGTGAAAACCACGGCTCCGTCGTCGGTGACTCCGAAGAAGGCGCCCTCGGCCATGGAGGGGCTGCCGATGACGTGGTAGCTGTTATAGGAAAACTTCTGTCCCGGGGTGAGTCGTGGGAATTTGCCGACGACGCCATCGCCTTCGACGACGACCTTGTTTCCCGAGGCATCGGTGACCACCCATTTGCGCGCGCGGATGGTGACGGTCCGATCCGAGTAATTTTCTATGGTGAGGAAGTAGACGAAGGGGAAGGGGCGGTCCTGCGGGGCGTCGAGGTGAGGCACGTACACGACGCGGTTGAGCGTGACAGAAAGGCCGGGCAGTTCGGACATCACGGGAGGTAAGCCTGCCAGAAGTCTCGGGCGGCGAACACCGAAACCTGAGTGGTGCGAGAAAAAGGGGGGTGCTTGATTTGGGAGAGAGGCGGGCTGAGGGTGGCCGAGGTATGGCCATGATTCCGGTGGTTTTGACGATTGCAGGCTCCGACAACAGCGCGGGAGCGGGGGTGCAGGCGGATTTGAAGACGATGAGCGCGCTGGGGGTGTACGGATTGACGGCGGTGACGTGTGTGGTTGCGGAGGTGCCTGGCCGGGTGAGTCGGATTGCACCGGTGGATGCCGAGGTGGTGAGCGAGCAGATTCGGTTGAGTCTTGAGGCGTTTCCGGTGGCGGCGATCAAGACGGGGATGCTGCACTCGGGGGCGGTGATTGAAGCGGTGGTGGATGCGTTGGAACACGGTGGGGTGAGCTGTCCGTTGGTGGTGGACCCGGTGATGGTGGCGACTTCCGGAGCGCGTTTGCTGGAGGCTTCGGCACTCGGGTCGTATCGGGAGCGGCTGTTTCCGCGGGCGGCGCTGGTGACGCCGAATTTGGACGAGGTCGGGGTGCTTTGGGGGCGACCGGTGAGGAGCCGTGAGGCGATGCGGGAGGCGGGGCGTGAATTGGCGGCGCGTTACGGGGCGGCCTTCTTGGTGAAGGGAGGGCACCTCTGCGGGGAGGTGGCGGCGGACCTTTTGGTGACGGCCTCCGGGGCGGAGCGTTGGTATGAGTCTCCGTTTGTGCGAGGTGTTTCGACGCACGGGACGGGATGCACGTATTCGGCAGCGGTGGCCTCGGGTGTGGGGAAGGGGTTGGGGTTGGAGGAGGCGGTGGGGGAGGCCAAGC
>JBEBAG010000310.1:0-4801 GCA_041159065.1 Verrucomicrobiota bacterium | reverse complement strand
CCCCCTCCCACCCACACCCACCGCTCCCAACCCCAACCCAACCACGCCCCCATCGGCGGACTCAAAACCGCCAACAACTGGGCCAAAGCCGAAACCCACCCCATCGCCCACACCCAAGGCGCCTCCGAGGCCCTCCTCTTCCATCCCGACGGCCGCCTCGTCAGCGCCGCGTGCGCCAACGTCTTCCTCAAATTCCAAGGCCGCTGGATCACCCCGCCCCTCTCCTGCGGTGCCCGAAACGGCGTCGTCCGCGAATGGACCCTCCGCCAACTCGAGGCCTCCGAAGCGCCCGACCACGCCCTCCGCCGCGAACACCTCCCCCAGCTCGAGGCCGCCTTCCTCTCCAACAGCTGGTCCGGCCTCACCCCCGTCTCCCATATCGATTCACGCCCCCTGCCCTTGGCCCCCGAGTTCCCCGCCCTCCAATCCGCCTTCGAATCCCACGCCGCCCTCCGCGCCCCCACCGACGAAACCCTAGCTTGAACGCGCCCCCACCGGATCCGCATCCCGGTACTGGCAGGAGCCGCTCCGACGCAACGCATCGCAGTGCGCCTCGATCCGCGTCGTCTTGGTGGCGGGCGAAAACCCCAGCCGCTTGGTGATGCAATTCTCCAGCGTGTCGATATTCCGGTCCTCAAACTCCACAATCCGATTGCAGTCCAGGCAGATGAGGTGGCTGTGCTTGGGATTGCCGATGTAGTTGGGGTCGTAGAACATCTGCTCCTTCCCAAGGTCCAGCTCCCGCAACAACCCGCTCTCCACCAGCAGGGGCAGGGTCCGATACACCGTCGCCCGCGACACCGAGGGCTCGATCTCACGCGCCCGCACCAACAACTCCTCCGCCGTGTAATGATCGGTGTGACTGAATGCCGCCTCGATGATCGCATCACGCTGCCCCGTCCGCCTCAGCCCGCTCGACTGAAGGAACTCATAAATGCGTTCGCGCACGGCCTCTTCCATCCCCGCAACCTAAAACCCTTTCGCAGCCCGGTCAAACCAGAGGCGAAACGCGAAAAGCAGAAAGCCCCTCCACCGAAAGACCCCGCCCCGTCCGACCGCAGCGCTAGGCCGAGGAACCCGGCAGCAACTCCTCAATCGCCTCCCCAAACGGCAGGATCGGCATCGGTCGTCCCTGGAAATCCGTGAAGCTCTGCGTGTGGTCGATCCCCAGATGCTGGTAAACCGTCGCCCACAGGTCGTTCGGGGAAAGCGGCCGCTCCACCGGATACTCCCCACGGCTGTTGGTCGCTCCAATCACCTGCCCCGTGCGCATCCCCCCCCCCGCCACAATCATCGACATCGCCTTCGGCCAGTGGTCGCGCCCCGGTTGGCTGACCTTGTTCGCCGTGCCCACCGCCGTGCTGATCTTCGGCGTCCGGCCAAACTCGCCCGTCACGATCACCATCGTCTTCTTGTCCAACCCTCGAGCAAACAAATCCTCGATCAATGCCGATACCGCCTGGTCATAGGCGGGAAAGCGCCAGCGCGCGTCGTTGAAAATGTTGCAGTTCACCGCGTGGCTGTCCCAGTTGTAAGAGCAGTCGCTCGGGATGGGTTTTCCAGGAAACGGATTCTCCCACACCATCTCCACAAAACGACACCCCGCCTCCACCAAGCGCCGCGCCATCAACCCACGCTGCCCATAGGCGTGCATCCCATACCGCTCCCGCACCCGCGGCGCCTCCTTGCTCAAATCAAACGCCTCCCGAACCTTGGGGCTCGTCAGCATCTCAAACGCGTGCTGGTTGAAACTATCCATCGCCTGCAACACCCCGCTCCGATCCGCCTCCCGCCGGAACTGATCCAGCCCCCGCTTCAACGCCATCCGATCCTCCAAACGCGTCTCCATCTCGCGCGAAATCCCCAGGTTCTGCACCTTGAAATCCTTCGCACTCGGATCCCCGGCCACGATGAACGGCGTGTTCGCCCCTCCAAGGTAGGCCGCGCCCGCCGAGAAAACGTCGATCCCGCTCCGACTGGAGTCCGCTCCCAGCACCACCGGCGGCATCCCCTCCTGAAATCCCTGCCCCTCGGTCATGCACTTGTAAACGATGCTCGTCACCGCCGGGGCATCATTCACGAAGCCCACCGGACTGGCCGGAATCCGCCCCGTCAGGAACCGTTTATGCCCCCCGCCGTGATCCGCAAACTCGTGGGTCACCGAGCGGATGATGTTGAACTTGTCCGCCATCTTGGCCTGCAGCGGCAACATCTCCGAGATCTGGATGCCGGGCACATTCGTCGGAATCGGACGGAAAATGCCCCGGTACTCGATGGGCGCCTCCGGCTTCATATCGTACATCTCCATGTGGGGAGGTCCCCCGGGCAGCCAGATGAAGATCACGGACGTGTCCGAGCGCATCGCACGCGGCGTCTCCGCCAGCGAGGCTTTGAGTTTCGCGGCATCCGCCAAGCTCATCCCCAGCATGGAGAGCCCTCCAAATTGGAGAAAGCTGCGGCGGGACATCGGACCGGGACAGAACGAGGTTTTCATGGGTTCAAACAGCGGCTTGGGGTTCTCGAAAATGGGACGCGCACGGCGGAATGGATCAGGGTTGGGCAAGCGATGGCAAAGCGGAGGCGGACGAAGGGGGGGCTGTCGGAGCCCCACCACGCGCCACGGGCGCTGCCTGCGCCTCACCCACCTTCCACTCCACCAGGGGTTTGCCCTCCCGATTCACCATGCGCAGCGTGCCACCCACCTCGCCCAATATGCACAGGTTCCCATCGGGACTCGCCGCCGCCGATACCACGTACTTTGAAAGCCCCTCGGTCTTCCCTCGCACCTCCCCGCCCGCATCCTTCAGCACCTTCAACGCCGGCATCGCACTCGCCGCCACCAACTCGTCGCCCCCGCCGCAGTACTTCAAAAAGCCCACCTCCTTCGAGAACGACGAAAACGTCGTCAACACGTCCGAACTCTGCAGGTCCCAGATCTTCACCGCATTGTCCGCCCCCGCACTGGCCAACCGCCGGAAGTCCCCTCGAAACGCCACCGAAAGCACATGGCTCGCATGGGCCTCCATGTTCCGAAACAGCTTCCCGCTCTTCACCTCCCAGATCCGCGCCGCCCGGTCGGCCGACCCGCTCGCCAGGTAAAGCCCGTCCCTCGAATAATCCAGCGCCAAGACCGCATCCTTGTGCGGTTTGGAAATCTCCCGCTCCAAGGCTCCGCTCGCCACATTCCAAATCTTCACCTCCCCACTCCGCGAGGGATCACCACTCCCCGTCGCCAGCGATTTTCCATCCGGTGAGAATGCGACGGCGTTCACCCGTCCCGTGAACGGAGAATCCAGCTTCCGGGCGTCGCCGAGCGTCCGCACCCACTCCCACCGCACCTGCATCTGATCGAGCGCCAGCGGGCGGCCGCCCTCCACACTCCACGCCCGCACCCCGCCGCCGGCGTGCCGCGTCCACAACACCGTGCCCCCCTGCGCCAATGCCATCGCCTCCACCTCCGGCAGCCGCGTCTCGGCGATCCGCCGATCCACCTCCGCCGCCTCCTTTTCCAGCACGCCCAAACGCTCCCGAGCCGCCACCAGGGCCGCCGCCGAGGCGACCGCGCTCTTCTCCGTCTGCGCCATTCCCTCCTCCAAATTCCGCAGATTGATCTCCACCGTTCGCGCCGTCGAAATCAACCCCTCCGCCTCCTGCAACGCCTTCGCCGCGTCCCGGTAAGCCGCCTCCCGGGCCGCCGCATCCGCCTTCGCCTTCTTCAGCTCCGTCTCCAGGGACTGCCTCTGCTCCGCAGCTCCCTTCGCCAGCGCGCGCGACCCCTCCAACCGCTTCGCCCGCTCCTCCTTCTCTTCCGCAACGGCCGACTGCGCCTCGCTTTCCCTCGCCTTCACCTCGCGCCCGGCCTCCTCCTCACTCCGTTTCGCCGCCTCCACCTTCGCATCCGTCCGCATCACCGCATCCTCCGCCCCGTCGCGCGCGCCCATCGCCGTCTCCCGCTTCTGCACCGCCTCCGCCAACGCCTTCTCCCGATCCCCTTTCTTCAACTCCAGCGACTCGTGCTCCTTGCGAAGCTTTTCCCAATCCGTCTTCGCCTTGGCCAGTTTGTCCGACAACCCCTTCCCCTCCGCCTCCAAAAACTGCACCTCAAACCGCGCCCCCGCCATTCGCTCGGCCACAAGGGCCTTCGCTTGAACGCCCTCGGGCGTCCCGCCGAGTTCCACCACCTCCGGAACCTTCCCCGGACGCTTGATCCGCGTCGGCTGCCCGTGCATCGCCACCACCACCGTCTGACCATCGGAATGCCGCAACGTGCCCGAGGCCACACTCCCGCTCCCAGAAACCGCCACCCCCACGACTCCCTCCAATGGAAACGCAGGAACCCCGCCACTCCCCTTCTTCCACAGCTTCACCTCCCCCCGGCTTCCCGTCGCCAGCATGCTGCCATCCGGACTGAACGCCGCCGAACTCACCACATCGGGATGCGCCTCCACAAAACCCGCGGGCCGGCGCAGTGCGACATCGTAAAAAAAGACCCGCCCGCCCTGCCCCGCCGCAACCCAGCGTCCCTGCGCATCCACCGCCGCGGCGCTCAAGGCTCGCACCGCCTCCGGCATCGGCTTCCACGCCACGGGCTGCCGCAGCTTGCCTGTCCCCGTGGCTCCCTCGTCGATCCACCGCTTCACCAAGGCCAGCTGCGCCTCCGTCCAGGGCGCCGCCTTCGCCTTGTTCGCATTCGGCGGCATGAACGGCTTCTTCTGATGCGCCGCCGTTTCGTACAGCAGACTGCTCAGCGCTTTGTTGGGAACAATCGCAGGCCCCGAATCGCCCCCCTCCCGCATCGCCT
>JBEBAG010000309.1:0-4428 GCA_041159065.1 Verrucomicrobiota bacterium | reverse complement strand
TCCCCCCAGTACGGAGTCAAATGGGGCAGGCACTGGCTCGATGTCGTCCGCTACGCCGATTCCCTCGACTCCCGTATCGCCGGCAAAGACGGCGACATTCTAGACGCCTGGCGCTACCGCGACTGGGTTGTGAACGCGTTCAACACGGACCTTCCCTACGACCAGTTCATCAGCCATCAGATCGCAGGAGACATCCTCGCGAAAAACGACTGGGACCCGCAGAAACTCGTCGCCACCAGCGTCTACGCCATCGGCAGTTGGGGCAACGGGGACGCCGACAAAGAGAAAGTCCACACCGACATTGTCGACGACCAGATCGACCTCACCAGCCGCGCCTTTCTGGGTCTCACCATGAGCTGCGCCCGGTGTCACGACCACAAGTTCGATCCCCTCACCACCCGAGACTACTACGCACTCGCCGGGATTTTTTTCAGCAGCTCCATCCTCGAAAAGTTTCAGTCCAAAGGAGCGGGCGAAAAGCTCATGCGCCTGCCCATCGTCAGCGGGGAGGAGGAACAACGCCTCAATCTCGCCCGGGAAAGGATGCGCGAAATCGACGGGCGTCTCGCCGAAAAACTCGAGCCCCTCACCGTGGTCGAACCCGACCTCGGAGGCCATTCCGGGCTCTTGTCCTGGAAAGGAACCGGAGCCGCACTCCCCGCCGTGTTGATCAATGCGAGCGCGGCTCCCGTCGCGCTGAGCACGTGGAGGCTTCCCGCCCAGTCCATCGCCGTGCACCCCGGATCCAAGGTTCCCGCATCCCTCAACTGGCGCAGTCCCGTTACCGGCACGATTCGGTGTCAATTCGAACTCAAAGACGCCGATCCCAACTGTGGCGATGGGATCGCATGGATCCTCAAGCTGGGGGAGAAAACCCTCAGGTCCGGCACCGTGAACAACGCCACCACTTCCGAGCTGCAGGAATTTTCCACCGAGATCCAGAAAGGACAATTGCTCCAGCTCATCATCCGGCCCCGCGCCGAGTACACCTGCGACATGACCCAGGTGGACCTCCGCATTCGGGATGCCGGCGGCCAAACTTGGGATGTAGCCCAAGCACTGGTGCACGGCGCGAAACAAGGAAAAGATGATCTGTGGTGGATTTGCGCGGGCGAAGGCCCCTCGCTCGGAAAAGACACTCCAGAAGGCAAGGCTCTCACCGCCGCCCGCCAGAAGGCGGCGTCCGAGCTGGAACAATTCCGCTTCACACAAGGCCTGCGGGAGGGCGGAATTCCGATGACGCGTTACGCGGGCTTTCACGATGCACCGGTCCACAAGCGAGGCCGCTACGACACCCTCGGCGAGGTCGTTCCCCGCGGGTTCCCCGCACTCCTTTGCAAGCAGCAGCCCACCCTTGGAACCACTGCCAGCGGCCGCCTGGAATTGGCCGACTGGATCGCCAGCCCCGAGAATCCCCTCACCGCACGCGTCTTGGTTAACCGGGTCTGGCAACACCACTTCGGCGATGGGATTGTGCGTACCCCGAACAACTTTGGAAAACTGGGTACCCCGCCCACGCACCCGGAACTGCTCGACTGGCTGGCCGGATACTTCATCCAGACGGGCTGGCGCATCAAAGACCTCCATCGTCTCATCGTTCACTCGGCCGCCTATCAGCGCAGCACCCTTCCCTCCGGGAACGCCCGCGAAAAGGATCCGGACAACCGATTTTTTTCCCATCAGAAACGGCGACGCCTCACCGCCGAGGAACTCCGCGATTCCCTGCTCCGTTTCGCCGAAAAGCTCGACTCGACGGTGGGTGGACAGGCCACGCCCCATCTCGATTCCCCGCGCCGCACACTCTACCTTCAAACCATTCGGAGCGACCGCTCCAATTTCCAAGCTCTCTTTGACGGCGCTGATCCCACCGGAATCGTGGAAAAGCGAGGTGAAGCCACCGTGGCGCCTCAATCCCTCTTCCTGTTGAACCATCCCTTCCCGCTTGCTCAGGCCGAGGCGATTGCCACGCTTGCATTCAGCCAAGGTCTCAGCGCACCGGATCCCATCGCCCACTGGCTCTGGCGCCGACTCCTCCAGCGCGCTCCCGGCACCCACGAAATCGGCCTTGCACGTCAGGCACTCGGCCCAAAGCCGGACCTCAAAACCCTCACCGCGTTCTGCCAAATGCTCCTCTGTTCCAATGAAACCGCTTATGTGGACTAACCCCCTCCTTTCCCGTCGCGAATCCCTCCGGCGCTTTGCAAACGGATTCGGCATGCTCGGTCTCGCCAGCCTGCTCGGCGAATCCACACAGTCCCTCTCGGCTTCAGACTCCTTCCTCCCAAAGCCCCACTTCCCGCCAAAAGCCAAACGCATCATCTTTCTCTTCATGTCCGGCGGCCCCTCGCACGTCGACACCTTCGACCCCAAACCCAAACTCCGTGAACTCGACGGGAAACCCCTTCCATTCGAAAAACCCAAGCTCGAACGCGGCAAAACCGGGAACCTCTTTGGCTCCCCCTACGAGTTCTCCAAACACGGACAGTCCGGCACCGAAATCAGCGAACTCTTCCCGCATCTGGCCACCTGTGCGGACGACCTGTGCGTGATCCGTTCGATGGTCGCCGACAACATCAACCACAACGGAGCCTGCCTCCAGATGAACACCGGCGAGCAGGCCTTTTCACGGCCATCCCTCGGCTCCTGGCTCCTCTACGGACTGGGCTCCGAAAACCGCAATCTTCCGGGCTACGTGGTGCTTTCACCCGCTCAGCCGGCCCAGGGGGCTCCGCTCTGGAGCAGCAGCTTTCTTTCCGCCGAGTACCAGGGCACCCTCGTCAACAACCTCCAAAAACCCGTCGCCAACCTAGACAACTCCCGCTGGTCCCTTGCCGAGCAGCGTGCCCAACTCGACTGGCTCCGCCAGCTCAACCAATCCCACGCTGATTCCCGCGCCGAAGATTCCCGACTAAGCGCGCGGATCGAATCCTTCGAACTCGCCTTCCGGATGCAGCGCGAAGCTCCCGAAGCCTTCGATCTCGCGGGCGAAACCGAGGCCACCCAAAAACTCTACGGGCTCGATGACCCTGTCACCGAGACTTTCGGAAAACAGTGCCTCATGGCACGCCGCCTTGCCGAGCGCGGTGTCCGCATGGTTCAGGTCTACCACACCCAGACCAGTCATCGCTCCAGTTGCCAGCTCTGGGATCAACACGGAGGACTTCGTACCGAACTGCCGCGCAACTGTCAGGCAACCGACAAGCCCATCGCCGGCCTCCTCAAAGACCTCAAATCCCGCGGGCTTCTTGAGGACACCCTCGTCCTCTGGGGCGGCGAGTTCGGCCGCACACCCAACTCCGAGGGCACGAACGGTCGCGAACACCATCCCTTTGGCTTCTCCATGTGGCTCGCTGGGGGCGGGATCAAGGGCGGCATCGTCCACGGCGCCACCGATGACTTCGGGTGGCACTCAGTCAGGGACAAGGTTCACGTCCATGACCTCCACGCGACCCTCTTGCACCTCATGGGCATCCACCACGAAAAACTGACCTACCGCTACGCAGGCCGTGACTACCGCCTCACAGACGTGCACGGCCATGTTGTGAATGAAATCCTCGCTTGAGACGGCACCCACTATCTCTCCTGCGATTTCTGTCCCGCCATTCCGAGATCCTCACCGTTGGCCCCGCGCACGGCTCTTCCACGCGACTCCGGGCCAAGAGTCTGGTGTGCACGTCCACGCGTGGATGGAATTCCTCGCCTTCGTTCCGACGCGCTGCGAACTCGCGGCTCTGACGCGGCCCGCGTATCTGCAAGGCCGGAAATCAGGACAAATCCCTTGCGCCGCACAAAACCGCGACCGGTCATCGTGTGATTGCACAGTCATTTGACTGTTCCTTTGCTTCACGTCGTTCCACCCTCACATGCCATGAACTCCCCCTCCCGCACCCTGTGTTTGGCTCTTGTGATGTTTCTGCCCTTTTCTGTACCCGCTTTCGCAAAGGATCCAAGGCTACCCGGAGTGGGCGCCGCCCTGGAGGAAATTATAGCCCGGAAAGAAGCGGCTGGCGCGGTCACGGTTGTGGTCACCAAAGACCGGGTGCTGGGACTCGAAACCACAGGGATGGCCGATCTGGCCTCTCAACGCCCCATGACCCCGGACACGGTTTTCTGGATTGCTTCCATGACAAAACCCATCACCGCCACAGCCCTCCTCATGCTCCAGGACGAGGGCCGGCTGCGGGTGACCGATCCGGTGGCGAAATATCTGCCGGAGTTCGAGGGACTCAAAACGCCGTCCGGGCGCCCCGCTCATCTCACGATCCAACAGGTGATGACGCACACTTCGGGGCTGGGCGAGGCAGGCGCTGAGGGTGCCAAGGCCGCACGGACGCTCGCTGATTTGGTGCCGCTGTGGCTGGCCGCTCCGATGCAGTACGAACCGGGCGACAAGTGGAAATACACGCAGAGCGGGATCAACGTCGGGGC
>JBEBAG010000308.1:0-17463 GCA_041159065.1 Verrucomicrobiota bacterium | reverse complement strand
TCGCTACGGATTCCGGGGTGTAAAGGGCGTGGAAAAAATGTGATTTTCCCGGGGCCAGCGTGATCCCATTTTCGGCGGCATTCGCTTGTTCCACACACACAAAGTGTTGCCACTCCTCGTTGCCCAAATCAGGAAGCGTGGCCGACTTGGCGATCCAGGGATTCCATACGACGCTGCTTTGGGAACCGGTTTTGGCGATACGCAGGCGGGTTTTTGAGGAGGAGTCCTCGAGAAGGCAGTCGGCGGAGGTGTGGAGGTAAAGGCGGTCTGTCTCGGCGTGAAAGCGGACGGCGGGCTCGAGATCCTGTTTTCGGGAGAGCGCGTCGGTTTTATCGAAAAAGGAGGCGCCCTGCAGGCCGACGACTTGGGTGGTATGGATATTTTGAACGGGAAAGTAGGGGTGGAGGGCCTGTTCAAAGTGGAAGGGGGTGTCGCCCGGGTTGTGAACCTCCCAGTCGATGGCGAGCGTGGAGGCGAGCACGAAGCGGAGGCGGAGCTGGAAGGCGTGGGGCCAGAGGGCGAGGGTTTCGGGGGTGGACCCGAAGGAGAAGGTGAGGGAAGCGGATTGGTCGGGAAGGATTTGGACATCCTCCAGTTCCCAGCAGCGCGTGCGCACGAAGCCGTGCATGGGACTTTCGGGATGATTTTCGCGCGGGCCGAACCAGGGGAAGATGACTGGGATTCCGCCGCGGATGGGTTTGCCTGGGAGGAATTGGGCGTGGGAGCTCAGGAAGAGCATGGGGCCGGACTCTTTTGGCGTGAATTCGACGAGGTGAGCTCCCTGGAGACAGAAGCGGGCATGGAAGCGGGGAGTCTGGAGGTGGAGGAAGAGGAGCCCCTCGGGATGGGGGTGAAAGTCGAGGGTGCCAGGGATGGACCAGCGGAGGAGGGCGGGCGGGATCATGGGTGGAGGAGGTGGGAGGAGGTGGGGCCGAGTGTGGAGGTGGCGTGACGCGCTGCGCGAATTGAATTAAGTGGGTGGGATGAAGCCAGCGACGCGTTCCGCGGTGATAGTTTTGGGCATGATGTCCGTGGGGGGATTCCTGAGTTTATATTGGGTTTATCGGGAGGCGTCGCGTGTTTACCGGCAGCAGGTGCAGGAGCGGGCGTTGCGGGCGCCCTTGGGGATGGAGATGAGTTGGGTGTCGGCCGGCAAATTCACGATGGGTGCGAACGGTGGAATGCCAGAGGAACGGCCTTTGCATGACGTGAAGTTGCGCGGGTTCTGGATGGATCGGTTTGAGGTTACCAATGCGCAGTTTTCCCAGTTTGTGGAGAAGACCGGGTATGTCACCGGGGCGGAAAAACCGGGGGAGGACGGGCGGGAGGCGGGATCGATGGTGTTTCGGGAGGGGGAGGTGGGGTGGAGTTTTGTGAAGGGCGCGAACTGGAGGCACCCGGAGGGGCCCGGATCGGAGATCGGGGCGCGGATGGCGAGTCCGGTTGTGCATGTCAATTGGTACGATGCCGTTGCTTATGCGAAGTGGGCTCAGAAGAGGCTCCCCACGGAGGCGGAGTGGGAGTACGGGGCCCGAGGCGGACTAGAGCAGAATCCCTACCCGTGGGGGCGTGAGGCTTTCCCCAAGGGGTTATGGCTGATGAACGTGTGGCAGGGGGCGTTTCCGATGAAGGACGAGGGGGTTGATTCGTTTCGCGGCCTGGCGCCGGGAGGCGCGTATCCGCCCAATGGGTATGGGCTGCATGAGATGGCAGGGAACGCGGCGGAGTGGGTGGCGGACTGGTATGCGACGGATTTTTACCAGAAATCACCCCGTGAAAATCCCTCGGGTCCGGAGGCGGGAGCCGATGGGGAGGATCCTTCGGTTGCGAAGAAAGGGGTGCGTGGGGGGTCGTTCCTGAGCGGGGACCACGATCGAAAGTCGTTCCGGCTTGCGGCCCGAGGGCGGAGGGCTCCGACCTATTCGGCGTCGGACCTCGGGTTTCGGTGCGTGAAGGACGGGGTGGCTCCGTAGTTTTGGGGCGCTGCCGGTCCGTCGCCTGCCGACGAGGCGGGGTGGGGTTTTGGAGAGGGGCTCAGGGTTTCTCCGGGGAGTGGAGGGGGAGCATGACCTCGATGCGGCGGAGGAAGGGGGGAGTCCAGGGAGGGTCGAAGTAAGCGAAGGTGGGATCCGCGAGGGAGCGGAGGCGGGCCTCCTGGATCCAGGCGCGGAGCTCCGCGAGGCGCGCTTGTTCTGTTTGGGGGGCTTGTCGTCCGCTGTAGCGCAGCACGGCGAAGCGTTTGGAGGGGGTGGAGCGGACCTGGAGGGAGGGGTCTGTGGGGCGGGGGACTTGGTGCGCGGGGAGGGAGGAGGGCATGACAAAGGCCATGGAGCGCCCGGCGGGTTGGGAGGAGAGGAACACCGGGGTGGTCATGGGGATCTTGCGTTTTTCGGCGTTGGACCCGGTGATGAAAGCGAAGAGGCGCCGGAAGTTCTGGCTGGCGGCGGACTCCGGTTCGGCGGGGGGGCTTTGGACGAGGGTGAGGGGCGGGTACTCGCGGATCTCGAAGCGGCCGTCCTTCTGGAGGACGCGGTAGGGGGCTGATTCGTAGCCGGCGCGGGTGGCCTTGCATCCCAGGAGGGCGAGGGCGGTGACGGAGGCGGTTGCGAGGAGGAGCAGCGTGCGGGGAGCGATCACGGAGGGGAGGGTAGCATGGGGGGGGACGGAATTCGAGAGAGGGAGAGGGCATCGAAGAGCTTTGCCACGATGGGAGGGAGCACGCAGGTTGGCGGGAAAGGAAAACCGATATGGCTAAGAAAAGTGCGTTCGAGGAGCTTTGTGGAATGGCCCGGGAGATTGCGTTGCTGCACTCCTGTGGTGCGGTTCTGGGCTGGGATCAGGAAACGTATCTGCCGCCCAAGGCGGTGGAGTATCGCGCGGCGCAGCTCTCCCTGCTGAGCGCGAAGGCGCACGCGTTGGTAACGGGCAGGCGCTTTCGCGGTCTGCTCGAGAAGGCGGTGGCCGAATGGGGTTCTGACAAGTCCCCGGATTCGGTTCGGACGGAGGCGAACCTGAGGGAGTGGACGCACCAAGTCGATCGGGCGGCGCGTATTCCCACGGCCTTGGTTGCGCAGGAGAGTGCATTGACCGCCCGGGCCAAACATGCGTGGAGCGAGGCGCGGCGGCGTTCGGACTTTGCGAGTTTTGCGCCGTATTTGCGGGACATCGTGGGCTTGGCGCGGCGCAAGGCGGCGCTTTGGGGATTTGAAGAGGAGCCCTATGACGCGCTGCTTTCCGGTTACGAGCGCGGGGCGAAAACCCGCACGGTGGCGGTGCTTTTCGAGACGTTGCAGCCGAGGGTGGCGGAGATTGCGCGCAAGGCGGTGGAGCGGTCGCGGGCGCGTCCGCGCGTGGAGAGGGGGGGGAAGTATCCGGTGGAGCGGCAAAAAATTTTGAATGAGGAGATTGCGCGGGACATCGGGTTTGATTTCCACGCGGGGCGAATTGACACCACGGCGCATCCCTTTTGCACCACGCTGGGGCCTGCGGATGTCCGCCTGACGACCCGTTACGAGGAGCGGGATTTTACCTCGTCGCTGTTTGGGGTGCTCCACGAGGCGGGGCACGGATTGTACGAGCAGGGGTTGGTTGCGGCGGACTACGGGTTGCCAACCGGGGAGGCGGTTTCTTTGGGAATCCACGAGTCCCAATCGCGGCTTTGGGAGAACCACGTGGGGCGTTCAGTGGAGTTCTGGCAGAAGTGGTATCCGCGCGCGGTGGAATTATTTCCGTGTCTGAAGAGGGTGGAGTTGGAGGCGTTTTTGGCGGAGCTGAACCGGGCGGAATTTTCGTTCATCCGGGTGGAGGCGGATGAGGCGACGTACGATCTGCACATCTTTTTGCGGTTTGATGTGGAACGTCGTTTGGTGTCTGGGGAATTGGAAGTGGAGGAGGTGCCCCGGGCTTGGGCGGAGGGGTTTGAAGCCCTTTTTGGGGTTGTGCCTTCGGGGGATGCGCAGGGATGCCTGCAAGACATCCACTGGAGCATGGGGGGGATCGGGTACTTTGCGACGTACACGCTGGGGAATGTGAATGCGGCGCAACTTTTTGAGAGCGCCCGCCGGGAACGCGCGGTGGCGGCGGGACTCAAGGAGGGCCGCTACGGTCCGCTGTTGGAGTGGTTGCGGAACCGGGTCCACCAGCCCGGGAGCCGGTATTTTCCGCAGGATCTGATGGTACGCGCGACGGGGAGAGCGACGGATCCGAAGCCCTATCTTGCGCATTTGCGCCGGCGTTTTTTGGGATCCTGAGCGGGCGGGAGCGGGGAAGCGCCGCGTGTGCCTCGTCGTCCTCGGGCGCCGAAGGCGGGTCGATGCGGTGGCCGACGGGCTACTTTGGATCGGCGATTCGCTCGACCCTCCCCACCACCGCGCTGAAACAGAACGCTCCGGCGAGGGCGGTGCATCCGATGTAGAGAATGGCGGGTTCGAAGTGGGCCTCTTTGACGAGACGGCCGATGACGATGGGCACGACCACGGCGGAGAGGTTGCCAATGAAGTTGAACATGCCTCCGGTGAGCCCGAGGAGCCTTTCCGGGGCGATGGCGGAGACGAGGGACCAGGTGATGGAGGCGAGCCCGTTCCCGAAAAAGGCGAGCGACAGGAACACGATCACCCAAGCGGGGCGTGAGACGTAGTTGGCGCCGATGATGGAGGCGGAGATCAAGAGCCCGCTGATGATGGGCAACTTGCGGGCCATTCCGAGGGAGCACCCCTTGCGGACGAGGAAGTCGGAGAACATGCCCGAGCAGATGATCCCCAGAAATGCGGCGAGGAATGGAACCGAGGCGAGGAAACCGGCCTTGATGAAGTTCATGCCCCGGTACTTGACGAGATAGGTTGGAAACCAGGTGAGGAAGAACCAGAGCGTGGAGTTGAGGCAGAACTGGCCGAGGTAGATGCCCCAGAGTTTCCGCTGGTTGAGGACTTGGACGAGGTCGCTGAAGCGGAAACGCTGGCTGGACGTGGTGCGTTGCTGCAGATCGACCAGGGCTCCGCCGGCCTGGATCAGCTCGATTTCCGCGGGGTTGCTGTGCCGGAAGTCGCGGGGTTCGCGGTAGATGGCGTACCAGACGACGGCCCAGAGCATTCCGAGGGCGCCGGTCGCGATGAAGACCATTTTCCAGCCGAGGTGTTGCTGGAGGTAGATGAGAGCCGGGGTGAGGAAGGCGAGGCCCACGAATTGGCCGGAGGTGTAGAAGCCGATGGCGGTGGCCCTTTCCTTCTCGGGAAACCACGTGGTCACAACCCGGTTGTTGATGGGATAGGAGGGGGCTTCGAGGCCTCCGACGGCCATGCGCAGGGCGATGAGGCCGATGACGCTGCCCACGAATCCGAGGGCCAGCGTGGCGGCGGACCACAGGGCGATGGCGCAGGGGTAGAGAATTCGGGGTGGGATCCTGTCGACGAGCCACCCGCCCGGGACCTGGAGGGCGGCGTAGGTCCAGCCAAAGGCGGAGAGGATCAGTCCGAGATCGTTCGACTGGATGCCCAGGTCTTCGGAAAGTTTGGGGGCGGCGACGGACAAATTGCTGCGGTCGAGGTAGTTGATGACCACCGTGAGGAACAGGAGTCCGAGGATGATTGCGCGGCCCCTGGAGGGGGGGTGGGTGTGGGCGGGCGTCTCAAAAGACTTGGGAGCAATGGTTTGCATGGGAGGAGGAGGGTCTCAGCAAAACACGGGGAGCGAGGGCGGGCCAATGTCTGCGGGCTGATATGGTAACATCCTCGGTGCCGCGTGCCCTGCGCCTTCCGGTTTTCCGGGGAAAGCCCTTGTCCCATACGGTCTGGATGGTTTGGGAATACCGCGCGCAGCGTGCGGGGCTCGGGGGGAAACCGATTTTGGAGGAGGTCCACCTTCTGCCCCCGTTGGGGGGTGTGGCTCCATGCGCTGCGGGTCGCCGGTGGGGGCGCTGGGCCATTGAAGCCCCTAGGCCATGCGCAGGATGAGGCGGAGCGAATCGAGACGCAGGCGTGCCGAGGCAAGGGCGGTCCGGAGCGCCTCCTGCTGGGAGCGGAGGGCCAAGATTTCCTCTTCGCGGACGAGGTCATTGGAAGCGCGCAGGTCCTCGAGTCGCGCGATCTCGGAGAGGAGCTGCGTGTCCATGAGTGCGGTGGCCTCCATGGCGATGCGGTTCATGCGCTCTGCGCCGAGGGCGTTGGCCTTCTCGAGCATGGCCGGCAGCAGCTTGCGCTTGACCGCGGCCTTGTCGAGGAGGCGGCTGACCTCGCCGGCTTCCAGAACCACTTCCTCCAAGGAGAGGGAATCGGTGAGGTCGCTCAGGGCGTGGTTGACCAGCACGCGGACGGGGGTTGGGGGGAGGAATCGGTCCAGGTGGAGTGCGGGGGGCGCGACGCATTCAATCAGGAGGAAGCACTCGAGCAGGAGGGATTCTTCGCCCGAGTGCTTCCAGACGCCGAAAGCGGAGTTGCCGGATTCGGAGGTGAGCAGCAAGTCGAGCGCGCCCTGGACGAGGGGATGGTCGGGGCTCATGAAGGCGAGATCCTCGCGACTGAGCGCGCGCGCGCGCTGGAAGGTGACACTGAGTCCGGCGGCGGGGAGCGAGGGGAAGGCGTCTTTGAGAAGGTGTCCGGGCTGAAGCAGGTAGCTCCGGTGGTTGCCGCCCATATTTTCGATCAGGACGCCGAAATGATCGAGCAGACGGATGAGGAACTGCTCAAAAGCGGGGTCGGAATCGGCGTGCTGGATGCGTTCGATGACTTGCGCGGCTTCGGGGACGCGGCAGGAGTTGAGTTCGAGGAGACGGTCCTGTCCGCGTTCGAGCTTTTTGGTGAGGGTGCTGCGGAGCTTCTGGGAGCGTGCGAGAAACGCCTTGAGCGCCTTGGGTTCGAACGGGTGGTCGCGGAGTTGGGCGAGTTCCTCGGAGAGTTCCGCCGCGATTTGGGAGGCGCCGTGGAGGTTGTGTTCGAAGGCGTCGAGGCCCTCGTGGTACCAGCGGGCGAGGACCTCGGAGGCGTCCCCGGGGAGGTAGGGAACGTGGATTTGGATGAGGGCGGTCTGACCGATGCGGTCGAGGCGTCCGATGCGTTGCTCGAGGAGCTCGGGATTGGAGGGCAGGTCGAAGAGAACGAGGTGATGGGCGAACTGGAAGTTGCGGCCCTCGCTGCCGATTTCGGAGCAGAGGAGGATGCGAGCGCCCTCGGGTTCGGCGAAGTAGGCGGCATTGCGGTCGCGCTGGACGAGGGTGAGGCCCTCGTGGAAAACGCCGCAGGGCAGGGCGAGGATCTGGAGAAGTTCGGCGTGGATTTTCTCGGTGAGGGCTTGGGACTCGCAGAGGAGGAGGAATTTCTCGTTGGGATGGGCGCGCAAGAGCTCCGCCAGCCACCGGAGCTTGAGCGAGAAGAGGTCGGAGGGCTGGTTTTTGGAGGGTTTGAGTTTGACCAGGTGGGCCTTGCGCTCGGGGAATCCGGAGAGCGCGGCGCGGGTGTTGCGGAACATGACGCGTCCGGTTCCGAAGGAGTCGAGCAGTTCGTTGACGAGGGTTTGGCGCGCGCTGGAATCGCCGCCGGCGAGGGCGTCGCAGTGCTTTCGGATGCGGGGAGATTTGGCGCCGAAAAGTTTGCGATCGGCGGGGGTGAGCGGCGCGCCATCGAGGAGGCGGTCGACGGCTTTGGCGACGCGCTCGTAGTGGTCGGCTTCCTCGCGGTAGGCGTCGAGGTTTGCGTAGCGGTTGGGGTCGAGCAGGCGGAGGCGGGCGAAGTGGCTTTCGGGCCCGAGTTGCTGCGGGGTGGCGGTGAGCAGGAGGAGGCCAGGGATGCGCGCGGCGAGGGACTCGACGAGGGCATACTGGGGGCTTGGGGAGAGGGGATGCCAGGCGAGGTGATGGGCCTCATCGACGATGAGCAGATCCCACCCGGCTTGGAGCGCCTGTTCGGCCCGGCGGGGTTGGGAGCTGAGGAAGGAGAGGCTGCAGAGGACGAGTTGGCTGTCGAGGAAGGGATTGGAATCGGGCTGGGTGGCTTCGATCGCCTCGCAGCGTTCGGAATCAAAGAGGCTGAAGAGCAGGTTGAAGCGGCGCCAGAGTTCGACAAACCATTGGTGAACTAGGCTTTCGGGAACCAGAATCAGAATGCGGGCGGCCCTCCCCGTGAGGTGGAGTCGGTGCAGGATGAGGCCGGCTTCGATGGTTTTCCCCAGACCCACTTCGTCGGCCAGAAGCACCCGGGGGAGGAGTCGGGAGGAGACTTCGGAGGCGATGTAGATTTGGTGGGGAAGGAGGTCGACGCGCCCGCCCAGGAATCCGCGGACGGGAGACTGGCGGAGGGCGGAGCGGAAGGAGAGCGCCTCGGCGCGGAGTTCGAAGAGGGGGTTTTCATCGACCTGCGCGGCGAGGAGGCGTTCCTCGGGTTTGCTGAAGCTGATGGAGTCGGAGAGCTGGGCCTCGGGGATGGAGCAGTCTTTGGCCAGGTATGTGAGGACGCCCTTCTCATCGAGGACGGAATCCACGACGACGGTTTCGCCGCTGTGGAGTTTGATTTTGTCTCCGGGAGCGAAGCGGACCCTGCGCAGGGGGGCGGTTTTGAGGGCGTACTGGCGGTGTTCCGCGGCGGCGGGGAAAAAGACTTCGACCCTGCCGAAGTCGGCCTTGAGAACGATGCCGAGGCCGAGTTCGGGTTCGGAGTCGGTGACGAGCCTTTGGCCGGGGACGGGTTGGAAGGATTCCATGGAAAAAGGCCGGGAACGCTAGCGGTTCGGGACCGCGTGAGGAAGCGGGTTTCCGGTGATTTTCCGTGCTGGAAGGGGGAGCTGGTGGCTGGTGGCGCGGGGCGCTCAGGGGTTCTTTTTGAGGAATTCCCGGGCGAGACTACGGTAGGCGGCGGCACCGAGGCCGTTGGTTTCGTATTCGAGGATGGTTTTGCCGTGGCTGGGGGCTTCGCCGAGGCGGACGGTGCGTGGGATGATGGTGCGGAAGATGGAGTCGCCGAAGTGTTTCTGCACTTCCTGGATGACCTGCTGCGCGAGGTTGTTGCGCATGTACATGGTCATGAGAATTCCGGCGATATGGAGGGTGGGGTTGGCGCCGCACTCGGCGATTTGGCTGACGACGTTGTGGATTTTGGAAAGGCCCTCGAGGGCGAAGTACTCGCACTGGATGGGCACGAGGAGTTCGTCTGCGGCGGCGAGGGCATTGGTCATGAGGATGCCGAGGGAGGGGGGGCAGTCGAGGAAGACGAAATCGAAGGGAGCGGACTGGCGGAGCGGCACGAAGGCGTCGCGCAGGCGGGTGAGGTGGTCCTCCATGCGGGCGACTTCGACTTCGGCGCCGGCGAGGTTGAGGTCGCCCGGGATGAGCCAGAGGTGGTTGCGGTGGGTGGCTTGGATGGACTGCTCGAGCGCGTTGTGGCCGAGGATGGCGCCGTAGACGCTCTGTTCGCCGAAGGGTTCGTGGCCGAGGGCGCTGGTGGCGTTGGCCTGGGGGTCGAGGTCCACAAGCAGCACATTCCTGCCGAGTTCGGCAATGGCCGCGGCAAGGTTCACGGAGGTGGTGGTTTTGCCGACGCCCCCTTTTTGGTTGGCCACTGCGATGACTTTCATGGAAGGGGGAACTGTAAGCCGGAAGTGCGGTTTGAAAAGAGCGGGTTCCGGAGGGGGGTGAGGGAGGGGAACGAAAAAAGGTGGGTTGCGGATTGCGGCGGCGGGGGGAGGGGATTTTGAGTGGGGGGATGGAGCGTGCGTGCGAAACACGAGTACAGAGGGTTCTCGCGGTGGATCCGTCCCTGAGGGGGACGGGATACGCGATCTTGGAGCGCGAGGAGGTGGGCAGACAGTGCCGTGCGCTGACTTGGGGGGTGGTCCGGAATCCGCCTGCGCTTTCGCAGAGTGGGTGTTTAGTGGCGATTCACGAGCGGATGGCGGGGTTGATTGAGGAGTACCAACCGGAGGCTGCGGCGTTTGAGTCGGTGATCTATGTGCAGAGCCATCAGACGGCGATTTTGCTGGGGTGCGCGCGGGGGGCGGCGCTTTTGGCGGCGGCGCAGCGGGGGTTGATGGTGTGCGAGTATCCGCCCAAGCGGGTGAAGCAGGCGGTGGTGGGGCGTGGCGGAGCGCAAAAGGAGCAGGTGGCCTTCATGGTGCGGGCGCTGCTGGGGTTGAGGGAGACGCCGCAGGCGGATGCGGCGGACGCGCTGGCGGTGGGGTTGGCGCATTTTCAGGCGGTGGACGCGGAGCGTGCGGGCCTGGGGGCTTTGCGGGGAATCTGAACTTGGGAAAGGACGGAATGATGGAACTGAACGGAAAGACGTTGGAAGTGCGCTGGCTTGGACGGGTGGGGTATGAGGAGGGGCTGCGCTTGCAAGAGGCTCTGGTGGAAGAGAAAGCGGCCCGACGCGGGATGGCGGACCGGCTGCTGCTTTTAGAGCATGAGCCGGTGTTCACCATTGGGAGGACCCCCGACCAGAGCAGCCTGGGGGAGTTGGCGCGGCTGCCTTTTCCGGTGGTGCAGACCAATCGAGGGGGGAAGGCGACCTATCACGGGCCGGGACAGTTGGTGGGGTATCCGGTGTTTGACTTGCGGGATCGGGGGCAGGATTTGCACCGGCATCTGCGTTTTTTGGAGGAGAGTCTGGTGGAGGGGTGCCGGAGGTTGGGGGTGGCTGCCGAGGTGAGGGAGGGGTTGACGGGGGTGTGGGTTGGGGAGCGGAAGTTGGCGTCGATTGGGGTGGGGGTGCGGCGCTGGATCAGCATGCACGGATTCGCACTGAATGTGTGCGGGGGGTTGGAGGGGTTTGCGTCGATCACGCCGTGCGGGCTCGTGGGAGTGGAGATGACGAGCTTGGAGCGCGAGGGGGTGCGTGAGGCGACGGTGGAGGGGGTGGCGGCGTTGATGGGGGAGGTATTTACGCAGCGGATGTAGCCGGGCTCGGGGGAGGGGCATGGGGGATTGAGGCGCCAGCCGGGGAAGGAAAAGGGAATAAAAAAACCGGACTCCTTTCGGAGTCCGGTTTTGAAACTAGCAACGGGATGAACCCGAATGGGTTACTTCTTGAAGCCCTTGACGGACTTGGAAGCCTTCGGAGCGGGCGTGGGCTTGGTGTCCTTGGTGCAAGCGCCGAAGCCGAAAGCGACCGCCACGAGAGTGAGGAGAGAGATGGATTTCATAATAGGTTTAAGTTGTATGCCCAAGGGGCAAGCGGTTTGTCTAGGGAAAGGGTCGTGGTGACAACGCTTTTTTATCGAGTTTCTGCGGGAGGGGCGCATTCGGAGGAAGCCGGGGCATCGACGATTTCGACGAGGGTACCCACCTCGATCTGCTCGAAAAGAAAGCGGACCTCGGCGTTGCTCATGCGCACGCAGCCGTGGCTGGCGGGGGTGCCGAGGCGCTGCTCCCAGTTCGTCCCGTGGATGTAGATGTAGCGTTCTTTGGTGTTGGCGTTTTCCGGTTCGAGTCCCTCCAGCCAGAGGATGCGGGTCTGGACATGGTCGCCGCCCTCGCCCTCCACCCCCAGGCGGCCCGTGGGGATGCGGCCCACGAAGATTTCGCCCTCCGGGGCGTGGTCTCCGATTTTCTCACAGACGCGGAAGCGACCTGTGGGGGTGCGATGGCTGCCGGGCTCAAACCCGGTTCCGAATTGCGAGGTGGAGATGGCGAAGCGCTGCCGAAGCGTGAGTTGATCGTCGAGGAGATCGAGGGTTTGGGAGGGGATGTGAACACGGATTTGCATCTGAGCGGGATGGGTATAGGGTGTGCGCCCTTTTTATGAGCCGGAAATTGCATGTAGCCATTGTTGGAGCCACGGGGGCGGTGGGGGTGGAAATGATGAAGGTGTTGGAGCGCCGGAATTTCCCGGTTGGCAAACTTTCGCTTCTGGCTTCGGCGCGTTCGGCGGGCAAGCGGCTGCCATTTCTGGGGGAGGAAGTGGAGGTGAGGGAACTTCGGGAAGACGCGTTTGAGGGTGTGGATGTGGCGCTCTTCAGTGCGGGTGGCTCGATTTCGAAGCGGTACGCTCCCTTTGCGGTGCAGTCGGGGGCGGTGGTGGTGGACAATTCCAGTGCCTTCCGGATGGACGAGCACGTGCCCTTGGTGGTGCCTGAGGTGAACGGGGGGGATATTGCGGCGCATCGTGGAATCCTGGCGAATCCGAACTGCACGACAGCCATCACGCTGATGGCGCTCTGGCCGCTGCATCAGGCTTTCGGGGTTCGGAGGCTTTTTGCTTCCAGTTACCAGGCGGTTTCGGGGACTGGGGCTCAGGCGATTGAGGAGTTGCGCCAGCAGGTGGAAGCGCTTGCGGCGGGGCGTCCGGTCCACAAGCAGGTGTATCCGCATCAGATTGCGTTCAATGTGCTTCCGCACGTCGACAGCTTTTTGGACTCCGGCTACACGCGGGAGGAAATGAAGATGCAGAACGAAGGCCGGCGCATCATGCACCATCCGGCGTTCAAGGCCTCGGTCACGTGCGTGCGCGTTCCGGTGTATCGGGCCCATTCGGTGGCCGTGAGCGCGGAGTTCGAGCGCCCGGTCTCGGTCGAGAAGGCGCGTGAGGTGTTGGCTCAGGCCCCTGGGTTACGCGTGGTGGACGATCCGGCGCAGTGCCGGTATCCGCTTCCGCTGCACTGCGCGGAACAGGACGACTGCGAGGTGGGACGGATCCGTCTCGACTGCGCGCTGGAGAACGGTCTGGCGTTCTGGGTGGCCGGAGACCAGTTGCTCAAAGGAGCGGCGCTAAACGCCGTGCAGATCGCCGAGCGGCTCTAGCGCGGATTGGGGAGGGCCGTGTTGGGGGCGGAGCTTTCCTGGAAGGGGCGTTTTGGGGTTGCACCTGGAGACGAGCCTGCGTACATGCGCGGCATCTCCCCTATGAAACCTGTCTTTTCGTGCGCACTCCCGCTGGTGGCCCTCGGATTCGTCTCGCTCGTTTCCCCTCCGCTCTCTGCCGCGGATCCAACCAAGTACAAGGTCCTCGACAGCCTTCACCGGGCGGATGACAAGTCCCTGAAAGCGGGCGGCGGTGGCTCGAAGCTGAAGGCGGTCTCCACCTCCGACTCGGCGCATCCGAAAGTGCTCGAATTCACCGCGGACTTCCGGGACCCGAGTGGTTGGGCTGGGTTCACAAAGACATTCCCCGAGGGCTCGGTGAGTGCCAAAAAGCACACGGGGTTCCGCTTTTTCGTGCGAGGCGAATCGGGCACGCGATTCAACATTAACGTTACCTACCCGAACCGGCGCAGTGATATGAAGTCGAGGGCCTTTCAAGGTGCCGGCTGGACCGTGTCGGACAAGTGGACGGAGGTGGTGGTGCCCTTCAGCTCTTTGAAGCGTCACGAAGTGAAGGAGTGGAAGGACGGGAAGCAGCTCTTCATTCCTGGGGGAGATGCGCCGGAGGATGAGGAGATCAATGATTTCACCACGTTCTCTTGGTCGGTGCATGTCAGCCAGCGCGGGTCTTCGGTGAACTCGCACATGCAGCTGGATGATCTCTCGCTGATCTTGAAGTAGGCGCTTGGAAGCAAACCAAACGATGAAAACACGAGTCCTTTTGGGATGGGGCGTGATGCTCTGGAGTGCGCTGGCGCCGGAGGCAATGCATGCGCAGGATGCCGGGAAGGTAAAGGTGCTCGACCCCTTGCACCGGGTGGATGAAAAGACGCTGAAGGTGGACCGGGTTGGCTCGAAACTGAAGGCCGTATCGAGCAAGGATCCCGCGCACCCGAGGGCGGTTGAGTTTACGGGGGATTTTCGGGATGCGGACGGTTTCACGGCGTTCACCAAGCGTTTCCCGGTCGGAACCGTGAACCCCAAGAAGTACTCCGCGATCCGCTTCTTTGTCCGCGGCGACTCGGGAACGACTTTTGGGATCTGGCTTGCGACCGAGACCCCGCGTAAGGACGACAAGAGCAATCACTTCTACGCCGAGAATGTGAAGGTGACCGAGAATTGGGCGGAGGTGGTGGTTCCGTTGAAGGAGCTGAAGCGGCATCCGGTGAAGGAGTGGCGCAATGGGAAGCAGGTGACGGATCCCGGCGGGGATGCTCCGGAGGACGAGGAGATTTGGGATTTCTCGCGTCTTCTGTGGGTGTTTGGCGTGAATAACCGTGGATCCTCGGTGACGGCCCAGATCATGGTCGAGGGCTTGGGTTTGGTGCCCAAGTAGAGTTGGTCCGCGCTTCTTGAGGGCGTCTCTGGATGCCGGCTTGGGATGCCGGCTTGGGAGGCCGGCTTGGGATGCCGGGGGGGCGATCCTCCGGGGGCTGGTGGATTCGCGAGTTAGGATTCCAGGTAGAGTCGGTAGATGGCCTGAGTCCCGAGCTCGGAGGCGCCCGTTTCCAAAAGCCTCTGGTAGAGTTGGGCGGCGAGTGCGAGGCCGGGGAGCTCGAGGTGCGTTTCTTCCGCGTTTTGGAGGGCGATTCGGAGGTCTTTGAGGAGGTGTTTGACGTAGAAACCCGGGGCGAAGTCGCCGCTCATGGCGCGGGGCGCAAGGTGGGTGAGCCCCCAGCTGCCTGCGGCTCCTGCGGAGATGGACTGGTGGACGCTCTCGGGGCAAAGACCGCTGCGCTTGGCATACGCGAGAGCCTCGGCCCACGCGAGGGTCCCGAGGGCGACGGCGATTTGGTTGGCCATTTTGCAGTGCTGTCCCGAACCGGCCGGACCGTGATGGAGGATGTTTTTCCCGAGGCGCTGAAGGAGCGGAAGCGCGCTTTCGAAGGCGCTTTCGGTGCCCCCCACCATGATCGAGAGGCGGGCCTCGCGGGCGCCGATATCCCCGCCGGATACGGGGGCGTCGAGCGCCTCAAGGCGGCATAAGGCGGCGCGCCCGGCGATGCGGCGGGCCAGTTCCGGGCTGGAGGTGGTCATGTCGATGAGGAGCGTGCCGGGTTGGGCGCGCTCGAGGATCCCGCCGGGAGCCAGGTAGGTGGCTTCGACATCTGATGGATAGCCAAGCATGGTGAAGACGATCTCAGCCTGCGCGGCCGCTTCCCCTGCGGAGGCATACCAGAGCGCGCCTCGTTCGAGCAGGGGTTCCGCCTTGTGTCGGGACCGGTTGTGGACATGGAGGGAATGGCCCGCATCCAGCAGGTGGGCAGCCATGCTGCGGCCCATGACCCCGGTACCGATGAATGCGATGGTGCGCGGAGCGTGCATACGAAGGGAGGGAAGGATCTGCGGGTGCTGCGGGTTATTCGAGGAGGCGGCTCTGCAGGGTCTTTGCCACGGCAGCGGCCCGGGTGGTGACCTGCAGTTTTTTGTAAATCGCCCGCATGTGCGTATCGACGGTGTGTATTCCGATGTTCAACCGGTCGGCGATTTCCTTTTTGAGCAGGCCCTCGACGATGAGCCGCAAAATATCCCGCTCGCGTTCCTTGAGATCCACGGAGGCCTCGGGAGGGGCTTTGCGTTGGGGCTGGGCAAAGTGTTCCAAAAGTTTCCGAGCAACGCGCGGGGTGAGAGGGGAGCCGCCGGCTTGCACCTCGGTGATGGCCTCCGCGATTTGAGAAACGGGTGCGGTTTTGAGGAGGTAGCCGTGGGCGCCCCCGGAGATGGCGGCGAAGATTTTGGCCTCGTCCTCGAAAACGGTGAGGATGAGCAGGTGCGCATCGGGGGCCGCTTGTTTGAGTGCGGGCATCGCTTGGAGTCCGTCGGTGCCGGGAAGGCCCACGTCGAGGAGGAAAACGTGGGGTGGGGGCAGGGCGGGCGCGGCGGCCAGCGCCTGCTCGACCGAACCGAATTCGTGGAAGCAGGCCGAAGGCATGTGTTTTTCGAGTCCGCGGACGAGGGTGCGTCGGAATGCGGCATTGTCCTCGATGATCCAGAGGAGGAAGGGGGCTGTGGGAGGAGAGGGCTCTGGGGGCATAGAAAAAGGGGGAGGCGCGGGATTTATCGCCGGGGGAGGATGGGGAGTTCAAAGCGAATGCGCGTGCCTTGGCCCGGTGCGCTTTCGAGCAGGAGGGAGCCGCCGGCGGAGGCGGCGCGCGCTTCGAGGCTGGGAAGGCCGACTCCGGGCTTGATGGAAGCGGGATCAAAGCCGCGGCCGTCGTCGCAGACTTCGAGTTGGAGCCGGTTGGACGAGGCGGCCAGATGGATGCGGACGGAGGTGGCCCGGGAGTGTTTGGCGGCGTTGTGGAGGATTTCCTTAAAAGCGAGAAACAGATTGCGGCGCAGTTCGAAGGGGAACTCGGCGGGCAGGGTGGGGGAATCGGCGGAAAACGTGCACGGAATTCCGTGCAGGAGCGATTGGGCGGTGATCTGCATTTCGGCCAGCAGATCGGCGCGGCGGGCGGATTCGCGTTTGAGGAGCCAGACGAGGTCGCGAATGGCGTCCACGGACCGTTGGGCCACGGAGCCGATTTCAGTGAGATCGGTTTTGAGTTGGGGGTCGGTGAGCGGGGATTCGAGGGACATCTGGCTGAGCATGGCGATGGTGCCGAGGTTGCTCCCGATTTCGTCGTGCAAATCCCGCGCGATGCGTTCGCGCAGGGCTTGGATCTCGCGACGCCGCGCCAGACGGGCGCGCCAAAAATGGCCCGCGACGCCGAGGCCCAGTCCGAGCAGGAGCGTGAACAGTCCGCGCTCCAGCCAAAGCGAAAAGCGGGCGCGCTGTCGGGCGAGTGCGGATTCGCGCTGGCGCGCCTCGGCTTCGAGGGTGCGGCGCAGGGACAGGGCTTCGAGCCATCCCTGCTGGTCGACCAGTTCGAATTCGCTGGTAAATCCGTCTGTAAGCGTGGCGGCCCCCCACGGGAGAATTTCGTCGCTGCTGGAGGCGGTGACTGCGGCCCCGCGCGCAATATTGCGGCCCTGCGAGAACACCTCGATTTCTGAAAATGCGCACTCGAAGAGGAGTTTGACCTCGCTGAGGCGTACGGCCTTCACCCGCAGAAATTGGAAAGAGCGCCCCTTGGCGCGCACGCACACGGGGCTGGTTCCGGGGACCGGAAAGTCGGACTGGGTGGCCTGGAGCAGGGGGACCGGGTGTTCGAAGCCCTCTGAGAGGCTTCCCTCCACCACGAAGCGCCTGGGAAAGGCGTAGCTCGACCCCCAAGGAAACGCGCTGGGTTGGGCGGGATGAATCCGGATTTCGTCGATTGGTTGGGGGGAGTCGAGGCGGATGCACACCCACTGCTCGGAGGTTTCGCTCGGGGAAGAGTGGGCGCGCCAGCCAAACGAGGGGCTCTTGCGGGAGCCGACCGCGGGACCGAGGCTGCTCTGGCCATCGATGGCGTTCATTTTTCTCCAGGTTGGAATACTTCCGAAGGAGTCGGAGGTGAGAATGCCCGGGTTGCCCATCCCGGAGAGCAGGTTGCGCCCTGAGCCAAAGACAAAGATTTCTCCCAGCGCGAAAAAGAAGCCGTTGGAATCGCCCCCCAAGCGATGGACGGTGAGGCGCAGGTAGCGTGCGGGCGGACCCGTGTGGGGGAAGGCGACGGGGAGCGGTCCGGGATCCGGGAAATCCTCGCCCGAAAAGTCGGCGATGGGGGTGGCGTTCTGGAAACTGGGGTCGTCGATTTCGA
>JBEBAG010000307.1:0-5029 GCA_041159065.1 Verrucomicrobiota bacterium | reverse complement strand
GCCGGCGATTTGGAGAAACATGGGCTCGCCAAGCCCCACGCTCGGATCACGCTCTCCTCGTTTGCCTCCGCCAATACGGCGGAGACAAAGGCGGGGGAAAAGCCGATTGCGACGATCCTGCTCGGAGGGGTTGAAGGCGAGGGGGTGTTCGCTAAATCGGAGGAAGAACCCTTTATCGTGGCAGTTCCGAAATCGCTTCGGGATTTGATTCCGTCGCACGCGAGCCAGCTCCAGCCGCTCGCTTTGCTCGACCTGAAGGCCGAGGCATTTACCTCGATTGAAGTCTCCCAAGATTCAGGGGTAGAGAAGCTTGAGAAGAAAGACGGGGCTTGGACCGTGGCTGCAGGCGAAGGCAAGGTTTCCGATGGAAGCATCCTCACGCTCACTAAGACGCTGGCGTCACTTCAGGCCCAGCGTTGGGTATCCCCCGAGGAAGCGGGAGAAAAGGCGGAGGAAAAACCCACGCTGACACTCCAGGCATCCTACAAGGAGGGAGACAAGCTCTCTACCTTCACGCTCACCGTGGGGCGGGCTCTGGGTGAGGAAGGTTTCTTCGCCAAAATCGCCGGCAAGGAGGGATCCTTTCTGCTGACCAAAGCCAACAAGGACGACTTGGCGACCAAGCTGATCATCAAATAGCGGCGCACCGGCTCGCCGTTTGCCGTGCAAGCGAAGGTCCAACCGGGCGAGGGTTGGCCTTTACGAGTCCAGAGAGGAGCGCGAATCCCGTCCGATCGCGTGGGAGGGAAACCATTCCATGGCCCGGCGGTCTGAGATTGGATCCAACCCTCCTCAGAAACAGCCTCCATCCATCAGCCCTCTGAGAGAGAGGCGCATCGCCGCGGAGCGGCTGGATTCGGCCACCCTCCTCCGGTTCATAAAAGCCAAACAACGCGGAATGCCCGGCGGACGGTCCTGTCAGACTCACTCTGTTTCGCCTGCCCCCTCCGCTCCTCTTTTCCTCCGAAGCGTAGTGCGTTTACGCATCGAAACCTGCTGACCACGTCGGGCGTCCGCCATCCTCCTTCAAATCGCGACCGGTGCGCTCCGTCCGCTCGATTTTAAGGGGCGGGCGCAGGCGAAGGAGAGCCTGCTTGGGACACTCCAAGAAGCGGGGCGCTCCACTGGCCCGCGGTGCGGTCGCCGAGGAAGAACCCCACTCCGCGCCCAGAACGCTGCAGAAATACCCCCTCGATTCGCCGGAATTTCGTTCCGTCGGGATCCAAAAACCGGCCCCGCACCACTCCAGAAACCCGATCGATGGTGAGCATCATCGGATCTGCCGGGCTGTCTGGAAACAGGAAGGCGAAATCTGAGCGAATCGAGAAAACCCGAGTCCAACGCGTTGGTAAGAAGTCCGCATCCAGATTGAGAACCCCAGACCAATCCGCGATCGCGAGTGGTGCGTTTCCGGGAACCGTCATACCAAAGGGCTCGCCCGAAAGATCGAGAAAACCGGAGAACCCAGCCGGGAAATAAAGCACGGTGGCGGGCTGGACGGGTTTTCGCCACTCCAGACGCGCCCCCGCCGCAAAACCATTGGATCCCAACGTGATCGTGACCGGACCCGAAAGGTAACCGGCATAGGCTGGGGTCGGGGAGTACAGCGAGACATAGAATGCCGCCTCTCCCCTCCTCCTCAGAAGCGACACGCACGAAAACGTCGAGCCGTCCGGCAATCGCCCCGCCGTCAGCAGCATGCCCGAGCGGGTCACATCCAGCGTCGCGTATCCCGGTGCGGAGGGCATTCCGACCGACGCGGGAGCGGGCGCCAACTGCGCGGTGTAATGCCCCCTTTGATCTGGGATGAGTGTCCGGCCGTCGAACCCCCAAGGTTCCAGGCTGGCGCTCGCCAGAGCCGTCTGGGCCCCAAGCTCCCGCACGCTCGCCGCCACGCGCGGCCCGGGAGTCAGCCCGGAGTCGAGGCGGTCCATCTTCAATCGCAGCACCAAACTCGAACGCCCTCCGCTGCGGCGAATCACACAATCCGCCGTCAGTTCCCGGTTCAAGAGTCCCCGGAAGGAATAGCGGAACCCCTCATACTCCAGGAGCCCCGAGAAGACTCCCCGGGAGGAAAGAGCCAATCCGAGTCGCCCCGGACACGGGGACGTAACCGCGAGGGACCCCGACGAAGCCTCACGCAGCAGCGTCGCCTCATAACGTCCCTGAACCTCACCCCACTCCATCACGCGAACGATGGCCGCCTGGCTGAACACGGTTTCTCCCCAAGAGGAGACGGATACATCGTAGGATCCCTCATGAATTTTCTGGAGGGGCGAGAAAACGAGCGATGCAGCGGTGGCTCCCTCAATCGCGACGCCGTTCCGTCGCCACTGGTAGCTGATTTTGCTCACCCCGCGAGCCACAACCCCCAGCGAAAGCGTCCCACCCGCCATGGCCAGCGTGGTGCTCGGCGGGGACAGAATGGATACGGCATCCCCAACCGTCAGGCGCGCGGGACTGCTGATCACCGTTCCCAAGTCATTCCGCACCGTCACGGTGTAATCGCCTTGGTGATACTTCAGCGTGCTCGGGATGACGTAGGTTGGCGCCCGGGCTCCCTCAATTTCGCTCCCGTCTTTGGACCACTGGTAGGTGATGGTCCCTGAACCGCGCACCACGACGCCGAAAAGGGTTTGCGAGCCGAGGTCGACGGTTTGCGATACGGGAGGGGTCACAATGGACACGGGCACCCGCACACTGACGACGGCCAAAGCGCTGGCGACACTTCCGGCCGGATTGGTCACGAGCACGTCGTAATTTCCGGCATCCTCCCCCTGCACGGAGGGGATGGAAAGGGTCACTGTCTGCGCAGAAGGAATATTCACCCCCCCTTTGCGCCACTGGTAGGTCAGCGGAGGAGTGCCCTCGACTGAAACGCTCAGGGTGACAGCCGCGCCGGCATTCACCGAGACTCCTGAGGGCTGCGAGGTGATGCTAACGGGCACCACTCCGGACGAGGCGTCGTATTTGTTGGCAAGGTCCGCCTCCAACTGAACTCGTTCCGCAGCGGAGAGGGCGCACCGATAGACGAGCACATCGCCGATCCGCCCGTGGAAAGCACTCCACGCATCCGCGTAATTCCTCCCGAGGGTGATCGATTTGGCGAAAACTCCCGCAGCCCCCGGCACGAGGGAGTTCATTCCCGAACTTACCGGGGCACCGCTCATGACCAGAACCCCATCTGCGTAGACGGTGTAATCTCCCCCCGGCTGCACCACCAAACTGAGGACCGTGGTGCGTCCCTCGGGAATCGTATTGGCGCCACTCAAAGCCATCTCGCCTTTGCGCCACACCACCACCTGCCCATCCACATTTCGGACTCCCAGCACCAATTGATCGCCGAAGAAATCCACCAGGGAAGTCCACGGCGTGCCCTCCGTATTCCGATCGGGCTTGACCACCACAACCACGCTGGCCCCGTTGACCGGGATCGCCGATTCGTACTGCCCAAGACGAAAGCCATCCCCCTCAAAATAGCTGTTGTTCCACCACTTGATTCCCTCGAGCACCTCGACTTGGGGCGTTCCCATCGCTGTCAACACCCCTCCCTCCGGCTGCGACACCGCCCAACTCCCGGCAACGAGGGAGTTCGGCAAAGCCTCCGTGAATGCCGAGAGAATCAAATCTCCCCCGCGAGGAATGTTCCGCGCGCTGTTACGCAAAAGAATCGGCCCCACCAACGCATCCGAACCACTCACCACCACCGTGCGGCGGGCCGACTGAAAATAACCCGCCCCGCCCGCGGCAACCCACCAGTTGCCATCGGAAACCGGGAACGCGTAGTTGCCGGAGGCATCCGTGAGCGTCGAGGCCTCCGGGTCTGAAAAGGCGTCGGAGGAGCGCCATAAGGAAACACTCACCCCTGAAAGAATTGCGCCGTCCGAGGAGCGCCTCACGCTTCCCGAAATCTTCGGGTTCGGCGAAAGCGCCCAGTCCTCCAAATTCAGCACGGCTCCGGAAACCGTCACAACGCGGTCCGATCCGCGGTTAAATCCGGTGGCTTCCACAATCGCATACCAGGCTCCCTCGGTCAGGCGTCGACTGAATCGTCCTTGGGAATCGCTCAAGACCACCGACTCGACCTCCCCATTCCCGCTGGGACTTTGACTGAAAATGACGCGAGCACCGGCGATTCCATTTCCTGCCGAATCCACAATCCTGCCATGGGCCCACTGGCTGGGAGGCAAACTCCCGGCCGACAAAGGATGCGAACCCCAATCGGCCTCCAAGGCGTCCCAAAAGCCATCGCCATCGGTATCCAAAACCAAATCCGAGGCTGAGAGCATCCGACTCTCCACCCGCACATTGAGCAGGCTTCCTTCAAAAAAAACCCGCTCGGCTTCCGCCGAAGACTGGGAGTATCCGACGCGAAAACATTTGCCCGTCGCCTCGGAATCTTTGACTGGTCCGGGGTAGCTACAGGAGGCCACCGAGCGGCCGTTCACCAGGAAGCGAGCCTGACTGCCATCGAATGCGAGAGCCACGTGCTGCCATTTTCCAAGCGGCGCAAGCACCTTGGTCTCCCATTCCCCCAAGCCGTCCAGTTTCGCGATCCATTTCCCACTCCGGATACCCAGACCATTGCCGGGCCTTCCCTCCAGTTCATCCCCGCTGTCCAAAACGGCCTGATACGAGCCATCGACCCGAGCCGGTTTGACCCACGCCGATAGGGTTCGAGTGCGACCGTTCCGAACCCCCGTTTCCAGCACCGTGGCAGTTCCGCTGAGAACCAACGGAGCCACCGGAGCCACGACCCCGAGAGTGGTTCCACGGCGGAGTCGCTCGAGTTCCAGTTCGTCGGCGGCTAGCGGCACGTTGTAGAACCGGGGCTCCGCAAGGCTCCCCTTAAAAAGCGTGCCCCCCCAGTCTCTTGCCAAATAATTGGCCTGCGGCGAGATCCCATCGTTTGCGGAGAGCACGTCTCTGGGCACCGCCGCCAAGGGAGCCGTCGCCACCTGGATTCCGTCCACGTAGAGCCTTCCGGCACCTCCATCGAGAGTGAAGGCCACCTGATGCCATGCGTTGG
>JBEBAG010000306.1:0-6312 GCA_041159065.1 Verrucomicrobiota bacterium | reverse complement strand
AAGGAGCGTTCGATGGGAATGTTCAGGAAGGAAATTCCGAGGGTGCGCGCGAGTTGTTCGGAGTCACTGACGCTGCCTGGGCTTGAGAAACGAGAAGGCATGGTGACCCCGAGTACATTCTGGGGGCCGAGGGCTGCGGCTGCGATGGCGGCTACCACGGCGCTGTCGATTCCCCCGCTGAGTCCGAGGACCGCGGAACGGAAACCGCACTTGGCGAAGTAATCACGGACCCCCAGGACGAGCGCTTCAAAGAGCGACTCCGACTCGTTTTGAGGCAACGGGGCGGGGAGGCTGGTCAGGGGGGCGGATGCCGGGTCAGCGCAGCAGAGGGATTCTTGGAAACCCGGAAGCAACATGCGGGGGCGACCGTCGGAGCCGAGGAGCATGGAGTGCCCGTCGAAGACGAGTTGGTCATTGCCGCCCACGGCGTTGCAGTAGGCGATGGGAACGCGGTGGGTCCGGGCGACTGCGGCCAGCATCTGCAATCGGCGTTCGGGTTTTCCCAAGGTGAAGGGCGAGGCGCTGAGGTTGAGGAGGAGTTCGGCCCCGCGTTCGACGAGGCGTTCGACGGGGGATTTTCCGTAGAGGGCCCGAGGCAGGAAGTCCTCGGTCCAGATGTCTTCGCAAATCGTCACGCCGACGCGGACTCCCTTCAGGTTTACGGGGAAGCTTCCCTCGGAGGGCTCGAAGTAGCGGTCCTCGTCGAAGACGTCGTAGGTGGGGAGGCGGGACTTGAAAATACGGGGGCCGATTTCCCCGTTCTCGAGCACGGCAGCGGCGTTGCGCAGGGGGCGCCCCACGGCTGCGTGCTGGTCGGCGTAGCCGACGACGAAGGGAACGGGTCCCGTCTGGGTGGCAAGCGAAGCGAGGGCTTCCAAGTTTCTTCGGACAAAACCGGACTGAAAAAGGAGGTCCAGTGGCGGGTAACCGGGGATGGCTAGTTCGGGTGAAAGAACGAGGTCGGCCCCTGCCTGGACCAGTTCGCGGTAGGCGAGCAGGAGGCGGTCCCGGTTTCCCTCGATATCGCCAATGGTGGGGTTGATTTGGGCAAAACCGATTTTCATCCTGCGAAAAAGAAGGCGTTCTTCAAACGGCCCGGTGGAAAGGGGAGCGGAGGAGCGGCCGAGGAAGAGGCGCTAGAAAAAAGAGGGCTGAGAAGAGAGGAATTCAGGGTTGGGAATTGAGCTGGGCGAGGATTTCGGGGTCGCGCACATCGGCCCATGAGCCGGAGAGTTCCTGTGCCCGGACCCTTCCGCGGGTTTGGGCCAGGGCACGGATCGCGTCGGTCAGTTCGAATTCGCCCCGCGGGGAGCGCTCGAGGCGGGCGGTAAATTCAAAGAGTGAGGGGCGAAAGGCGTAGATCCCCGCATTGTACCAGGGGCTAGGTGGGGGGCCGGAGGGCTTCTCAATCAGATCGGTCAGTTCGAAGTCAGCGTTCACAACGACGCAGCCCCCTTTGGCCATTTCGGATTCATTGCGTTTTACAGTGACAATCGCCTCCGCCTCGCCGATTTGCGCGAGCGGAAGGTAGTTGTGGGGATCCACCAGGATGTCGCCATAAGAGAGGATGAAGGGCTGATCTCCTACAAAATCGCGAGCGAGTTCGACGACCTTTCCTGTGCCGTCCTGAACCACCTGGGTGGCGTACTCCAAGTGCATGCCCAAGTCCTTTCCGTCCCCAAAAAAATCGCGCACGACCTCGGCGCGATAGCCGACAATGATCTGCGCTCGGGAGATGCCTGCGGCGCGAAGCCCCTCCAAGATACGTTGGAGGATCGGTTTGCCCTGAACCGGAATCATGGGTTTGGGAAGGTCGTCCGTGAGTTCGCGCATCCGAGTACCGCGACCTGCGGCGAGGAGTACGGCACTTCGGATGGGGGAGCTTGGAGCGCTTGGGGTGGGGTTCATTCGTCGGAGGAGGAGAAATTTTGGGACAGGATGGCCTCGGGAGGCCGTGATCCGTTGGGGCTTTCCGGTCGGCCCTGTGCCACCCACTGGTCGAAGAGGTTCCAACCACCCTTGAGCAGTTTGGAGGCCTCGGCAAAGCGATTGGAGGAGCCGAGGACCACGATTTGTAGCCGGCGCGGTGTGGGCGGGTACCAGATCGTTCCGCCATCGGGTGCCTTCTCACGGGAAACGAGCGGGGGACGCGCGGCGGAAAGAACCAGGCACTGGCCTGCTTTGGCCGTGGTGCCGGTTTTGACTCCGTCCACGGAGTCCCGACCCAGCAGTTCGTTGGTGTTACGGAGGCGGTAATCGGAGGTGGATCCATCGGCGCGCCGGATGGTAATGCGGCGCTGCTCTTGGGATACGATGAAGCGGAAGGCGGAGTTGCCCATCGCGTAGGCGGCCAGTTTCGCGAGGTCTCCCGCGGTTGAGTAAGGCAGCTTACGCTCGAGGGTATCGAGACCGTGGGGATTGAGGAAACGGGTTTGGGTCATTCCCAGTTTCCGCGCTAGGGCGTTCATCTGAGCGATGAACGCGACTTGGGGCGGGTGGTCTCCCTCGATCTGAACCGTGTGTCCCACGAAGGCGGCGAGGGTCTCGGCAGCGACATTGTCGGACTGGAGGAGGGCGGCGTAGAGCAGGTCGCGGAGGGATGCCTGGTCACCGGGCATGAGATTGAGCCCTTGGGGGGTGGTGATGGCCTTGGGAATGGGGGGAACGACAGCCAATTGATCCAGATTCGCCTGGGTGGCGTGGGCCCAGTCCAGAACCACGGTGGCAGTCGCGATTTTGGTGAGGCTGGCGATGGGCAGCTTTTTTCCGGCGTTGAGAGAGTCCAAGACATGACCGGACTGATGGTCCATCACGATGTAGGCTTGGGCGGTGAGTGGCTCGGCCTGGGCTACGGGGGAGAACAGGAGTGCGCAGAGTGCGGGAATTAGGCTCCTCGAGGCGAGGCTGGGCAGCAATTTCATGGTTTTGGCGAGAGTCTGAGTTTGGCGAAAGGCTGAGGGTGGAGAGAGTGGCAGGAGAGGAGAGGGGTCCGGTGAAGCGAGAGAGGTGAATCGGGAATGGATCGGGGAATGAAAAGGGGAATGAAAAGGGGAATGAAAAGGGGAACCAAAACTGCGAAGATAGGGGCGGCGCGTATCAAGGCAAGGGCTGGGGGGAGCTGAGGGGGCTGGGGGGAGGGAGTCTGCGGAGGTGGTTTTCGATGGTTCTCGGTGGTGGTGGGGGCGTTCGGTTTGTGCTTTGGAATGAATCCCACCTCGGTCTACGGAAGAGAGACGCCGTTTTTATGGAAAATATTCCTGCGAATTCTCCCGCTGTGCTTGTGCATCGTTTCGGGAGGCCCGAGGAGGTGGCGGAGTACGGACTCTGGCCCGTGCCTACGCCGGGTCCGGGGGAAGCCTTGGTGGAGTTGGAGGCGGCGCCAGTGAACCCGGCCGATGTGAACGTGCTCGAGGGCAAGTACGGAATCTTGCCGCATTTACCGGCGGTTCCCGGGGTGGAGGGAGTCGGGGTGGTGCGTGTGCTTGGGGAGCGGCAGGAGCCTGATGGGCCTCGGGTGGGCCAGCGGGTGCTGCTTCCTCATGGCCTTGGGACGTGGCGTCGCTGGATGGTGGCTCGGACAGCCGAGCTCGTAGGGGTGCCCGAGGGCGTGCCCGTGGAGCAGGCGGCGATGTTGCGGATCAATCCTGCGACGGCGTGGTGTATGCTCCGAGAAATTGAGTCCTTGCCGACTGGGGCTTGGGTGGTTCAGAACGCGGCGAACTCAGGGGTGGGGCGTGCGGTGATTCAGGTCGCGCGTGCCACGGGTCTGCGGACGGTGAATGTGGTGCGCCGGGCGGAGTTAGTGGAGGAATTGTTGGGACAGGGGGCGGATGCCGTGGTGCTGGACGGAGAGGGGTTGAAAGGGCGGGTGCTGGAGTGTACCGGCGGGGAACGGCCTGTGATTGGGTTGAACGCGGTCGGGGGGGAGAGCGCGCTGTCGCTCGCGGGGTGTCTGGAGGAGGGGGCGAGCCTCGTCACGTATGGGGCGATGGGGCGACAGCCTTTGAGAATCCCGAATGGGTTGCTGATTTTTCAAGACATCCGATTTCGTGGTTTTTGGGTGACGCGCTGGTACCGCGAGTCCTCCGCAGAGTCGCGGCGAGGGCTTTTTGCGCGACTCTTTGAATGGGCGAGGCAGGGGGTTTTGAGGACGCCGGTGGAAGCTGTTTACGGTTTGAGCGAAATCCGCGCGGGGTTGGTGCACGCGCAGCGAGGGGGACGTGGGGGGAAGGTTTTGCTGCGGCCGGAGGGGGAGGCATGAGCGCGGGGTGGAAATGGCGCATGCAGCGGTGGGGGGCGTTGGGGGTGGTTTTGGGTTTGGCGGGATGGATGGGATGGGCGTGGGTGCGTTGGGGAAGGGTGGGGGTATTGGTGGCCCGCGGAGGGGTTTACTTCCCCGTTGCCGTGGAGTTGCAGGTGCCGAGTTTTGCGCAGGCGGATGCGCGCTGGGGGCAGGATCGGATGGAAGGTGGGGCGACTCTGGGGGCGGAGGGATGCGCGGTGACCTCGGCCGCGATGGCGCTGGCCTACCACGGAATGGATGTGGATCCCAAGCGGCTCAACGCGTTTTTGAATGCGTTTCAAGGCTACACGGAGAAGGGATGGCTTTACTGGGAGGCGGCGGCCGAGTTTGAGCCGGGCAAGGTTCGCCATGCCTACGAAGATTTGCCGAGTTATCGGCTGATGGATTTGAATTTACTGCGGGGAAATCCGGTGATTGTCCGGGTGCGTCCCGGGGGGCGTGGCACGCACTTTGTTTTGGTGGTGGGTAAGCGGGGGTTCGAGTACCTCGCGCAGGATCCCGGAGCGGGCGGGCGGCGGGTGGAGTTGAGCGCCTTTGGCAGTCCGGTGGAGGCGCTCCGCTTTTACGAGCGCATTCGAGGGGGGCGGTTGGGGTCGCAGTCCCCCGTTTCTTCCGGGGGCTAGAAACCGGAGCAAGCAGAGGGCAGGTGCCTCGTGTGGCCTGAAGCCTTCGCTGGGGTCGCCTGCGAAGAAGGCCTGTTCTCGGAATGGAAAATCACGCATGGATGGAGGGGATGAATTCCCACTCTTGCCCCGCGAGTCCCGATCCCGAGCCCCCCGGCGTCTTGGGTGCGCCGGGAGCGCCGGGCATGCCCGGCGGAATGGCGGCGGGTGGCCGACTGGGACGGCGGGCGAGAATTCTGTGCGGCGGGATGGTGGCCTTTTTGTATGTTTTGGACCAGGCGACCAAGCTCTGGACGGTTCGAAATTTGGAGCTTGGGGAGCATCGCGTGGTGGGGGTGGGATGGTTCGACTGGGTGCATTTCAGTAACACGGGGGCTGCTTTCGGGATTCTGCAGGACAGCAACCGGTTTTTCATGGGGCTATCCCTTGTGGCTTTGGGGGGGATTGGATGGGCGCTGTGGCGCGGGGTGTTCCCGGGATGGGGAAACCGTGTCGCGCTTCTGTGGCTGCTTGTGGGCGTTTTGGGAAATCTGACGGACCGCCTTTTGCACGGATATGTCGTGGACTTTCTCTTGTTTGATCTGGGCTTTGCTCCCGCCAATCCGTGGCCGGCATTCAATGTGGCTGACAGCTGCATTTGCGGCGCGGTGGTTTTGTTGCTCTGGGGGTCGCTGCGAGAGGAGTGGGGGCGCGGGCGGCGGAAAGCCTAGGAAGCCGCGCGAAGCTTCCGGGAGAGCCGCCGCTTTCGTCGTGGCACGCCCCCTCCCCGGGGGAAGGAGGCGTACCGGGCGTTGGAAGCCTCAGGAGACCTTGATTTCGATGGATCGGCTGGCGGCCTCCGGGTTTTTGGGAATCCGGACGGTGAGCACGCCGCCGTCGAAGGTCGCCTTGGCTTTTTCTCCCTCCACCCCGGGGGGCAGGCTGAAGGCGCGCAGGAAGGAGCCATACGATCGCTCCACGCGGTGGTAGCGTTTGCCCTTTTCGGCCCGCTCGGCTTTGCGTTCTCCGGAAATTTCAAGGATTCCCTCGCGGACGGAGACGCGGATTTCCGATTTGGGAATTTCGGGGAGGTCGGCCTTGACGAGGTACTCCTTGTCATCTTCGGAGATCTCGACAGAGGGGTACCACTCTCCCGTGGTGAGGAGTTCCCGGGGTTCTCGGCCGAACGGGCTGCGCTGGAAGAGGGATTCCAAGCGTCTCTCGATTTCCTCGAGTTCGCGGAAGAGTTCCGTTTTGGCGAGGGTGGTCTTGCCCGTTTGAAACGGGCTCCATTTTTCAAGTAGGTTCATAATTTGGATGAGTTTGTGTGTCGGTGAATCAGGGTGGAATCGGTGGTTCGGGGGTGGTTTGGGGGTGGTTCCGCGAAGGGGAGGTTCCGGCGGTTCC
>JBEBAG010000305.1:0-8077 GCA_041159065.1 Verrucomicrobiota bacterium | reverse complement strand
GAACTCCCGCTCCAGCCAAGGGAGGAGTTGGATGGAGGGATCGGCCTCGGCGGCTTTGAAGAGGGTGTCGATGGCCATTTCCTTGGTGACCACGGCAGCCAAGCTCGGATTGGCGGAGGGGGGCGGCTCTGCAGGCGCGAGTCCGAGCCCCAACGGGATATCCTTGGGCAGGAGCACGTCGGAGGCGGCAAGCACGCAGGCGCGCTGAATGGTGTTTTCCAACTCGCGGACATTCCCGGGCCAGCTGTAGCCCTCGAGCACCTTCATGGCATCCTCGGACAGGGTTAGCTTGGGAAGCCGCAGCCGGGTCGCGACCCTTTGGAGGAAATATTCGGCCAGCAGGCGGATGTCCTCCATGCGTTGGCGGAGGGGGGGCAGCTGGATGCGAACGACGTTGAGCCGGTAGAACAGATCCTCGCGGAACTTTTTCTCAGTAACCTCCTGTTCGAGGTTTTTGTTGGTGGCGGCCACGATGCGCACATCGGTTTTGAGGGGGGTGCTTCCTCCGACGCGGGAGAATTCGCCGTCTTGGAGGACGCGCAAAATTTTGCTCTGGAGCTGGATGGGCATGTCTCCGATTTCATCCAGAAAGAGGGTGCCTCCGTGGCTTTGCTCGAAGCGTCCCGCACGTTGGCTGACGGCACCGGTGAAGGCGCCCTTTTCGTGGCCGAAGAGTTCGCTTTCGAGGAGCTGCTCGGGGATGGCGGCGCAGTTGATGGCGACAAAGCTTTTGCCGTTGCGCTGCGAGTAGGTGTGGATGGCGCGGGCGACGAGTTCTTTGCCCGAGCCGCTTTCGCCGGTGATCATGACGGGGGCGTCGGAGAGGGAGACGCGGCCGATCATCTTGAAGACCTGCGCCATGGCCTCGGATTTTCCAACGAGGGAGTCCTGGTGTTCCTCGACGGTGAGCTGGGGTTTGGCGGAGGTGGCGGCCTTCATCTCGGCCTGCGCCTTGAGGGCGGCGTCGATGACTCCGCGCAGATTGAAGGGGAGCGTTTCTTTGCGGACAAAGTCGAAGGCCCCCAAGCGCATCGCTTCGATGACGGCCTGGGTGGTGCCGAAGGCGCTGGTGATGACGATGACGGCGTTGGAATCGCGCTGGCGGATGCGTGCCATGAGCTCCATGCCGCCGAAGGGCGAGAGATGGGTCTCCGCCATCACGACGTCTGGTTTCTCCTTCATGTAGAGGCGGTAAGCCTCTTCGGAATTGGTGGAGCTAATGACCCTTGAGGTGTTCGAGGAGAGCTGGTGGGTGGTCCAGTCGAGGAAGTCAGGATCGGGATCTGCGATGAGGATGGTTTGGATGCGAGCCATGGTTTAGAGCCCGCCGAAGCGGCGTTGTCTGCGTTGAAATTCCCGGAATGCCTCGAGGAGGTCCGGTTTGCCGAAGTCCGGCCAGCGCTTGGGGGTCACGTAGAGTTCGGTGTAGCTCAGTTGCCAGAGCAGGAAGTTGGAGAGGCGCATTTCACCGGAGGTGCGGATGAGCAGGTCGGGGTCGGGCCAGTCGGCGGTGTAAAGGTGCTGGCGCAGGTGCTCCTGCGTGAACTCCTCGGGACGCAGTTTTCCGGCCGCGACGGACTCGCACACGGCGCGGATGGCATCCTCGAGTTCGACCCTACCGCTGTAGTTGATGGCGAGAATGAGGGTGAGACCCGTGTTGGAGTCGGTCTGGCGGACGGCCTCCTCGAGGGCTGCTTGGGCATTGGCGGGGAGCTCGTGAAGTCGGCCGATGGCGCGGAGGCGGATGTTGTTTGCTTGGAGGGTGGGAAGTTCGGCCGCGAGGAAATGCTCGAGCAGACTGAAAAGTGCGTTGATTTCCTCTTGGGGGCGCTTCCAGTTCTCGGTTGAGAACGCGTAGACGGTGAGGAATTCGACTCCGAGCTCGCAGCAGGCTTCGGTGACCGCCCGGACGGCGTGGGTGCCCGCATGGTGGCCACTCACCCGAGGTAGCCCGCGCTCCCCGGCCCAGCGTCCGTTCCCATCCATGATGATGGCCACGTGACGCGGGGACGCGGGAACCGCGGAGGAGTCCGGTTCCACGGCAGCCTTGGGCGAAAGTGTCGGAGGTGCGGTCATTCGGGTTGAATGCCGCACTGTAGCAGTATGTCTCGATTTTGCAGCCTCTTTCCGAAGGCCCTCTTTAGAGAACCATGGTCTGCTCGCGATTGGGGCCGACGCTGGCGATCCTGAGGCGTGCGCCGGAGAGTTCGGAGATCTTGAGGAGATAATTTCGAGCGTTCTCGGGGAGCTGATTCCAGTCGCGGATGGCGTCGGTAGGAGTCTGCCATCCAGGGAGTTCGATATAAACCGGCTCGCAGGCGGCGAGGAGTTCGTAATCCATGGGCGGGGTTTCGAGGAGTTGCCCGTGGAGGCGGTAGTGGGTGCAAACTCGGATCGATTCGAGGGAGTCGAGGCCGTCTAAGTTTGTGACGGCCAATTCATCGATTCCATTGATCATTCCGGCGTAGCGGACGGCGACCGCGTCAAACCAGCCGCAGCGGCGTGCGCGCCCCGTGGTGGCGCCGTACTCGCGCCCCATGCCGTGGAGCAAATCGCTGAGGGGGCCGTCCTCGGTGGGGAAGGGGCCTTCGCCCACGCGGGTGGTGTAGGCTTTCATCACGCCCAAGACGCAGTCGATGCGGTGGGGCGGCACTCCCGATCCAGTGCAAGCGCCTCCGGCGGTGGTGTTGGAGGAGGTGACGTACGGGTAGGTGCCGTGGTCGATGTCGAGAAAGGTGCCTTGGGCTCCTTCAAAGAGCATGGACCGGCCTGCCTTCACCGCTTCGTGCAAGAAGACCACCGTGTTTCCAATGAATGGCTTGAGGAGTTCAGCGGCGGCCAGGACTTCCTGTCGCACCGATTCAAAGTCCACCGGCTCGAGCCCGTGTGCAGCGAGGACCCCGTTGTTTTCCGTGACCCGCGCTTTGAGCTTCTGCGCGAAGTTTTCAGGGTGGAGCAAGTCGGCGACCCGAAGACCGCAGCGCGCGATCTTGTCGCCGTAGGCGGGGCCGATTCCCCGCTTCGTGGTTCCGATCTTGCCGCTGCCCCTCGCGATCTCGCGGGCCTCGTCCAGTTTGCGATGGTAGGCGAGGACCAAATGGGCGGCGTCGCTGATGAGCAGATTGTCCGGGGTGACGGATACGCCCTTGGAGCGGAGCCCGTTGATTTCCGCGGCGACGGCGACGGGATCGAGGACGACGCCGTTGCCGATGACGCACTTGGTGCCGGGGCGGAGGATGCCGGAGGGGATGAGGTGGAGGACGTATTTGGTGCCTCCGACGATGACGGTATGTCCGGCATTGTTGCCGCCCTGGCTGCGCACGACCAGTTCGGTGGATTCGGTGAGGAAATCGATGATTTTGCCTTTGCCTTCATCGCCCCATTGGGCGCCTACGAGGATGGTTCTAGCCATGGATGGGAGTGGGTGGGTGTGCGCGAAACGTGCGAGTGTGGGGAAAGTGCGGGGAGCTGAAAAGCAAAACCCGAGCGACGGTCCTGGGGCTCGCGGCGTCAGGAGTTGCCCGAGCTCGATTTCCGGACGCACCTCTTCTGCGGCGTGGTCGATTCTTTTTTGCCTTTGCGGGAGGCGGGGGGCGGTGAAGAATCTTCGGTTTCCCTTTAACCGTCAGACGTGAAAAACATGAGCACACCCAAAGTCCTTGTTGCCGACCCGATTTCGGAGACCGGCGTAGCCGAACTTGCCGAAGGCAAGCTGTTGCAGGTTGATGTGATGACAGGCAAGTCCGAGGCGGAGCTGCTGGAGGTGATCGGCCAGTACCAGGGCTTGGTGGTGCGCAGTCAGACGAAGGTGACGGCGCGTTTGCTGGAGGCTGCGACGCAGTTGCGGGTGGTGGGACGGGCTGGGGTCGGGGTGGACAATGTGGATGTCGATGCGGCGACCAAGCGCGGGGTGATCGTGATGAACACGCCCGGGGGAAACACGGTTTCGACGGCGGAGCACGCGTTTTCGCTGTTGATGTCCACGGCCCGGAGCATTCCGCAAGCGGACGCCTCGGTGAAGGCGGGCAAGTGGGAGCGTAAAAAGTTCGAGGGCGTGGAGCTCTATGGCAAGACGCTCGCGATTCTGGGCATGGGCCGCATCGGGGCCGAGGTTTCGCAGCGGGCCTTGGCGTTTGGGATGCGCGTGCTGGCCTATGATCCGTACCTTTCCGCGGGGCGGGCCAAGTCGCTCAATGTGGACTTGGTGGAGCGTCTGGACGACCTGATTCCGCAGGCGGACTTCATCACGGTTCACATGCCGTTGACGCCTGAGACCAAGTACATGATCAACCGGGAACGGATTTCGCGGATGAAGAAGGGGGTGCGGATTATCAACTGCGCTCGCGGAGGCTTGGTGGAGGAGGCGGCGCTTTACGACGCGCTCAAGAGTCGGCAGGTGGCGGCGGCGGCGCTGGATGTGTTTGAGGTGGAGCCGCCTCCGGCGGACTTTGCGCTGAAGGATCTGCCGAATGTGATTTTCACTCCGCATCTGGGGGCTTCGACGGCGGAAGCCCAGGAGAGCGTGGGGATTGAGGTGGCGCAGCAGATTCGTGCGGCGTTGTTGCAGGGCGAAATCCGCAATGCGGTGAACATGCCGAATGTGGATTCCAAGACGCTCGCCCAGATTGGGCCCTACATTGGGCTTGGGGAGAAGCTGGGACGATTCCTCTCGCAGATCGTGTCGAAGCGCTGCGACACGCTGAACATCAATTTCCAGGGCAAGATCAACGAGCACAACACCAAGCCGATTTCGCGCGCGGTGCTCCTCGGATTCCTCCGTCAGGCGGGAGGCCAGGAGGTGAACATGGTCAACGCGCCGGGTTTTGCGGAACAACTGGGACTGAAGACGAGTCAGTCGAGCGAATCGACCTCCGCTGATTTTGCGGAGTTGATCGAGTTGACGGCGACGGGGGAGGGCGGCTGGGTTTCGGTGGCCGGGACCTTCTTTGGAAGCACGCCTCGGATTGTGAAGATCAATGGACGGCACGTGGAGGCCAAGCCCGAGGGGGTGTTGTTTCTTTTCGAAAATCGGGACCGTCCGGGAATCGTGGGGGAAATCGGGACGCTTTTCGGCAAGCACGGAGTCAACATTGCTGGGATGTCGCTCTCGCGAAACGAGGTTGGGGGCCGAGCCTTGACGGTGTTGAACTTGGATTCGGTGCCGGGACCGGAGTTGGTGAAGGAGTTGTTGTCGAATGCGGATATCTTCTCCTGCCAGACCGTCAATCTGGAGGCGTAGGTTGTGAGGGTCCGCGTCGTCTCGAAGCCACCGGAGGGGAGCGGGATGCGGTTGCGCCTGGTCTTTCAGGATCAGCGTGTGGAGATGGATCCTGTTCCCTCGGAGGGGGAGTTTTCGGGCGGAGTGGGTTCGCTGTTGGTGGAGCGCGCGCAGGGCGTGCTCCACGTGGGGTTGGGGGATCGTGCAAAGGTGAGCGCGGCGGGGGTGCGGCAGGCTTTGGCGGCCGCTTTTCTGTGGATGCGCAAGGTGGGGGTGGCGGTGGCGGTGCTGGATGCGGGGTCGTGGGGGGAGTTTGTCTCGGTGATGGTGGAGGGGGCGATTCTGGGCAACTATCGGTACGAGGCTTTCTTGCCTCGCAAGACGGAGCCGGTGAGGGAGTTGGTGGTGGTGGTGTCTGCGGAGATGCGGTCGCGGGTGCGGGCGGATGTGGAGCGGGGATGCGCGGTTGCGGAGTCGGTGAATCAAGTGCGGGAGCTGGCGAACACGCCTGGCAACCTGCTGTATCCCGCGGTGTTGGCGCGCACGGCGCGGAAGTGGGCGCGGGAGTGGGGGATGCGTTGTACGGTGCTGGAGGGGGAGCGGTTGGCTCGAGAGGGTTTTGGAGGGATGCTGGCGGTGGGCGGGGGGAGCGCGAAGGGGCCGTGCATGATTGCGCTGGAGCACCGTGGAGGGGGGCGCGGGGAGCGTCCCTTGGTTTTGGTGGGGAAGGCGATCACGTTTGATTCGGGGGGGATTTCCATCAAACCCGCGGCGGGCATGGAGGAGATGATTTTTGACAAGTGTGGGGGGATGGCGGTGTTGGGGGCGATGGTGGCGGTGGCGCGCTTGGGGCTGCGCCGCAACGTGGTGGGCATTTTGGCGGCGGCGGAGAACATGCCGAGCGGGTCTGCGTACCGCCCTGGGGACATTGTGACGACCTACGCCGGGGTGACGGTGGAGGTGGTGAATACGGATGCCGAGGGACGGATGGTTTTGGCGGATGCGCTGGGGTGGGCTCGAAAGCGGTTTGATCCAGCGATGATGGTGGATTTGGCGACGCTGACGGGGGCGTGTGGCGTGGCGCTTGGGGAGCATGCGGCGGGTTTGTGGAGCAATTCGAGCGAGGCGCTGGCGCAGGTTCAGCAGGCTGCCCTCACTGCGGGGGAGCGGGTGTGGCCGATGCCGCTTTTTGAGGAATACAGCACCCAGATTCGCAGCAGTGTGGCGCAGCTCAAAAACAGCGGTGGGCGTCTTGGGGGCGCGAATACCGGGGCGGCTTTCCTGAAGGTTTTTGCTGGCGAAACCCCGTGGGCGCACATGGATATCGCTTACACCTCGCATCGCACCAAGGAGGAGAAGGGGTTGGCCTCCGGGGCGACCGGGTTTGGGGTGCGCACCTTGGTGCATCTGGCAGAGGCGCTCTGAAGCCGGGGCGGCGTGTTTGATTTTGGATCGAGTCTGGGGAGGAACGACTTCAAGGCGCGGGCCTTGCTAAGAAGGGGGGCGCAGTGGGAGTAGCGCTTTGCGGCTCTCGCTTGCGCTTGAGAACCCCGACCCCGCATGAAACCCGCCGCACGGATCAAAATTTCCATCCTCTTCTTCCTGCAATTTTTCATCTGGGGCTGTTGGGGGGTTTCGATGGGTTCCTGGATGACCGAGCTGAAGTTCACGGCGCCCCAGATTGGGGCGGCCTACGGGGCGACCTCGATTGCAGCGATGATTTCGCCTTTTTTGGTCGGAGCCATCGCCGACCGCTTTTTCCCCGCGCAGCGGGTGCTGGGGGTGCTGCACCTCCTGGGAGGGCTTCTGCTCTATGCGGCCTCTACAACCTCCACTTACAGCGCGTTCTATCCGCTGCTGATCGGTCACACGCTCTGCTACATGCCGACCCTCGCCTTGGTGAACACGGTGGCGTTTTCCGAAATGACGGATGCGGCGAAAAGTTTCGGGACGATTCGGGTGATGGGCACCTTTGGATGGATTGCCGCGGGCTTGCTCATTGGGAAGCTGGGGTTGGGGGCGTCGTCGAGCCAGTTTGTGATCGCGGCGGGGACGTCCGTCGCGTTGGGAGTGTACTCGCTGCTGGGGCTTCCTGAGGTGCCTCCCAAGGCGAAGGGGCAGCCGGTGGACTGGCGGGCCATGCTGGGGCTCGATGCGCTTGTGCTTTTTAGGGACCGCTCGTTTGCGGTGTTTGCGATCGGTTCGTTCCTCATCTGTATCCCGCTGGCGTTTTACTATTCCGGGGCGGAGCGGTTTCTGACGCAGATCGGGGTGTCGGAGGCGCCTGCAAAAATGACCTACGGCCAGATGAGCGAGGTGCTTTTCATGGTGATTTTCCCGGTGATGTTTGCGCGTTTGGGGATCAAGCGAATGCTGCTCCTAGGCATGGCGTGCTGGACGCTTCGGTATGTCTGCTTCGCCTACGGGACGGCCCAAGAGGGGTTCTGGCTGCTCCTGCTCGGGATTGTGTTGCACGGCCCCTGTTTCGATTTTTTCTTCGTCACCGGACAGATTTACGTGGACCAAAGCGCTCCGGTGCAGATGCGCGCGGCGGCGCAATGTCTCATTGCCTTCATCACGTACGGGGCGGGGATGCTGGTCGGATCCCTGACTCAGGGCTATGTCCTAAAGGCGTACACCCTCGCCGACCAAACGGTGAATTGGTCGCCCACGTGGTTGATTCCGGCGGTGGGATCCGGGGTGATTTTGGTGGCGTTCCTGCTGTTTTTCCGGAACCCGGCTCCGGCCGTTTCGCAGAGCCGGCGCTGAGGAAATGGGGAGCGCCGTCCGTTGTGGGTCCCGCCCTCCGGGACTTACCTTTGCGCTTCCCCCTCTTTGCGTCGGGGCGTTTCTAGGCCG
>JBEBAG010000304.1:0-4463 GCA_041159065.1 Verrucomicrobiota bacterium | reverse complement strand
AAGCCGTCCGGGAAGCCGCATCCAAAGTGCACGCGGACATGGTGCTCGCCCTCAGCGTGGACCACGAGATCAGCGAGTCGGATGTCTTCGCCCCCCTGACCCTCGTCTCCCTCGGACTCCTGCCCACCCAGCGCTACGAGGTGGTGGCCACCGCCGTCGCCACCCTGGTAGACGCCCGCACGGGGTATGTCTTTGGAACCTTTGAGAAAAGCCGGGTCCGCCGCCGTTTCACCATCGCTTGGGGAAGCAGCGACCGCATCGAGGTCGGCATCGAAACCGCCGACCGGGACGCCCTGCGCAATCTGCTGAAGGAAGTCCCCACCTTTTGGAACGGGGTGCTCGCAACCTACCGGCGCTAGGCACACCGGTCCCCTGGGGGTACTCCGCCGTCTCCTCGGAGCCACACCATTCGTCTGAGACGAACGCCCGTTAGGATGTTTTTGCCCCAGCCTTATTGTTGCCCCTCCCTGCCCTGAGTATCCTCCCCCCCCAACACGCCATGCCACGGCCACGCATCCACCCCGAGGAACCGCCACGCCGCTACTTCAAGGAACTCCGCTTCCGCCAGTTTCGCGCGTTTAAGGAGGTTGCGCGTTCCCTCAGCTTTTCCGAGGCCTCCGAGACGCTCCACCTCTCCAAACCCTCCCTTTGGCAACAGGTCCGCGCCTTGGAGGAGGAACTTGAGACGTCGCTGTTGCGCACCGAAAACCAGCACCTCTCCCTCACCGAGGATGGCGCCCTGCTTCTGGAAATGATCACGCCGCTGGTGGAAAGCTTTGACTCCATCCGCTCCCTTTTTCTCCACAAACGAGGCAACCTGGTTCGGCGACTCACGGTGGCCACCACCTCCACGCTGCTCGCCCACGAACTCCACGAACCGGTCCAACTCTACCGGAAGGCCCGCCCGGACGTGCGCGTCCGCTTTCTGGAAAAGCCCTCCCGCGAATCCCTGGCGCTTTTGGAAGCCGGAACCGCCGACCTCGCCATCATCGGGCTCCTCGAGTCCGAAACACTCCCAACCGGCTGTGAATGCGACCCCTGGCTGAGCTTCCCCTTCTACCTCGTTTGCCCACAAACCCACCCCTTCGCCGCCGCGAACCCCCCTCCCTCACTCGCCGAACTCGCCGATTCCCCCCTGATCCTTCCCAGCGAAACCACCAACGCCCGCGTCCGAATCGACGCCGTCTTCTCCCGGGCCCTGCCCTCGCCCCCCCCGACCGGTGTCCTCGAAAGCTCCACCTTCACCGTGCTGGCGCGCTACGTTGAAATGGAAATGGGCGTCGCCCTCTGCTCCCTCAGCCCCAAACTCGCCCAACAACTGCGCCACGGCTCCCCCGGCCAACCTCCCCTCGCCGTCCGCGATGTCTCCAGCCTGTTCGGGGAGGAACCCGTCGTCCTCGTCCGCCGCAAAGGACGCCACCTGCTCCAGCACGTTGAACACTTCCGCACCCTGACCCTGAAAGGCATCCCAGCATGAACCCTGAATCCCGTCTCGCCCAACTCGCCCTCCCCCTCCCTCCCGCCCCTCAACCCGTCGCCGTGTATCGCCCGCTTCTGGTCTGCCAAGGCCTCGCCTACGTCTCCGGCCATGGCCCCGTTCTCCCCGATGGCTCGCTCATCCGCGGACGCGTCGGCGCCGAACTCTCCCTCGAGCAGGGGACCGACGCCGCCCGCCACGTCGGCCTCGCCATCCTCGCCACGCTGCGCGCACAACTCGGCTCCCTCGACCGGGTCCGGCGCGTCGTGAAAGTGTTGGGCATGGTCAACTCCGCGCCCGACTTCCTGGAACATCCCCGCGTCATCAATGGCTGCAGCCAACTCTTCGCGGAGGTTTTCGGCCCCGAACTGGGCATCGGCGCCCGCAGCGCCGTGGGCATGGGACCGCTCCCCGGCAACATCGCCGTGGAGATCGAGGCCATCTTTGAACTGGCCTGAGCCAATCCCGCCTCTCCGATGAGCCTCCCGGCATTCCCCCACTTTCCCTCCGAGGAGTCGGTCGCCTCTCCCGCCCTCGTTCTCCACTGGGATCGGATCGAGACCAACCTGCGCCACATGCTCGCCCTTGCCGGAGGCCCCCACCGGCTGCGCCCCCACCTCAAAACCCACAAACTCCCTCAAATCCTCCGGCTGCAGCTCTCCCACGGAGTCCAGAGCTGCAAAGCCGCCACCATCGCCGAAGCCGAGATGGCCGCTGGATGCGGCGTCCCCGACGTGCTCCTCTGCGCCCAGCCCGTCGGCCCCGCCATCGAGCGCTTGCTGAACCTCATCGGCCACTTTCCAAACACCCGCTTCTCCGCCCTCTGCGATTGCCCGGAAGCCGCCAACTCCCTGGCCGCCGCCGCCCGGGCTCGAGCCCTCGTGCTCCCCCTTTTCCTCGACCTCAATCTCGGCCAGAACCGCACCGGCATCCCCCCGGATTCCTCGGCCGAAAGCCTCTACCACCAAATTCACTCCACTCCCGGCATCCAATGCCGCGGCCTCCACGCCTACGACGGCCACCTCCAGCAACCGAACGCCGCCGAACGCGAGGCCGCCTGCCGCGCCGCCATCGCTCCCGTCCTCGCCCTGCGCGAACGCCTCCTGTCCGCCCGACTCCCCGTCGAGGAAACCATCGCCGGCGGCTCGCCCACCTTCGCCTTCCACGCCCAAGACCCGTCCCTCACCTGCAGCCCGGGAACCACCCTCCTCTGGGACGCAGGCTACGCCTCCCGATTCCCCGAGCTCCCCTTCGTCCCGGCAGCCACCCTGCTCGCCCGGGTCATCAGTAAACCCGGCGCGAACCGGCTCTGCCTCGACCTCGGACACAAGGCGGTTGCCAGCGAAATGCCCCAGCCGCGCGTGGTGTTTCCCGACCTGCCCTCGGCCGTGGTGCTCGCGCACAGCGAGGAACATCTCGTCCTCGAGACCCCCGAGGCCGCTTCCCTGCCCTTGGGCAGCGTCCTGCATGGGATCCCCTGGCATATCTGCCCCACCGTGGCCCTGCATGGCGAAGTGTGCGTCACCCGTCACTCCCAGCCGGAGCTTGAATTCTGGGAAGTCCCGGCACGCGCGCGCCGCCTCCGATTTTAACCCCCACCCTTATGCTCATTCTCGACGCCCATCTGGACCTCGCCCTCAACGCCCTCGAGTGGAACCGGGACCTCACCCTGCCCCTCGCCCAGATCCGCCAGCAGGAAGCCTCGCTTCAGGACAAACCCGGGCGCGGCCGGGGAACCGTCTCCCTGCCGGAAATGCGGGCAGCCAAGGTGGGACTCTGCGTGGCCACGCAGCTCGCCCGCGTGGAACTCAACGCCTGGAGCCCCCTGCTCGGCTGGCGCTCCCAGGCGCAGGCCTGGGCCATGACCCAAGGCCAGATGGCCTGGTACGATGCGATGGACGAGGCCGGCGAAATGCGCCGCATTTGCACCGCACAGGACCTGAACGAACACCTCCACCTGTGGCGCCAGGCCCTCCAACACGACGACGGCCGCCACCTCGAGTTGCCTGTCGGTTACCTCCTTTCCCTCGAGGGCGCCGATTCACTCCTCTCGCTCGACCACCTCCACATTGCCCATGCCCAGGGCCTGCGCGCCCTCGGCCCGGCCCATTACGGACCGGGCGTCTACGCCCAGGGCACCGACGCCTCCGGCCACCTCGAGGCCAAGGGACGCGAGCTCCTGCGCGAAGCCTCCGATTTGGGCATGATCCTCGACGTCACCCACCTCTGTGATGAAGCGTTCTGGGATGCCCTCGAGCTTTACGAGGGCCCCCTCTGGGCCAGCCACCACAACTGCCGCGCCCTCGTCCCCCACAACCGCCAGCTCAGCGACGAAATGATCGCGGCCCTCGCCGCACGCGACGCCGTCATCGGCGTCGCCTGCGACGCCTGGATGCTCTCCAAGGACTGGATCCGGGGAAAAAGCTCCCCCCAATCCGCCGGGGTCACCCTCCAAACCGTGGCCGATCACATTGACCACCTCTGCCAAGTCGCCGGCAGCAGCCGCCACGTCGGCATTGGCTCCGATCTGGACGGCTGCTTCGGCACCGAACAGACCCCGGCAGACTTGGACACCATCGGCGACCTCGCCCGACTCGCCCCCATTCTCCACTCCCGCGGTTATTCGGCAAAAGACATCGAAGGCATCCTGCATGGCAATTTCCTGCGCGCCATCGAATCCGCCCTCCGTGTCGAAGCGCCCGCCACCCCCCACCTCCTTCCTTTCCCCCCCCAGACTTCCCAAGTCTCCTGAGGTTCGCTCCATGCACCCCCTGATTCCCGCCTTGGAGCACCACCGGATCCTCCCCGTGGCGGTGCTCGAAAATCCCGCCGACGCCCTCCCTCTCGCCCATGCCCTGCGCTCAGCGGGGCTCCCCCTCGTCGAGATCACCCTGCGCACCCCGGGGGCCCTCGAGGCCGTGGCCTCCCTCCGCCACCACTGTCCCGACATCCTGGTGGGCGTGGGCACCCTGCTCCACCCCGGACA
>JBEBAG010000303.1:0-7706 GCA_041159065.1 Verrucomicrobiota bacterium | reverse complement strand
CGATGTGTTCAACTCGGCGGCCCGGCGGATGGCCGAGCAGATGCTGGGTGGCCGGCGGGTGGAGTGGGTGTTGTGCGCGCGCTCGCCGTTGCTACGGGCGATCAAGGCCCAGTACGGGGTGGGGGCGGAAACGCTGGAGGAGCTCCTGCAATCGAGCCGTTACGATGTGGCGGACGAGCGGGAGCAGGCGCATGACTTGGCCAGCGACGATCCCGAGGCGAGTGTCGTGAAGTTTGTGAATCAGGTCATTCGCGAGGCCATTCATGAGCGGGCAACGGATATCCATGTGGAGCCCTTGGAGAATGACCTCCGAATCCGATGCCGCATTGACGGAATCCTGCACGAGGTGGCGGTGCCTCCGCAGTTGCGACGTTTGCAAAACGCGATCATTTCTCGGTTGAAGGTCATGGCGCACATGGACATCGCCGAGCGCCGCCTTCCGCAGGATGGGCGGATCAATCTCCAAACGCCCGGGGGAGCCATTGATGTGCGGGTATCCACCATTCCGACCGTGAAGGGGGAGAGCATTTCGCTGCGTCTGCTCAGCCGGAGCGAAACGCTGCAATTCGGTTTGGAGCGCCTCGATATGACCGAGGAGCAGTTACACGTGGTTCGGGCGCTGCTCGCGCAGCCCAACGGAATTATTCTGGTGACCGGTCCGACCGGGTCGGGCAAGTCGACCACGTTGTATTCGTTCCTGACGTCCATCAACTCCGTGATTCGAAGAATCATCACCATCGAGGAGCCGGTCGAATACCGGCTCCCGGGAGTCTCGCAGATTGATGTGAAACCGGAAATTGACCTGACCTTTGCCAACGGGCTGCGCGCGATTTTGCGTCAGGATCCCAATGTGGTGATGGTGGGGGAAATTCGCGATTTTGAGACTGCGGAGATCGCGATTCGGGCGGCGATGACGGGGCACGTGGTTTTCTCCACGCTGCACACGAATGATGCGGTGGGGGGGATCACGCGGTTGCTGGACATGGGCATCGAGCCTTTCCTGCTGGCGAGCGTGGTGCGGGCGTTTTTAGCACAGCGCTTGGTGCGTACGATTTGTTCGCGCTGCGCGGAGCCGGCACAGTATCCGGTGGAGTATTTGAGGGAGCTGGGCATCCCAACCGACCCGCTGCCGACGTTGTACCGAGGCAAGGGCTGTGAGCATTGTCGGCAGACGGGGTATCGAGGCCGTGCGGCCATTTACGAGATTTGTGTGTTGACCGAGCCCTTACGTCGGATGGTGGTGAAAAAGGCGACGGGTACGGAGCTCAAGACCCGGGCGGTGAACGACGGCATGGGGACGCTGCGCACGGATGGATGGCGTCGGGTGTTGCGGGGACAGACGACGATCGAAGAGGTGCTGCGGGTGACGCAGGCGGACGATTTGTCGGACGAACTGGGGTAGTGGTCGGAGGCTTGCGCTGGGGAAGTCCCTCTCCGGAGGCCTCGGGGGAAAAAGGGGAGGGATCGGGGAACCCAGGGGGAATGGTGAAGGGGGACTAGGGGGACTAGGGAAAAAGCCGGTTGAGGGAGACCTCCAGGGAGCGGCTTTCGTCGGTGATCCAGATGGCCTGGTCTTGGATGCTGACGTGGAGTTTCATGGAGCGTTGGGCGAGGAGGGCCAGTGCCTGGCTTTGCTCCGAAGGGATCTGCCAGACCTGCAGGTTGCGCGCGCGGGTGAGTTTGGGAGCGAGGGCGGTCCACCAAATGGGGGTGCTGGAGTCGTAGGAATAGACGCTGACACGTTCCGATCGCGCGCAGACGCGCTGGATTCGTTTCTCATCGGGCTGGCCGACGTCGATCCAGTGGACGGTTTCGCCGGTCAGATTTTTTTGCCAGAGGCAGGGCTCATCGATGTTCCAGAGGTCCTTGGCAAACTCCATGACGCCGTGGTCGGAGTTGGAGGGGGCGTTGAGGGTGAAGGCCAAGAGGCGCACGAGCAGGCGTTCATCCGTTTCGGAGGGGTGCCTTGCGAGGGTGATTGAAAAGTCCTCGTAGACATGGTGGTCCATGTCCGCGAACTCGATTTGTGCTTTAAAAATGGTGGCCTTCATACCGGGTGTCCCGGGGGGAGGGACGGCGTTCCAAACTCGTGCTCACCTTCCTGAGCAAAGGCGCGTCCGGACGAACGCGGCGCAAGCGATCAGCCAAGGTTAGCCGTGCTGTTCGGTATCATCCTGAGGACGGTGGCGTTTGGGAACGAGGGCGCAGGCGTCCTTGCAGCCAAAAACTCTGCTGAGAAGGTGACGGTTTCTACTGATCCACTGGTAGACGAGTTCCGCAACCCAAATGACTCCGGGGATCCACAGAAAAAGTGCCATCGGCCAGAGCACGGGGAGGCGTGCTCCCACGTAGCGCAGGGCTCTGGCTCCGCGGAAGAGGCGTCCATGGGGAGTGACGCAATGGATGGCCTCCAGCAGGGCTTCTCGGGAGAGTGAGGGGGCGATTTGCGAGGCGACGGGACTGGAGAGGGGAATGAGGGCGAGTTGGTTGCGCCAGTCCAGCCAGCTGAGGAGGCGCGTCTGGAACGTGCAGAGGGGGCACTGGTCGTCGAAGAGGACGGTGGTGGAGGCGCGCTTTGCCTGGGCCATAGGAAGGGGGCTGAAGCCGTTGCGGGGCATCTCTCGGAGGGTGGCTAGCGCCATGATCCGAGCGATGCGGATCAGCGGCGGATGGCCTCGGCGCGGAAATCGAGGAAGCCTTCACGCACGGCGATGTAGCGATCGAGGGCTCCGTCGGTGGCGAGGCTGTAGGCTTTCATTCGCCGGGGGTTTTCCTCCACGCCCCGGGTTCCATTCACGATGTAGCGGAAGGAGGGGGAACCGACCCAAGTGGCGGGATTCAAAAGGGAGTCGGCCACTTTTCCCGGGAAATCGCGGCAAGAGCTTGGGCCGAGAACGGGCAGCACGAGGTAGGGGCCAGAGGGGATGCCCCATTTTCCGAAAGCCTGCCCTAGATCTTCGGAAGGAACGTTTGCGAGGCAGGCCAATCGATCGCTCGGACGGAAAAGTCCGCCGATCCCGATGCTGGAGTTGAGGAGGAGTTTGCTGGTCTCCTTGGATGCCTTCGAGAGATCGGCCTGAAGCAGGGAGCTTACCACCCGGGAGGGAGTTTCGAGGTTCGTGAAAAAGTTTCCAAGACACCGCAGCACTGGCTTGGGCAATACCGCCTCGGTGGCATCGGCGAGGGGGCGCAGGAGAAACCGGTAGAGTTGGTGATTTACGCTGAAGGTGCCTCGGTTGACCCATTCGATGGGGTCACTCGTTTTGCGCAGGGGTTCCTCCGCATCGGGGGTTTCTGGTGCTGCGGTTGGGTCGGCCTTGAGTTTCTCGGGGAGGGCGGGGCGGGCACCGGGGGAATCCTTCGCGAGGGCGGATGCGGGCAGAACAAGGGCCAGCAGGAGAACGGAAGCCACAACGGGAGGGAGAGAACGCATGGGTCAGGAGGATTTTTTGGCGCTCGCCTGTTTGAGTGTCTCTTGCATCAACTGGATCAATCCCTCGCCCCCTTTTCGTTGCCTGATGGAATCGAACTGGGCTCGGTAGTTGGCCGTCAGGCTGACGCCTTCAATGACCACGTCATAGACGGTCCAACGTCCTGCGGACGTTTCCAATCGGTAGAGCACATTGACCTGATTGCCGGCGTAACGCGTGAGGGCGTTGACCTCGGTGCGGCCGGCGCCCAGCTCAACCGGCGCGGAGAATTCAATGGCGAGTTGTTTGTCCCAGTCGAAGCGGGAGGCGTAGCTGAGGATGATAATTTCGGAAAAGAGTTCTACAGCGCGCTTCTGCTGGTCCGAGGAGAGTTCTTTCCAGCCGAGTCCGACCGCGCGCTTGGTGAGGGTTTCGAAGTTGAAGAGTTTTTCGAGCGTGGGCCGAGTTCTCTGAGCCAGTTGGGTGGGGGACACCCCTCGGGAAGTTTCGGCTACGCGGACGAGTTCCTGAAGGGCCTGTTCGAGCACCGATTTCGGGCTTGGGGCGGGAGCCGCCTGCAGGCAGGAGAGGGAGCAGGCGGATGCAACCAAGGCCACGGCTGCGGGCAGGACCGCGGGAGCGGCAGAACGGAACGGGGCGGGGAAAAACATGGGCTAATCTTTTTGGGGCGGCTTTTTGTCTTGTTGCATGGAGCCGAATGCGAACCGACTCAGGAGCGATTCGATGTCCAAGGAGGATTCGGTGTCGATGATCCGGTCCCCAGGGGAGAGTCGTTTGTCATCGGCTCCTGGGGAGAGGGCGACGTACTTGTCCCCGAGCAGTCCGCGACCTCGGATGGAGGCGACGGTGTCCGAGGGCAGCTGCAGGTCCTTGCGCACGCGCAGTTCGACAATCGCCGAGAAGTCCTGGCTGAGGGACATGGGGCCAACGGTGCCCACGGGGACCCCGGCGATAAGGATTTGGGCACCGGGCACGAGGCCGGCGGCGCTGGCGAATCGGGCGGAGAGGGTCATGGTCTGGGACTGGCTCAATTGGTTGGAGCCGAGCTGGAAGGCAAAGTAGGAAAGACAGGCTATTCCTCCCATGACAAACAGACCCACGGCGCGCTCCACGGTCGGAGAATTCATAAATAAAACGGGATTCAAACAATCGAGGGGGGGCATCGCAAGGCTTGCCTGAGCGATTCCAGATTGTCTCGGAAGGCTCGGAAAGTGGATTCGGGATGCGCCTCGAATTCCGCTGGAGTGCCACTGAAAATCACACGACCCGAATCCAGCCACACGATGCGCGTGCTGACGAGGAGCGCCTCTTGGACATCATGGGTCACCAGCAGGGCAGTGAAACCCCGTTCGCGCTGGAGGTGTGCGATCATCTCAAACACCGCGTTGCGTCGGATAGGGTCAAGCCCGGCGGTGGGTTCATCAAAGAAGACGAGTTCCGGATCGGTGACGAGCGCGCGAGCGACGGCGAGGCGCTTCTGCATTCCCCCGGAGAGCTCTGCGGGATAGCGGGAGGCGGCCTCTTCGAGATCCATTCGACGAAGGAGCGCGCGGGCCTTTTCAATCTGCTGTTCGCGCTCCAGGAGGCCCAGTGCCTGGAGAGGCAGGAGCATATTCTCGAGCACGGTGGAGGAATCAAAAAGGGCGTTGTGTTGGAAGACGTAGCTGGAGGCTTTTCTGAGCGCCGAGCGGTGCTGGGGTTCAGAGAGATTCCCTCCACGGAAGAAAACGACGCCTTCATCCTGGGGGTGCAGGCCGACGATGCAGCGAAGCAGCACGGACTTGCCGGTGCCGCTCCTCCCAAGAATGGAGACGATGCCGCCTTGGGGCGCATCGAAGCTCACCTCAGAGAGAACCTGGTGGGTTCCGAAACTTTTGCGCAATCCGCGCACCTGGAGGAGGGAGGGTTCCGGCGAATCGGACGGGGATACACCGGAAAAAGCGGATGGGTGGGGCGTCATACCAGCAGGGCCGTGATGAGGTAGTCCGCCGCGAGGACCATCATGCAGGAGAAGACCACTCCCCGGACGGTAGCGGCGCTCACCGAGCGAGCACCCGCTTCTCCCAGATGATGGGAATAGAAGCCCTGGTAGCTGCATTGGGCGATGGTGAGGATTCCGAAGATCAGGGCCTTAAACAGGCACTCGCGCACATCACGGGCTTGAATGGCGGAGTGCACCGCAGCCCAGTATCCGTGCCCGTCCTGATTCAAAAGGACGCATCCCGAGAGCCATCCGCCCCAGATCCCGACCAAGGTGAAAAGCGCCGTAAGCACTGGTACGGCGAACCCCGCAACCAAGAGGCGGGGACCCACCAGAAACCCTTCCGCAGAAATTCCCATCAACTCGAAAGCGTCGATCTGCTCGGTAGACCGCTGGATGCCCAGTTCCGCGGACAGGGCGGTGCCGGCCTGTGCAGCGACCATGATGGCAGCCAGAACGGGTGCCAGTTCCCGGCAGAGACTCAGAGAGACCAAGGTTCCGAGCATTCCCGAGGCTCCGAATCGAGAAAGCACATAGTGTCCCTGAAGCCCCAGCACCAGACCTGCAAAAGCGGCCACCACCACGATCACCGGCAAACAGCGCACGCCGAGCTCAAAGGTGGTTCGAATCAGGCGCTCGCCGAGTCCCCCACCGGATCGGAGTTGTGAAAAGGCGCGCAAGCTGAACATCGCGAGTCTTCCGGCGGCACCCAAAGCGTTCAGGCTAAAAATTCCAATGCGGTCAAAAAACACGGAAGGCGAAATATTCCAAAAACAGAGTTTAGCAAACCGCGGAAGCAGTGAAGCTGCACGCGGCGGGGTGTCACGCGACCCTGCGGCGATGATCCGGATCATCGGATTCAGGAGAACATCCAGCGGCAGAGCGCGATGGAGGCTGCCGCTCCGGTGGCGTCGGCGATGAGTCCGGCTGCGAGGGCGTGGCGTCCACGGCGGATTCCGACGGAGCCAAAGTAAACGGCGAGCACGTAGAAGGTGGTTTCGGTGCTTCCGAAAATAGTGGCGGCGGTTCGCGCGAGGAGGGAGTCGGGGCCAAACTGGGTGACTAATTCGGTGAACAGACCCGTGGTGGCCCCGCCACTGAGGGGGCGCACGAGGATGAGCGGCAGCAACTCTGTAGGAACCCCTAGCGGCGAAAGGATGGGCGAAAGCAGGCGGGAGAGAATTTGGATACCTCCGGCTTCCCGAAACATTTTGACCCCGACGAGAATTGCGACCAGCGGAGGCACAATTCTTTGGGCCACCTCCCATCCGTCTTTGGCGCCTATTACGAATTCCTCATAGACGCGGACTCCGCGGAGCGCGGCGTAAAGGGCGAAGAAGGCGAGGGTGCAAGGAATGGCGAAAAGCGAGAGAACCCCGAGAGCTCGGGGCAGCCCGGTCTGGGATGCGAGGGCATCGGGTAGAGGCGGCAGGGGGAAAGGGGGAAGTGAAAGCGAGTGAAGCGCGGATTGAAAGGGGCCGGGCAGAACGAGGAACAGCGCGGGGAGCGCTAGGAGGAGGCAAAATCCCCAAAGCATGGCCTTGCGTTTGGGGGAGAGGGCTGGGGGCTCCGTGAGGAGGGGGGAATCGGGGGCAGGGGAAGAGAACGCGTTGGGGTTGGGCGGGGTGGGGGCCGGGGGCAGTCGAAACACAGACAGCGTTTGAAGGAACCGCACGGAGATCATTCCGGCGAGAAATGCGGTGCCGGTGGCCAAGAGTGTCGTCCCAATGATGGCGGTGGGTTGCAGGGAACCTTGGGTGGAGAGAATGGCTACGGCGGTGGCGGGGATGAGTTGGATCGAGCTCGTGTTGATCGCGAGGAAGGTGCACATCGCGTTGGAGGCGATTCCGGGAGTGGGATTGAGTGTCTCGAGGAGCTTCATCGCTCGCAAACCGAGGGGGGTCGCCGCGTTTCCAAGTCCGAGCATGTTGGCGGCCATATTCATGAGGATGGCTCCGTGAGCGGGGTGCTCGGGAGGGATGTCTGGGAATAGACGGCGCAACACGGGGCGCAATCCTTTCGCGAGCAGTCCCACCAAACCTGAGAGCTCGGCGAGACGCAGAAAGCCGAGCCAGAGCGCCATGACTCCGGCAAGGGGGAGGGCGATCTGGGTCAGCGAATCCCGGGCGGCGGCAAAAGCCCCCTGAGTGATAGCCTCCAGGCGCCCGGTGAAGGCGGCGAGGAGGACGGATCCGAGGATGAGCGCAAGCCAGAGGGCATTCAGCATGGGGCGGAGATGCCTGAGTCCTTGGCGTCTGGGAAGCGTGAAAATGGGGTGGCGCTTCGAGGGAAAA
>JBEBAG010000302.1:0-4752 GCA_041159065.1 Verrucomicrobiota bacterium | reverse complement strand
AAACTCACCCTCCCCCCGGGAGCGACCGGCACCGGAATCCGTCTCGAGCCCGCCGAAGCCTGGGGCAATGGGGTTCAGCCCGTCACCCTCGCACGTTTCCGGGCGCATTTCCCCCCCGGAAGCGTTCCCACCCCGGTCGTTCCCCCAGAGCCTAAGCGCCACGCCCTCACCGTTCCCCGCTTCCGCAAGGACACCCCGCCGCCCCACGCCCTCATCGCCCCCAACGGCGATCTCCTCACCGGCGAAATCGAAACCGCCTCCGCCTCCCTCCTGCGCCTCCGCACCGGACTGGAAACCTTCACCATCCCCCTCGCCCGCATCCATTCCCTCGTTTGGACGCGCCCGCTCCCGCCCCCGGGCCAGGCAACGACGCTCCTCCAGGCGTTGCGCACCCAACTCGCCGCCAAAATCCCCTCCCCCTACCAGATCTCCGGCAGCTGGGAGACCCATCTGGCCGCCCTTAAAAAACTAGCTCCCACCCTCGACCTGCCCACGCCCCCCCAGGGCGCCTCCAAATTCCCCAGACGCGTCAGCCTCCGAGACGTGCCCCTTGCCTCCGTGCTCGAAGCCGTTTGCTCCGCCTTCTCGCTCCAATACCGCCTCACCCCCGAGGGCAAAATCCTGCTCGAACTCGCCCCCTCCTCCCCTCAGGGCCCCGTGGAAACCCGCGTCTACTGGCTCCGGGAATCCCCCTTCCCCGCCTCCGAGGATCCCCAGTCCCTCCTCGCCCAACAAGGCATCCCCTTTCCCAAAGACGCCTCCCTCTCCTGGGACCCCGTCTCGCATACCCTCACCCACACCAACACCCGCCCCAACCTCGCCCTGCTCGCCAAACACCTCGACTCCACCCCGGGCAATCTCCTCGGCTCCCCCACCCACTGGCTCCTCCTCCTCAACGGAACCCGACTGCATCTCCGAGTCGAAAGCTTCGGCTCCGAACGCATCACCGGCTTCCACCCCCTCTTCGGCAAAACCCTCATTCCCAGCTCCCTCCTCTCCGAAATCCGCTCCTCCGCACCCCCTCCCTCCGCCTCCTCCGAATTCCTCGATTCCTGGCAGCTCGTCGCCGCCATCGAACCCCAAATTCCCGAGTCCTCCAGCACTTCCGGCTCCGCCCTCCGCGGAAAACCCGCCCCCGACTTCAAACTCCCCCTGCTCGGTGGCGGCGATTTCGAACTCGCCAAATACCGCGGCAAAGTCGTCGTCCTCGACTTCTGGGCCTCTTGGTGCGGCCCCTGTGTCCGCGCCCTCCCCGAACTTCTCGAGGCCCTCGCCCCTCTGCCTCCCGAACGCGTCGTGCTCCTCGGGGTCAACCAGGGCGAGGCAGAAGCCGACGTCCAGTCCTTCCTCCAAAAACGCCGCTGGAAACTCACGACCGCCCTCGACGCCTCTCAGTCAGTAGGGAAAACCTTCGGCGTCAACGGCATCCCGCACACCGTCCTCGTCGCCCCCGACGGGAGCATCGCCGAAGTCCACACCGGCTACTCGCCCGAAACGGCGCAAACCATCGCCGACACCATCCGCAAACTCCTGTCCGCCCCGTAGGCCCATGCGGACCGGTGAGGGCGGCGCAAACGCCCTCCCCCATCCGCCCGGATCAGCCCTTCAGGTTCCTCAGCCCTTGGGGACGGGACGGCTCGCCTTCCCCGAAACGCGCACCAGCTCGCACCGGTTCGCCGCGGCAATCACCAACTCCGCCACGCGCCGCTTCAAACGCCAGCCACGCCAGAGGATCGACAAGAGCAGCACCGCGTACAGCCCCCACCAAACCAAGTCCGCCCGGTCCAAAAACACCCGGCGATACAGCAACCCAATCAAACACACCGCGTTGAGAATCACCGTCATCACCACCGGATGATACGTCAACTGCACCCGCGTCAGGCACTTGGGACCGCCGTGGTACTCCGTCACCGTCGCCGCCTCCACGCTCCAAAAACGGTTCCCGTAAATCCGCAGATCCCAGTCCTTCCACCCCGTGTCGGAAGAATAACGCCACCCCTCGCGCTCCAGGAGCGCGAAGATCTCCGTCAACAGCCGCTCCCGCCCCTGGCCGGTTTCATTCCAGAAATTCAACCGCGAAATGCCCCCGCGCTTACTCGCTTGGGTCACCCCCTCCTCGTGCTGCGAAATCACCTCCGGCGGCGTGTGCTTGTACCGCATCCAAGTGAAATACCGCGCCCACCCCCGGCACAACGGCTGGGCCAGCGCCAAAAATCCCACCAGCAACCGCGCCCGCACCGTGTCATAAGCCGGCTCGATCCGCGCATGGATCATGTAGGAAAGCGCCACCAAAAAGGTCGCCCCAAACATGAACAGCGGCACCATCCGGAACTTCTCCAAGGGCACCCCCAAAATCGCCATGAACAGCGTCAACGCCACCCACTCGATGCTGCTCACATACGCCGCCACCTCCGACTGCGGCGTCGGATAAATCGACTGAAACAACCCCTGACCAAACACCCCGTGGTAAATGATCGGCGTGTTCAAAAGCCACGTAAACCGCGGCGCCCCATAGATCTGCCCCTTCCACTTCGCCGTCCCCGTCGGACCAAAAAACACCAAATGCTGGAAGCGCAGCATCGACTCCGCCTCCCCGTATCCCTCCTGCTGCTTGCGAAACGCCTGCAGCGTGAACCGCCGATAGTGCCACACAATCGCACTCGGACTGAACGCAATCACCCCCCCGTTCGTCTGCAGCCTCCAGCAGAAATCCACGTCGTCCCCCGCCTTCCGATACTCCACGTCAAACCCGCCCACGCTCTCAAACGCCGCCCGGTGAAACGCCATGTTGCAGCCCGGAATGTGCTCCGCCACCACGTCCGTCAAAAGCACGTGACTCGGCCCCCCGGGCGCCGCCGCCACCGCCGCCTGAATCCAGTCCACCGCCGGAGGCGAAATGTTCGGTCCGCCCACCCCCACGTAGTCCCCGCTCAAGAGCGTCCCCACCAAATAGTAAAGCCAGTCCGGATCCGCCATGCAGTCCGAATCCGTGTACGCAAAAATCTCCCCCGTCGCCGTGCGCGCCCCCACGTTGCGCGCGTAGCTCAACCCCATGTTCACCTGCACCACGTTCACAAAATCCGGCAACCGCTCCCCCGTCTTCGCCGCCCGCTCCTTGCGCGCCGCCTCATACGCCTTCACCAAATCCTGCGTGTTATCCTTCGACCCGTCATCCACCAGGATGATCTCAAAGTCCGGATAATTCACCTGGTCCAGCGACTCCAGACAGTCCTTCAACGTCTTGCCCCCGTTGTAGGAACACACAATCACCGACACCTTCGGATACCGCACCAACGCCACCCGGTCCGTGATGAACTTCTCCCCCGCCAGCAACTTCTGCAGCATGAAGTACGCTTGCTTCGGCGTCCGGTCCCGCTTCACCAACCCAAACTCCCAGTCCAAAATCTCGTGCCCGCCGGTGAACCACTCGTCCGTCCACGAGAAAAAGATCGTCCCCGCCGCCCCCCCGCGCACCACCGACTCCAAATGCCAGCGGAGCACCTCCACCTGCATCTCCTCGCTCTTGCGCATCGTATCCAAACCAAACTCGCCAAATACCAGAGGCCGCTCCCCCGCCAGATTCTGAAGCCGCGCAAGGTACTTCTCAAAATCCCGCTGCCGCTCCAGGTACACGTTGAACGTGTAAAAATCCACGTTCTGCGGCAGCAGATACTCCGTCGGCGGATAGCTCGCATACGAATACAACGGCCTCGGATCCGTCTCCCGCGCCGCCGCAATCAGCTCCTCCACAAACTCCGTCACCCGACGCACCCCCAGCCACCGCACCATCGAGCTCGGAATCTCGTTGCCCACCAAATACCCGAAAATCGCCTCGTGCCCCTTGTGCGTCGCCACCGCCCCCCGAATCGTCTCCACAATCTGACGCCGCATCCCCCGATGGTTCAGAAACTCCACGTGCTCCGCCCACGGAATCGAAATCATCACCCGCAGCCCGAACTCCAAAGCCAAATCCAAAAACCACCGCGGCGGAACATGATACACCCGCAACAAATTCCCCCCCATCTCCCGGATCAACCCGAAATCCTTCCGCGCCTTCTGCGCGTCCCCCACATAAAACCCATCCGCATCCGGGGCAAACGGACCATACGTCACCCCCTTGATGAAAAACTTGGATTCCCCCTCGAATAAAAACTTCGACCGCACCTGAATCGGCAAAAGACTCGGTTTGGGGCTCGCTTCTTCTCTCTCGGGCGCAACGTGAAGGACGGTGTCAGACATGCTCGGAAAACTTCTTAGGGTGGACTCCCAACGGACGCAAGGGCGCTCCCCGGACTCTAAAGCCCCCGAAGCACCTCCAGGGTCACCGCCTCCACGCGCTCCAAATCCACTCCCGTGTGCGCCACGCACAGAAAACCCGCCTCAAACTGCGAGGGCGCAAAATACACCCCCCGCTCCCGGCACCCGTGGAAGAACTTCGCAAACACCGCCCGATCACTTTTTTGCGCGGAAGCCAAATCCCACACCTCCCCTTCCGTGAAATACAAACAGAACATCGAGCCAATCCTCCGAAACTGATACGCGCGCCCGACCTTCTCCAGCGTCCGCCGCACCCCCGCCTCAAACTCCGCCCCAATCGCCTCCAGGCGCCCCCAGCCGTCCACGCGCTCCATTTCGCGCAGTTGGGCGAGCCCCGCGGCCATCGCTAGGGGATTCCCCGAAAGCGTGCCCGCCTGGTACACCGGCCCCTCCGGAGAAAGACACCCCATGATCTCCGCACGCCCCCCAAACGCC
>JBEBAG010000301.1:0-11047 GCA_041159065.1 Verrucomicrobiota bacterium | reverse complement strand
TGTTTTGGGTGTCATGGATTCGATGCCAAGAAGCGCAAGGCGGGGTTGCGTTTGGATTTGGGGGAGGGCGCCCATGGACGTGGGGAAAGCGGGGAGGTGGCCGTGGTTCCGGGCAGGCCCGAGCAGAGTGCGTTGTGGCGGCGTCTGAACAGCGCGGACCCGGAGGAGGTCATGCCGCCGCCGGAGACCCACAAGCGGGTGACGCCTGCGCAGCGGGAGGTCCTGCGCCGGTGGATTGCCGAGGGGGCTGTGTACGAAAGGCACTGGGCCTTTGAAAAACCGGTGCGTCCGGGGGTTCCCGCTGTGGCGGGGGCTGGGCGGGCGGGAGGCAATCCGGTGGATGCCTTTCTCGAGGTGGCCCGTGGGCGTGCGGGGTTCCAAGCCTCTGCACCGGCGGATCGAGGGACGCTGCTGCGGCGGGTGACCTACACGCTGACGGGGCTGCCTCCAACGCTGGCCGAGCTGGATGCCTTTACCCGCGATTCGGGGGCGGACGCGTATGAGCGGGTGGTGGATCGTTTGTTGGGATCGGAGCGTTATGGGGAGCAGATGGCCCGGCATTGGTTGGATGTGGCGCGCTACGGGGACACGCATGGGTTGCATTTGGATAATGAACGCTCGGTGTGGCCCTACCGCGACTGGGTGGTGTCGGCGTTCAACCGGAACCAATCGTTCCGGGATTTTTCGATTGAGCAGATCGCTGGGGACTTGCTGCCCCAAGCGAGTCTGGAGCAGCTGACGGCGACGGGTTTTTTGCGATGCAATGTGACCACGAGTGAAGGGGGGGCGATTGCGGAGGAGTATCGGTTTCGGTACGCGGTGGAGCGGGCCTCGACGGTGGCGCAGACGTGGCTGGGGTTGAGCGCGGGGTGCGCGGCGTGTCATGACCACAAGTATGATCCGCTGAGCCAGAAGGAGTTTTACCAGTTCTACGCGTTCTTTAACCGGGCCGCGGACCCGGCGATGGATGGCAACGCCCTGCTGACGGCACCGGTTGTGAGGTTGTCCAGTCGGGCGCAGGGGGAGCAGATCGAGGGGCTGCGGCACCAGGTGAAGGAGGCGGAGAGCGCGTTTCGCGAGGAGGTGGCGCGGTTCATCTACCGGGATCCGGCGGAGGCCAATCCGCCGATCCCGCCCCGGGAGACGGAGTCGGTTTTGGTGGAGGACGATTTTCCGCTGGGGGCGCAGGTGGTTGCGCAGCCGGCGAGCGGCGGGTTGAGTTGGGCGACGAGCGCGGATGGTCCGGTTTGGAGCGGTCAGCGTGCCTTGAAAATCTCGGGAAACGGGATGGCGCAGAACTACTACAACCGGGGTGCGGCTCCGATTGAAGTGCCGGCCGATGCGCGGCTGGGTTTCATGCTGTTTCTCGACCCGGTCGAGATGCCCCGGGCGGTGATGTTGCAGATCCATTCGGCGGCGGGTTGGGCGCACCGGGTGGTGTGGGGGGATGGGGATGCGATTGGGTTTGGAACGGCGGGCACGCCGACCCGGGCCTTCGGGGGCGCTCTTCCGCCGGAGGGCAACTGGGCTCGGATGGAGGTGGATGCGTCGGCGATCGGACTGAAGGCGGGGGATCAGATCACGGGGGTGGCCTTCACCCTGTTCAGCGGGACGGCGTACTTTGATCAGCTGAGCCTCGTGTGGCGGGTGGATGCGGCGCAGGACCCGGGACAGTCGTTTGCCGCATGGTTGGCGCCGCGGTATGGGAGGGAGACCCCGGGGTTGCCGGTGGAGATCAATCAGATCCTGAAGCGGGGGGCATCGCGTGTCGGGGAGGCGGAGCGGGCGCGATTGAAGGAGTACTATCTCACGCAGGTCTGCGTGCTGACCAAGCCGGTGCTCCAGCCTTTGCAGGCGACTTGGACGCGCCTCAAGCTGGAGCTGGAATCGTTGGAGAAGGAGATCCCGGCCAGTCTGGTCATGCGGGAGGATCCCGGGGCGGGGGAGAGTTTTGTGATGGAGCGGGGCGAATACAATCGGCCCGGGGAGCGGGTGGATCCCGACGTGCCGTCGATCCTGCCGCCGCTGCCGCCTCGGGAGTCGGGCCAACGCGCCGACCGCCTGATGTTGGCGCAGTGGCTTTTTTCGCCGGAGCATCCGCTGACAGCGCGCGTGGCCGTGAACCGTTGGTGGCAGCAGGTGTTTGGGGTGGGGATAGTCCGGACCTCGGGGGATTTCGGTTCCCAGGGGGAACCGCCACTGCATCCCGAGCTGCTGGACTGGCTTGCGGTGGAGTTTCGCGAGTCGGGTTGGGATATCAAAAAGCTCCTGCGTTTGCTGGTGACCTCGGCCGCCTTCCGTCAGGCCTCGGAGGGGACTCCCGAGGCTTGGATGCGGGACCCGGAGAACCGGTTCCTGAGCCGAGGGCCGCGCTTTCGATTGGATGGGGAGGAGTTGCGCGACACGGTGCTGGCCGTTTCGGGGTTGATGCGGTGGACCATGGGGGGGCGCGGGGTGCATCCTTACCAGCCGCCCGGGATTTGGGAGCCGGTGGGGTTTGTGGGGAGCAACACGCGGTTCTATCGGCAGTCGAAGGGGGCGGACCTGTATCGCCGCTCGCTGTACACGTTTGTGAAGCGGACGGCTCCGCCCCCGATTCTGGCGAATTTCGACGCGCCTTCGCGGGAGCAAAGCTGCGTGCGCCGGGAGCGGAGTAACACGCCCATGCAGGCGCTGCAGTGGATGAATGACGTGCAGTGCATGGAGGCGGCCCGTGCCTTGGGGGAACGGGTGCTCACCGAGGCGGGGGCGCGCCTCGAGGAGCGCATCGACTTTCTCTTCCGCGCGGTGCTTGCGCGTTCGCCTCGTTCGCAGGAGGTGGAGTTGGTTTCGGAAACTTACCGGCGCCATGTGCGCTTCTACCGGCAGTCGCCGGAGCTGGCGCACCGGCTGATTTCGGTTGGGGAATCGCCGTTTCGCTCCGAACTGCCGCTTCCGGAACTCGCGGCTTGGACGCTGGTGAGCAACCTGGTTCTGAACATGGATGAGGCGCTCACCCAGCATTGAAGCGGGGCGGGGCGTTGGGGGTGTTGCCCGCGCTCGCGCCGTGCCTTTGAATCTGGTTCACTGATAAAAACGATGGACCCTCTGAAGACTTGGAACGCGCTGCAGACGCGGCGCCAGTTTTTCGGTGATACGGGACTGCGCGTTGGCGGGATTGCACTCGCGCAGTTGGTGGGGGCTCGCGAAGGCGGGGCGGTGGAACCCGGGCGTGCCGGGGGAGCGGTGCACCCGGAGCGGTCCGGGCTTCCTCATTTTGCGCCCAAGGCGAAGGCGTTGATCTACATTCACCTGAACGGGGGGCCTTCGCAGTTGGATTTGTGGGATTACAAACCGGCGCTGGCGAAGTGGTTCGATCAGGAACTGCCGCCTTCGGTGCGGGGCGCGCAGCGCATCACGGGGATGACGAGCGGTCAGGGTCGCTTTCCGGTGGCTCCCTCGGTGTTTCAGTTCCGCCAGCATGGACAGTGCGGGCGCTGGGTGAGCGAGCTTTTACCGCACACGGCCAAGATCGTGGATGAATTGGCCTTGATCAAGACGGTGCACACGGAGGCGATCAACCATGATCCGGCGTCCACGTTTGTGATGACGGGATCCGAGGTGCCTGGACGCGCGAGCCTGGGCGCTTGGCTTTCCTACGGGCTGGGCAGTCCGGGAAATGACCTGCCCTCCTTCGTGGTTTTGACCCCGCAGTTTCCCACAGGCAGCAATGGGCAGGCTTTGTTTTCGCGCATGTGGGGCAGCGGCTTTTTGCCGGGGCGCCACGCCGGAGTGGCGCTTCGGGGGGCGGGCGATCCGGTTCTGTATCTGAAGAACCCCGAGGGGGTTCCTGTGGCCGAGCGACGCGTGATGCTGGATGCCTTGGAGAAGCTCAACCAATGGGGGTACGAGCGCTTCGGGGACCCCGAGATTCAGACGCGTATGGCTCAGTACGAGATGGCCTTCCGGATGCAGACGAGCGTGCCGGAACTGGTGGACATCGGCAACGAGTCGCAGAGTGTCCTCGAGCTGTACGGTCCCGAGGTGAGCCGGTCGGGTTCTTTTTCCCACAGTGCGCTGATGGCGCGTCGGCTTGTGGAGCGGGGGGTGCGTGTTGTGCAGATCCTGCACCGGGGCTGGGATCAGCATGGCAGCCTGCCCATCCAGCTCCGGAATCAGTGTGCCGACACGGATCGCGCCACGGCGGCCCTCATCCAGGATCTCAAGCAGCGCGGTCTGCTGGAGAGCACCCTCGTGGTTTGCGGGGGGGAGTTTGGCCGAACCGCTTACTCCCAAGGCACGCTGACGGCTGCCAACTACGGCAGGGACCATCATCCGCGAAACTTCTGCATGTGGATGGCCGGGGGCGGAATCCGGGCCGGCATCAGCCATGGTGAGACGGATGATTTTTCGTACAACGTGACCGAGTCCCCCGTGCACATTCACGAGCTCAACGCCACCATCCTGCACTGCATGGGTATCGATCACCGGCGTCTGACCTTCAAGGTGCAGGGATTGGATATGCGTCTGACCGGGGTGGAGCCGGTTTCCCCGGTGCGGGCGCTGTTGGCGTAGCCCGTGCATCCCCGGTGCGGGGGCTTGCATCCCGCGGGCGCGGGAGGCGATTTTGAGCGCCTATGTTTCGTTTCTCCCATGCCAAGTTTTCCCACTCGATTGTGTTGCGTACTGACACGGAGGGCTCACCGGAGCGTTGCCGTGTGGCCCGGTCTTCCCGCGGGAGGGGGAACGATGGCTTGCGCGCGGGGCTGCTGCTGCTGGCTGGGGTGATGACGGTGGGCTGCGCTGGGGTGCCGCGTTCTCCGGTTGCTGAGGGGACCCACGCCACGCTCGTTCCGAACGTGCACCATGCGGGGGAAGGTCCTGCGTGGGACGGAGCGAGGCGGACTCTGTATTTCGTTGGGGATGATCGTATTTCGAAGATGCAGGAGGGACGGCCCTCGCGTGATTTTCGGCATCCGGTCAAGGGCGCCAACGGGTTGATCCTGGACCGTCAGGGTCGGCTGATCGCCTGCGAGGCGGGGAACCGGCGCGTCACCCGGACCGATCGAAACGGGCGGGTGGAGGTGCTTGCTGAATGGTTCGAGAAACACCGGTTCAACTCGCCCAATGACCTGAGCATCGACTCCAAAGACCGCATTTTCTTCACGGACCCGCGCTACGGTTCTCGCGAGACCATGGAACAGCGCGACGCGCAGGGACGCCTGGTGGAGGGGGTGTACCGCATCGATGGCCCGGGCAAGATCACCCGCGTGCTGGGGCGTGACCTCGTGGATCGGCCCAACGGGGTTCTCGTTTCCCCCGATGACCGCCACTTGTTTGTTGCGGACAATAACAACAGCGCGGGCGGGGTGCGCACACTCTGGCGCTGTGATCTCGATGCGGACGGCAATGTCGGACCGGGCAGCCGGACAATGCTCTTTGATTGGAAAACCAGCCGCGGCCCGGACGGGATCAAGATGGATACGCAGAACCGGCTGTTTGTGGCGGCCGGTCTGAACGCGGACAATCCCCCTCACGAGACGGCAAAGCCCTATCCGGGGGGAGTCTATGTGTTTTCTGAAACGGGAAAGCTCCTGGATTTCATCCCGGTCCCGAAGGATGAGGTGACCAACTGCGCCTTTGGCGGAGCCGATTTGCGGACGCTCTACATTACGGCGGGCGGGACGCTGTGGAGCATCCGGACGGACAGTCCGGGTCGCGTGCTTTTCCAGCCGAAGGCGCGTTGAGCGCGCCCGGCTGGAGGGAAATCGTGCGGCCCTAGAGGGAGACGATCGACTGGGCTTCGTGGGACTCGAGGGCCGCCGCGAAGATTTCGTGGGAGGCGACGGCCTCCTCCGGGGTGGCGCAGCCGAAGCGGTTTGCGAGGAGGCCCTCCCTCTCGGAGAGATAGGCGGCCCACATCTGGAGGATGACGTCCGGGAAACCGGGTTCGAAGATGCCGCCGGTGACGGTGGGGAAGGCGGTGGAAAATCCGAGTTCGGTGCGTTTCCACCACTGTTCCTTCGCGCGTTCGAAGACCCAGAGGGTTTTGGGTTCCGCGGTGCTGAAGCGGACGCCTCCCTCGGTGCCGAGGACCTCGAGGAACCAGGTGTTGGTGGCGCCGGGAGCGAGGCGTTTCATTTCGAGGCGGAGGGGCACGTCGTGGCCTTCGATGGAGGTCCAGCTGTGGAGGAGGGCGTTGTCCCAGGTGTCGCAGGTGGTGAAGCCGCCCTTTCCGTCGGGGCGCTGCGTATAGCCTTTTTGGAGTTGGGCGAAGAGGCGATGGGGCCGCCATCCGAGGCGCAGGGGGACGTGGCAGGCGTGCATGCCGAGGTCGTTGAGGACGCCGCCGAGGCCGCAGGTGGAGTTGAGGCGTTTCCAGTTGGCGGGCTTGGTGGGGTCCATGTCACTGCTGTGGTGGAAGCCTGAGACGACCTCGAGGATGCGGCCGAGGCTTCCGCTTGCGGCGAGGGAGAAGGCGCGCTGTGCCCCGGGGAAGAAGGGCATCTCGGAGCTGCAGCGCACGAAGCGTCCGCTGGCGCGCACGGCGTCGAGGATGCGTTTGGCCGAGGCGAGGTCGATGCCGAAGGGTTTTTCGGCGAGGAGATCTTTGCCGGCGGCGAGGACGTCTTTGTAGACGGGCTCGTGGAGGTGGTGGGGGAGGGCGACGTAGACGACGTCGACGTCCGGGTTGGCGAGGAGTTCGTGGTAGTTGGTGGTGCGTTGGGTGCAGGAGGGGATGCGTTCAAACCATGCCGCGACGGCTGGGTTGAGGTCGGCGACGGCGACCAGCTGGGGAGCGACGGCGGCGTCGGTGAGGGCGCACCAGCGGGCGAAGGCGCTGGCGATTTCGCGGCCCATGAGGCCGCCTCCAATGATTCCAATGCGTACGGTTTTCATAGGGAAGGGGAGCGGGAGGATTCCCGCCGATAGGCTTCGGCGAGCAGGGTGACGGGTTGGAGCACTTCAAAGTCCGGACGGACCGCGCGCAGGCCGCGGGCGATTTGGAGATGGCATCCCGGGTTGGATTGCAGGAGGGCGGAGGCGCCGGTTTTGAGGATGTTGGCGACCTTGCGTTCGAGGAGTTGTGCGGAGGTTTCGGGTTGGGTGATGTTGTAGATGCCTGCGCTGCCGCAGCACCAGGACGCCTCGGGGAGTTCGACAAGGCGCACGCCGGGGATGCTCCGCAGAAGATCCCGGGGCTGGCGCGCCACTTTCTGGCCGTGGGCGAGGTGGCAGGAGTCGTGGTAGGTCACCACCAGTTCGGAGGGGCGCGGCGGCGCGGTGGGAGGTTGGCAGCCGGTTTCGAGAAGCCACTCGTGGATGTCGCGGACTTTCGAATCCCAGAGCCGGGCTCGCTCCGCGTAGGCGGGGTCGTTTTGCAGGAGTCGGGCGTAGTGGCGCAGGTGGGAGCCGCATCCGCCCGCGTTGGTGATGATGGCGTCGAATTCCTCGGGGGGAACGGAGTCGAGCATGCGGCGGGCGAGGAGGGCGGCGAGCTCGGACTCGCCATTGTGCGAGTGGAGCGAGCCGCAGCAGGATTGGGCGCGCGGGGTGTGAACCTCGAAGCCGTTGCGCAACAGCACGTCGGCGGTGTCCCGGTTGATTTGGGAGAAAACGAGGTCTTGAACGCAGCCGGTGAGCAGGGCGACGCGTCCCCGTGCGGGGAGGGTTGCGGGCCATTCCACGCCGGCGATGAGTTCGTCTGAAAACGCGGGGGCGATGGGGGGGGTCTGCGGTTCGAGGCGGCGCAGGTTCGCGGGCAGGAGCCGCGTGAGGCGCAGCGCACGCACGAGGGATTGGAGACCGGAAACCTGAAAAAGGCGGAGGAGGCGGCCCACGAGGCGCAGCAGGCTCGGCTGGGTGAACAGGATCCGCAGGGTGAGGGTCCGCCAAAAGGTGCGTTGCGCGGAGGGGGCGATCGCGGAGGCCTCGGCGTGGCCTCGGGCGGTTTCAAGGAGGAGATCGTACTGCACGCCCGCAGGGCAGGCGGTCTGACAGGCGAGGCAGCCAAGGCAGTAGCTCATTTCCCGTGCGAACTCGGGCCCTGCGGTGAGGGTGCCATCGGCGACGGCGCGCATGAGGGCGATGCGGCCTCGGGGGCTGTGACGTTCGCGCCGGGTCGCGTCGAAGGTGGGGCAGGTGGGCAGGCACATCCCGCAGTGCATGCACTGCTGGAGGATCGAGTAGTCGAGGGTGTCGAGGGTGCGGGACACGGGAAGGGGGGGGAGTGCGGGGGTTAGTCGCAGATTTTTCCGGGGTTCAACAGACCCCGCGGATCGAGGGTCTGCTTGATCTGGCGGAGCAGTTGGTAGCTGGCGTCGCCGAGTTGCTTGCGCAGCCACATTTTCTTGGCGAGTCCGACGCCGTGTTCGCCCGTGATGGTGCCGCCCAGCGCGAGGGTCTGGTCGACGATCCGGTCGAGGGCGAGGTGGACGCGGTGCATTTCCTCGGCGTTGGTTTCGTCGGTGAGGAAGGTGGGGTGGAGGTTTCCATCGCCCATGTGTCCGAAGGTGCCGACCTGCAGGTTCAGCTCGGAGGCGGTTTGGGCGATGAAAGCCACCATCTTCGCGAGCTCGCTGCGCGGTACGGTGATGTCCTCGAGAATCGTGGTGGGTTTGACCCGGGCGAGCGCGGAAAAGGCGTTTCTGCGGGCGGCGGCGAGGCGGAGGGCCTCGGCCTCATCGGCGGCGGTCTGGACGCTGCGGGCGCGGTTTTGGGCGGCGATTTGCCGCATGCGTTCGGCTTCCTCCTCGACGGCGGCAGGGTGGCCGTCGGTTTCCATGAGGAGCACGGCCTCGCAGTCGGTGGGGAGTCCGATTTTGGCGAAGTCCTCGACGCAGCGGACCGTGACCCGGTCGAGGAACTCGAGGGTGCAGGGGATGATGCGCTGGGCGATGATGTCGGAGACGGTTTGTGCGGCGGCTTCGAGGGAGTCGAAGACGGCGAGCATGGTTTTGCGGGAGGCGGGTCTGGGGAGGAGTTTGAGGAGCACTTCGGTGACAATCCCGAGGGTGCCTTCGGAGCCGATGAAGAGGTCTTTGAGGGAGTAGCCGGCGACGTCCTTGACGCAGGCATTTCCGAGGCGAACGACGGAGGCGTCCGGCAGCACGACTTCGAGGCCCATGACGTAGTCGCGGGTGACGCCGTACTTGAGTCCTCGCAGACCGCCGGAGTTTTCCGCGACGTTGCCGCCGATCGTGCTGATTTTGAGGGAACCCGGATCCGGGGGGTAGAAGAGGCCGTGGCGCGCGGCGGTTTCGTCAATTTTTTGGGTGATGACGCCCGGTTGCGCACGGAGGGTGAGATTGGCGGGATCGACTGCGAGGATCTCGTTCATCTCGACGAGGCAGAGCACGAGGCAGTCGGGGGAGGGAACGCTGCCCCCGCTGAGTCCCGTGCCCGAGCCCCGGGTGACCACGGGGAGGGAGCATTCGCGGGCGAGGCGGACGCATTCGGCGACTTGGGCGGTGGTTTTGGGGAAAGCCACCGCACCCGGCAGACAGCGGAGCGCGGCGGTGCCGTCGAAACCGTAGGGCAGGATATCCTCGGGCTGCGTGAGGAGGGGCTGCCCACCCAGGATTTGAGCGAGGCGTTCGAGGACCGGGGTGGGCAGGGGCATGGGGAGTTAGGCGAGGAGGAGTTTGGACGCCTCCAGGGCGGAGGCGTTCTCATGGACGACTGCCATGAGGGCGCGCGTGATGCCCCGGGGATTGGGATGCTGGATGATGTTGCGCCCGTAAACAATGCCGCTCGCGCCCTGCTCGAGAAGCCCGACGGTTCGCTGGAGGATGACCTCGTCGCTCACGCGGCCTCCGCCGCGGACGAGAATGGGGACGCCCCCGGCGGTTTGGACGATCTTGTGGTAGTCCTCGACGCGGTCGGTGGGGTCCGCCTTGAGGATGTCGGCGCCGAGCTCGACGGCCTGGCGCACGAGGTGGAGGATTTTGTCGGTGTCGCCATCGACCTCATAACCGCCGCGTTCGCTATTGGGGCGGAAGACGAGGGGTTCGATCATCATGGGCATGCCGTAATGATCGGCCTGGGTCTTCATGCGCATGATGTTTTGGACGCACTGTGCGTAGACATCCGGCGCGCCGGGGATGAGGAACAGGTTGACGCAAACGCAGGCGGCATCGAGGCGGACGGCTTGGAGGATGGGTTCGTCAATGATGGTGCTGAAGCGGGTGTCGGGCAGCTCGCGACCGTAGACGTTGGCGGTGTCGGTGCGCAGGACGAGAGCGGGCTTTTGTTTTCCCGGGATGGACTGGAGGTGCCGTGCCTGGCCGACGGTGAGTTGGATGGCGTCGGGGGCGGCGTCGACGAGGGTCTGGATGACGTGGGGCATCGACTCGATGCCCTGGAGGAAGCCGGGCTGGTTGAAGAAACCGTGGTCGACGGCGACATCGAAGCAGCGTCCGGAGCGGGCGTGGAAGAGGCGGTTTAGTCTGGCTTGTTTCATGGGAAGGGGTTGGGCGGGGGCGCAGGTTAGCGGACCGCGAGGAGATGCTGAAGGATGTAGAGTTCGAGGGCCTCGTAGTCGCGGGAGTCGCGGCACTGGTGGAGGAAGGCGTAGTCGAGGGCGCGGACTTTATCGACGAGGTGGAGGAAGAGTTTGCGGCTGGAGATGAGGTGGTCGAGGGCCGGGCAGCCGCGCTGGGTGCGCATGACCTTTACATCGAGGCCGATGAACTCGCCGGAACGTCCGTAGCCATTCTCCTCCAGCACGCGGACCTGGTTGAATGCGGCGCGGAGGTTGGCAGAGCCGAAATTCTTGTCCTGGTCGTACTTGAGTCCGTTTTGGTCGTTGAGATGGACGCTGCCCAGTTTCTGATGGGCGAGCGCGAAGGCCATTTCGTCACTGGGATCGAGTCCGGCGAGGAGGGCGTGGGCGCTTTCGATGAGGCCTTTGACGCGGGTGTGGTCTTTGGATGCGTAGGCGAGGGCGATGGTGTGGCCGATGGTGGGAACGTAGGCGAGGTCGGTGGGTTCGTTGGGTTTGGGTTCGATCCAGATTTCGATGGAGGGATCGTAGTCGAGGATGCGGTTGATGGTTTCGAGGATGCGT
>JBEBAG010000300.1:0-7141 GCA_041159065.1 Verrucomicrobiota bacterium | reverse complement strand
CCGCTTTGGCGTCTGGTCGGCCGGGTCACCCTGCATCTTGCCGAGAACAAGAGCAACGCCACTCGCCCCTTCGCCTTTCTGGCAACCTATTCCGACCAGATCACGGGAACGGGCCGGCTGCAGCATTTGCCACTCGGACGCGCCCTCGATGCGTTTGCTTCGCAAAAAAATCAGGCGGCGCTCGATTCGCTGCTCCTGCCGGTGCGCGCCGCCTGCAAGGAATCGCCCTTCCTCCACCAACTTCTGGAATCCCGCCGCCTCTTTCAGGCCCTGGCATGGGCTCCGGAGGAAGCCCACCAGTTTCTGACCCAAATTCCGGTGTTCGAAAGTGCCGGGTTGGTGGTGAAAGTCCCCGATTGGTGGAGGAACAAAAAAAGCTCCAGACCCGTGCTTTCCATCACGATTGATGCGGGCGGTCCCTCCGGTTTGGGGTTGCGCTCGATGCTCCAGTTTCATGCGGCTCTCTCCCTGGACGGCACTCCGCTCACCCCTGAGGAACAGCGCCAAATCCGTGAATCGCCCTCCGGGCTTGTCAATCTGCGCGGCCAGTGGGTCGAGCTCGACCGCGACCAACTCAACGCCGCGCTCGCCCACTGGGAACGCGTCCAGGCTGCGCATCAGAACGGAACCTTGTCGTTTCACGAGGGGATGCGCTGGTTGGCGGGATTCTCTCCGAGATCGACTGCGGCGGGCGCTTCCTCGGATTCCCCCCCGGACTGGACCGAGGTTCTGGCCGGCAAGAATCTCGAGCGGCTGCTCGATACGCTTCGGACCCCGGCGCCGATCGGTTCCATCGCCGGACTCAACGCCGTGTTGCGTCCTTACCAGCAGCGCGGCGTGGCATGGCTGGACGCGCTGGCGCGCATGGGCCTCGGGGCTTGTCTTGCGGATGACATGGGGCTCGGAAAGACGCTGCAGGTCATTGCCCTGCTTTGTCTTCTCAAATCCCGGGGAGCCGCGCTTCCAAGCCTCCTCGTCCTGCCGGCATCCCTTCTGGGAAACTGGAGCGCCGAGCTCCGCCGATTCGCGCCCCGACTGCGTTTTCTGTGCGCCCATCCGAGTTCGCTCCCTCGCGAAACGCTCCAACAACTCGCCCATTCCCCGGAACCGCTCTTGGGTCAGACGGACCTGCTCCTCACAACCTACGGATACCTGCAGCGCCTCCCCGCACTTTTCGAGGCCTCCTGGGAACTCGCTCTCCTGGATGAGGCTCAGGCCGTCAAAAATCCGGGCACTGCCCAGGCCCGGGCGGTCCGCAAAATCAAGGCCCGTGCCCGGATCGCCCTCACGGGCACCCCCGTGGAGAACCAGCTGGGCGATCTGTGGAGCCTGTTCGATTTTCTCAACCCGGGCCTGCTCGGGTCTGCCGAAGCCTTCGCTGGGGCGGTCCAACAGATGGCGCGTTCCTCCTCCGGTTACGCGCCGCTCCGTCGGCTGACGGCGCCGTACCTCCTGCGGCGCCTGAAGACGGATCGATCCGTCGCGCCTGATCTTCCCGACAAAACGGAGCTCACCGCGCACTGTCCACTCTCCCGCAAACAGGCCGTGCTCTACGGTCGGCTTGTCGCCCAGCTCCGGGCCGACCTTTCCAACCCCCAGCTTCCTCCGTTCGAGCGCCAAAGCCTCGTGCTCTCCTTCCTTCTCAAGTTCAAACAGGTTTGCAATCACCCCAGCCACTGGTCCGGAGACGGCCGGTTTGCGCCCGCGGACAGCGGCAAGTTTCTGCGTTTGAATGAAATCACTTCCGAATTGGCGCAGCGGCAGGAACGCTGCCTTGTCTTCACTCAGTTTCGGGAAATGACAGGGCCACTCGCAGACTACCTCGCTTCGGTATTCGGACGGCCCGGATTGGTTCTGCACGGCGGTACGCCCGTCGCTCGGCGTTCCGCGCTGGTCGAACGGTTCCAGAAATCGGATGGCCCGCCGTTTTTTGTGCTCACTGTGAAATCTGGCGGGACGGGACTCAATCTGACCGCCGCCTCCCATGTCATCCACTTTGACCGGTGGTGGAATCCCGCCGTTGAGAACCAGGCGACGGACCGCGCGTTTCGCATCGGCCAGAAACGCAATGTCCTCGTTCATAAGTTTGTGTGCCCTGGAACAATCGAGGAAAAGGTCGATCGGCTGATTGCCACCAAAAGCGCGCTTGCCAACGAGCTACTCGGGGGCGAGGGCGGCACGCACAAACTCCTGACTCAACTGTCCAACGAGGAGCTGCTCTCCTTGGTTCGCCTCGACGTCCACCATCTCGACAAAATCGACAACCTCTGAGCGCATGAGCCGGCACTTCTCCGATCGCGAAATTCAGGATGACGTTCTCCGGAAAATCCAGCGGCTCACCGCCGCCGGTGAGACTTTCGTCCCGATGACCCTCGGGAAAAAAAGCCGTAACCTCGTCTCGAGTTTTTGGGCGCAGGCATGGTGTCGGCATCTGGAGGCGTACCATGACCATGAGTCCCGGCTTCCGCGCGGGCGCAGTTATCTCCGGAACGGCCGTGTCTACAATCTCGACATCCAAAGGGGAGTGATCACGGCAAATGTTGCGGGGTCAGACATTTACAGTGTTCGGATTCCCGTGGAGCCGATGTCTCAGGAATCTCTCGAGGGTTTCCAGAGGGCGTGTGCGGGCTCCGTGTTGAATGTGCTCGATCTGCTCTCGGGGAGGCTCAACGAGAACGTGCTTCGCCTCGTGGCGGATCGCACTGCGGGACTGTTTCCCGAACCGGGCCAGATCCGTTTTGTGTGTTCCTGTCCGGACTATGCCTCCCTCTGCAAACATGCCGCTGCGGTGCTTTACGGGGTGGCAGTCCGGTTCGAGGCCGATCCTGCTCTTTTCTTTCAGCTGCGTGGAGTGGATCTATCGCAGCTTCTTGCGAGCCAGACGTTGGAGTCCAAGCCTGCCTCTCCGGAGATCCCCGAGGAGGAGCTCGCCTCGATCTTTGGCATCGATCTCGGGCCCGTGCAGGTTTCGGAGGCAGAGCCTGCCGCTCCGAAGTCCAAGGCTCCGCAGAGCGAGGAGGCGAACCGAGTCTCCCGCGAGAACAGGGATTCATCCGAAAAGCAGCGGGAGCACAGCGAGCCGATGTGAAGGATAGATGGAGGAGTGCAGCGTCGGGTGCGAGTGAACCGGGGACTCCTCATCAAGTGGCGGGGGGGGTAGCGCTCGCTACCGTCCTTGAGTTGCTTGCGGATTATTCGCAACTCATGTGAACCCAATGTGGTCGGGCTGGCGGGATTCGAACCCGCGACCTCTTCGTCCCGAACGAAGCGCTCTACCAAGCTGAGCCACAGCCCGAATACGTGATCGAGGCTTGGAGAGTCGGTGGGAACCCACAGAAGGTCAATGGCAAAAGCCGCTTGCCGGGAGGGACGGGGAGGGAGCGGGTTTCACGGCTCCGGGGCTTAGGCAAGGTCTCCCGGGGTGTTGAGGTTTCTGAAAACCGTTGATTCGCGTTGTGGCTCCACCGGAATCGACTCCAGGAGTCCCAACGAAATGCCCTCTCGGACTACGCTTTGGAGGGAGCGATCGGGGGAGGCGAGCTGGGCCCGGGCGAGCGGCAAGAGCGCGCGAGGATAGATTGCGGCCAGCGGATGCCACCACCGGATCCCTCGCGGGACCACTCCACGGTTGGGATCCCCAAGGGCCGGATGTTCCAGCAGGGTGCGCAGGAAATGCGGATCCACCCCGGGCAAGTCGATTGCCAGAACGAGCAGGTGGGGAGTCGGGCTGGCGTGCAGCCCCTCGACGATCCCCGCGAGGGGGCCCAGCCCCGACTCGGGGTCGGGCAAAACGGGGAACCCGGCCTCGTGATAGGGGCCGGTGGCAGGCCCTGAGATGAAGAGGGTGTCCGGATCGAGGGCGCGCAGGGTGCGCAGTTGGCGCCTCCAGAGCGGCTCGCCTTCAAAGGAGAGGGATGCTTTGTCTTGACCCATGCGGGAGGATTTTCCCCCCGAGAGCAGGATGGCGGAGAAGGGCACGGGGAGGGTGTGTATCCGAGGGGGCGAAAAGCGCGAGCGAATCCCGCGACGGATGCGGGAGCGGACGGGGGGGCGAGAATGGGGCTGCGGCGGTTTATTGCAGCGAGCGGATGTAGAGGATGATCGAGTCGACCTGGTCCTCCGATAGGATTCCCTTATAGCTGGCCATTCCCGGGTGGTAGCCTGAGACGATCTTTTTCTCGGGTTCGAGGATGGAGGTTCGGATGTAGAATTCGTTGGCGGACTCCACGGAGCCATCGGTGAAGACGCGATCTTTTCCGAAGAGTCCCTTCCAGGTGGGGCCGGTTTTGCCCTCTGTGGAACCGTCCGTGGAATGGCAGGCGACGCACCCCATGCTGACGCTCAGTTGTTTGCCGCGCTCCTTGGTGGGGGGCTCTGCCGTGGGAAGCCGGGTGACCGGGATGCTGCGCGAGAGATCCGCGGAAGGAAATCCAGCCGCGGGAAGGCTTCGGGGATGAGGTTGGTGGATGGTGAAGTAGACGCGGCCCTCGGCTGGCGCCCCATTTTGGAAGCGGAAGGTGTGGTCCACCTGCAACTGCATGACGGGTTGAAGGTGCGGGAGGTGGATGAAGACCGTGCGTTGATCCGAGGAGAGCAGCACCTGGCCGATGGGGGCGGCGTCGATTCCCGGGGCGCCGCTGCGGTTCAACCGGCCGCTTCCGTACTGTTTGGAGCGGAGATAGTTCCAGGTGGCGGCGAGGACGTTGTCCTGTTTGATGGATGCGGGGTCGAGCGGTTCTGCGAAGGTGAGAAAGACGCCGTCGCTGGAGGAGACGGCGTGTACGGGCGCGGTGATTGGGTCGCCGCTGGGACGGATTCTGACGATGCCCCAGTTGAGGGAGGTGCGGGAGTCGTAGATTTGGAAGCCGCAGGCGAAGATCGTTTTTTCCGATGGGTGCATTCTGGCGTGCAGGAGCGGGAGGCCCGTGGGCAGGCCGAGCGGGATGACGGCGCCCTGGGGAATGGGGGCATCCAGGTCGGGGCAGATCAGCAGGGGCGTGCCGGTGCCGTAGGAGAGGTGGAGGAGTTTCCCGGAGAAGGCGCCCATCGACTGGCCCGTGATCCACAGCTGGGAGGCGCAGGAGTTGTCCTCGTGGTGGGGAATCCAAACCAGAGGGGGCGTGAGTTTCGCGGGATGCTCCTCGCCGAAGCCGAAGTCGGCTCCGGGCCGGACGAGGTAGCAGACGGACGAAGGAATGAAGTTACCCTGCTGATCAGTCGAGGTGAGCAGACCGGTGCCCGGGTGGAGGGCGAGGTACGGTTCCCGTGCCCGGGTGGAAAGAATCCCCGTCTGGAGCCCAGCGGCGGAGATCCGGAAGATGGCGCCTGCAAACGGGGTGCCTTTGCCTATCCCGCCCTGGGAGAGCAGGGTGGAGCCATCTTTTGCCATGGCCATATCGAGGGGGAAGGCGCGCGTGCTCGCGCTTTGGACCCAGGCGTCGGAGAAGTTCTCGTACCAGTCCGCCTCTCCATTTCCATCGCGGTCGTGGAGGCGAACCAGACCGTTGCGCGTGTAAACTTGAAGGGTGCCACCGACGGAGGCGATGGAGAGCGGCTCGCTAAGGCCTGATGCAAAGCGCTGCCACGATATTGTTTGTAAATCATCGTGTGCGAGCCCTCCAAGGATCCAGACGTCTCCGTCGTAGGTCACGATCGCGGCTCGGTCTTCGGAAAGGAAGGCGAGGTCCGAGGGCCGGATGCGGCGGTGCCAGGGATTATCGAGGGGGAGTGCGAGGGAATCGCATGCGAGTCCGTGGCGTTGCGCGGAGGCCAGTTGGGCGGAGGTGTGCAGCGTCTGGGGCCACCGGCGCACGGTGGGATCGGATAAGGGAGAGGCGAGGGATTCGGAGTGCGCGGGAGCCTGCGGCGATGCTGCAAGGTTTCGAGGGGTATAGGAAAAAGTGATGGTTTCCACGCGGGGGGAGGGCGCGATTCGGGCGCTCAGTCCGGAGGGATGCGACAGAAACCGCACGGATGGGGATGGGGACTCGATCCGGAGATGCGCTGATTCCGCCACGACGCGATCCTGTGCGGATGGGGATGGGGTGAGGGATTGAGGTGCCAGCGTGAGATGGAGTTCGCTCGGATGGGGGGATAGCTCCAGGTGCCTGAGGACCGAGTTTCCGGAGGGCTCGAAGGATTCGCGGATGTGCGTCTTACCGACGCGGTAATGAATGCGGGCTCGGTTTCCCACGAGCTCGATTCCCTCGAATCGTCCGAGGTGCGGGGGGAGCGGGCCACGTCCGAACTCTGCGGTTTGGGGGGAGGGGCGGGGGTCGGAGAGGAGGGTGGCGGGGGTGACGGCGATACCCGGTGTGGCGCCGGTGAGGAGGAAGGGAGGAGCCGAGGGGGAGGGAAGGGTATGTCCGGCCTTTCGATGGGGTTCGGCATAGGAGACCTGAGCCATGGACAGGAGGGTGATCGGGGGTGCCCCGTCCGGAGGGCGCCACATCGCGGCCACGCGCAGCAGTTCCTGATCGAAAAGAATGCTGAAGCCCCCGGTGGTAAGCAGCACGCCCCGGACGACGACTTGGCGTGGGGAGGATTTTGGTTGGGTCTGAGGAGCGAGTTCGACGGTTGTTTGGACGAAGGGAAACTCAGGTTCGAAGAAGGGGGCAACCGGTTCGACGGCCTGTGCGGGGATGCGTGACAGGACGAGCGAGAGCGAAAGGGCGAAGAGGACGGCCTTGGGGAGGGAAGAGGCTGCGCCGCGTTTCATGGGGAGGCGGGAGGAGATGGGAGGGGAAGAAAGGACGGGAGGAGGCGGGAATGAAAATGCGTGGCGGGACTTTTGTGAAATAGGGGTTATCTCTCGAATTCATCGGTTTTTTTGATGGTTCGAAACGGTGCCCTTGGAATCGAGGGAATGGGGCGCAGGGGGAATTGCGCCGCTTTAGAGCGCTTAATCTTTCTGCCAGAGCGGTTTCAAAAGAGAACCGCGTGCCTTGAAACGCACGGAATCCGCCTCCCGTGGAGCCTCCGTTCCCGGGACAAGGGGAAGGGAGGAGGAGAGTTTTGCCTGGAGCTGGAGGGAGAGGTCTTTCAGGTGCAGGGATCCCTCGAGTCGGAGGGCGAAGGGTGCGGCATCGATTTGGAGCGGGAAAGCGAGGAGGGTGTTATCGCGCAGTTCCCATTGGAGGGA
>JBEBAG010000299.1:0-15999 GCA_041159065.1 Verrucomicrobiota bacterium | reverse complement strand
AGGGCAGCACCCACCGACTGGAGTACGATTCCGAGCCCGTGCTCTACTCCAAGAGTACCCCGCAGGACGCCATCAGCCGTCTTCAAAAACAGCTCAAGGACGACCCGGCCAAAGGCTGGCTGCCTTTCGACCCAAAATTCGGCTACCTCCCCGCCCTGCTCGAGCGCCTCCAAGTCCCCGTCTCCTCGCAGATGCTCGTGTTTTCGAAAACCTCCCTCCAGCGGCAGCAGATCCGGCCCGACAACGCGCGCGCCCTGTTTTTTTCGGACGATGTCTACATCGGCTTCATCCCCGGCGCCTCCGTCCTGGAAGTGGCCGCGGTGGATCCCCAACTGGGAGCGGTTTTCTACACCGTCAATCAGGACAAGGATGAACCGGTCCGCTTTCGCCGGGACACCGACTGCCTGAGCTGTCACGGAGCCGCGCGCAGCATGGGAGTTCCTGGCTTCGTCGTGCGTTCGCTCTCCACGGAGCCGAACGGGGAACCCGTTTCCGGCACGGAGACGGATAATGTGACGCATTTCACCCCCCTCGCCGAGCGCTGGGGAGGCTGGTACGTCACAGGAGCCCCGGCCGATTGGACCCACCGGGGAAACCGGCCCGGGGAGGAATCGGGCGAGGGCGACGCATCGATCCGCAAGCATCTGGAGTGGAGCAAATACCCGGCTCAGAGCAGCCATGTGCTGCCCCTTCTCGTGCATGACCACCAAACCCACATGCACAATTATCTCACCCGCCTTTCCATGGAGGGCCGGGAGAGTTTCGCCATGTACGGCCACGTCCGCTACCTGCGCCATCAGATTGACGCCCTCCTGCGCTACCTGCTCTTCGCCGAGGAGGCTTCCCTCCCCAGCCCCATCCCACCCGAACCCGCCTTCATGGAGGCCTTCCTCAAGGGAGCCCGCCGGGATCGCAAAGGCCGCTCGCTCCGCGACTTCGATCTTCAAACACGCCTCTTCAAGTACCCCTGCAGCTTCCTCATCGAATCCGAGGCTTTCGAAAAACTTCCGCCCCCCGTGCGCGAACAGATCCTCGCCAAACTCTGGGACATCCTCTCCTCGCCGGAACCCACGCCCGGCTTCGCCAGCCTCACCCCCGAATCCCGCCGCGAGATCCTGGAAATCCTCCGCGAAACCCTCCCCTTCCTTCCCGACTCGTGGAAATCCGACGCCAAGCTCCCCGACTCCGCCCCTTCTTCCAACCCATGAACCCCCTGACCCGCATCCAAAACGCGTTCCTCCCCCTGCTACTCGGACCCGTTCTCCTCGCTCAATCCCCAGCGCAGGAGCCCACTCCGCCCAAACCGGGCGAAGTGCTGAAATTCACCCTCGAGCAGAGCCAGGTCTTCCCCGGCACCTCCCGGCAGTACTGGGTGTACATCCCCGCAGACTACCGCCCCGAAAAGCCCGCCTGCCTCTATCTCGGACAGGACGGCATCCACGGCGAAGCCCCCAAGGTCTTCGATGCCCTCATCGCCAAGGGAGAAATGCCCATCACCATCGGAGTCTTTGTCCAACCCGGTCGCGTCCCGGCCGTCGCCCCGCATGCGGCAGACCGCTTCAACCGCTCCTTCGAATACGACTCCTTCACCCCCAACTACGCCCGATTCCTCGAGACGGAGTTGCTCCCCGCAGTCCAATCCCAGAAGGCCTCGGATGGACGCCCCATCCGCCTCTCCTCCAACCCCGATGACCGCGCCATCGGCGGCCTCAGCTCCGGGGGCATGGCCGCACTCAACGCCGCCTTCTTGCGCCCCGATCTGTTCCACCGGGTCTTCTCCGGGATCGGAAGTTTCACCGATATCCGCGGGGGCGACAAACTCGCCTCCCTCTTCCGCAAGGCCGAACCCAAACCCTTGCGCGTTTTCCTCCAAGACGGGGAACAGGACCTCAACAACTCCTTTGGAGACTGGTGGATGGCCAACCAAACCATGGAGCGTGCCCTCACTTTCTGCGGCTACGAGGTCGCCCATGCCTGGGGAACTGGCGGGCACAATTCCAAAGAAATCAACCCCGTGTTCCCCGACGCCATGCGCTTCCTCTGGAAGGGTTGGCCTGCACCGGTCCCCACCCCGGCCGGCGCCCCCCTCTTCCAGCAGATCTTTTTCCCAGACCAACCCTGGCAGCTCGTTTCCGAAGGCTATCGGTTTCTGGAAGGCCCGGCCACCAACGCCAAGGGAGAGCTCTTTTTCAATGATGTTCCCCAGAGCAAAACCTTTCGACTCCGCGCCGATGGCTCCGTCGAGCCCTTCATCGAAGAGTCCGGGAAAGGGGACGGCCAAGCGTTCGGCCCGGACGGCCGCCTGATCGCCGTCGCCGGAGGAGAGCAGAAAATCGTCGCCTATCGTCCGGACGGATCGATGGAGATTCTCGCGGAAGGATTCCGAGGCAACGACCTCGTCGTGCGGCACGATGGGCGTATTTACGTGACCGAACCGGGCTGGGATGGAAAAAGCCCGAGCCAAATCTGGCTCATCGAACCCGACGGCAAGAAACGCGTGGTCGACAAGGGCCTCAAATTCTCCAACGGAATCGCCCTCTCGCCGGACCAGTCGCTGCTCTACGTCGCCGACACCAAAAGTCACTGGGTCTACTCCTTCCAAATCCAGCCGGACGGTTCCCTCGCCCACAAACAGCCCTTCTTCCAAATCTACGTTCCCGACTCCGCCGATGACTCCGGCGCAGACGGGTTGGAGGTGGATCGCGAAGGCCGTCTCTACGTCGCCTCCCGCCTTGGAATCCAGATCACCGACCCGGCCGGCCGCGTCGCCTGCATCATTCCCACTCCCAACGGAAAAGTCGCCAACCTCGCCTTCGGGGGCGAGTCCCGCGACATCCTCTATGCTGCCTGCGGAGATAAGCTCTACAAGCGCAAGGTCCGAGTCTCCGGAGTCGCCTCCTTTGAGGTTCCCCTCGCCTCGAAAAAGAACGGCGGCTAACTCCCATCCAACGCCTCCCGCCCACGCTCATGCCGGATCCCATCCAGGTATCTCCCCCCGGGGATCCGGCCCTCCCCCCCATTCTCCCCGACCTCGTCATCGCAGGCCCCACGGCCTCCGGGAAATCCGAACTCGCCACCGCACTCGCCGAAGCCACCGGCGCCGAGATCGTGGGGGCCGACGCCTTCCAAATTTACTCCGGCCTACCCCTCCTCACGGCTCAACCCTCCCCAGAGCAAGTCCAGCGCGCTCCCCATCACCTCGTTGGAATCCTGCCCCTTGAGGAATCCCTCGACGTCGCGCGCTACCTCCAAATGGCCCGCCAAAAGCTCCTCGAAATCCGAGCCCGGGGGAACCGCTCCCTCCTGGTGGGAGGAACCGGATTCTACATCCGCACGGTGCTCTTCGGTCTGCCCCCCGGTTTGCCCCCCGCCAATCCGGATCTTCGGGCCGAATTGGAATCGCTTCCCCTCCCGGTACTTCAGGAACGCCTCGCCCAACGGGATCCCGAGGCCGCCGGCCAAATCGACCTCCAAAACCCCCGCCGCCTCGTCCGGGCTCTCGAAGTCTGCATCCAGTCCGGCCGCCCCTTTTCCAGCTTCCGCCAAATCCGGCCCTGGCGGGATCCCCTCCCCGCAGGCCTCTGGGTCCAGACCCCCCGGGATCATTTGGCAGAGCGCATCCAGAGGCGCACCCTGGCCATGTTCGACTCCGGAGTGGAAAGCGAAGTGCGCCTGAATCTCGAAAAATGCGGCATCACCGCGAAGCAAACCCTCGGACTCTCCGAGGTCGCAGACTATCTGGAGGGCCGCCTTTCGCGCACGCAGGCTATCGCTTCGATTGCTCAGGCCACGCGCCAGTATGCCAAGCGGCAGGAGACGTGGTTTCGAAAGGAAACCGCTCTCCGGCCGGTCGCGCCCGAGGACGCCCTTTCTTTGGGGCACGCGCTGCTCCAGCGTCCCCGGGAAGGCCCGTGATTTCCGGCAACCAAGATGCCGCTTTTGACCAAATCAAGCCATTAGCATCTATTTTTGGGAATTTGGCTTCTCATTTGCTGCGCCGCCGGTACACATTGCCGCACTATGCCTCCGAAAAAGGAACTCTCCGAATCCGCAGAGCCCAAGGCAAAGGTCACCCCCGCCAAGCCTCGCGCAAGCAAAGCCACCGCGTCCACGGACGCCGTTGAACTCGGAACGGCCCCGGCCCCGACTCCCAAGGCGGCCAGACCCTCAAGAAAAAAGGCGGACTCCTCCGAGCAAACCTCCCTCGCGCTCCTCAGCGAGGAAACGCTGCTCCAATACGAATTCACGCCGGATGCCATCGCGGTGCGCGCCTACTTCCTCTCCGAAAAGCGCCGCCAAAACGGGATCCATCCCGACCCGGTGGCGGACTGGCTTGAGGCCGAACGCGCCGTGCTTGCCGAAGCCGGCAACATCGCAAGCACCCCCGCTCCCGCGAAAAAGTCCAGAGCCCGCAAACCCAAGGCCGAGTGAGCGATCCAGCGCCCGCGCTCGTCACCGCCCTCCGCGATCGCCTGCGCCTCATCGGCGACCGCGATTGGTACCACCGTGACCCTGCGGGGCATCTTCTCGCCCTGCAGGAAGTCTCCGCCCGGATCACCGCCCTCGCCGAGGCGCTTCCCCGTCCGCTCGACCCCACGCTCGCCCACTACCTCGAGCGGAGTAGCTTCGACAAGGCCCTCGCCTTCCTCGAATCGGGCCCCGCGCCGCACCGCCCCTGAGCGGTTTCCCCAGGGATCACGTCTCCCGCGGGCTCAAGCCCCTCCGAGGCGCGCCGCCAATTCGGCACGCACCTCCCGGCAGTATCCCGCAATGTCCGCTGCCTGCAGGATCCCCGAGACAATCACCACCCGGCGGGCTCCCGCCGCCAGAACGCGCTCCAGGTTCTCGCGCTTGATTCCCCCAATGCAGAACACCGGCCGATCCACCCGACGGTACACCTCCGCAATCTGCTCCAAACCGATCGCCGGACGCCCCGCCTTGGTCGGCGTGGGAAACAGGGGACCAAACCCCAGATAATCCGCCCCTTCCGCCGCCGCCGCCACGGCCTGTTCCACCGAGTGCGTCGACTTCCCGATCAAGGGCAACGTTACCTCCCCCGCCAGCGCGCGCCCGGCGCGCCACCGAGCGTCCTCCACCGCGAAATCCTCCTGCCCCACGTGGGCCCCCTGCGCCCCAACCGAGGGCACCAGGGCCGGATGATCGTTCAAAATCAAGGGCACGCCTGCCGCTTCCGTGAGAGCCACCACCCGCCCCGCCAACTGCTCGACTTCCTCCTCCGAGACTCCCTTGGCCCGCAACTGCAGCACATCCACCCCGCCCTCGAGCATCCGATCACACACCCGCTCCAACTCCCCCTCCCGCACATAGCCCATATCTAAAATTCCATACAACAGGGCGTCACTTATCGGCTTCATAAACCCCCAGTCTCAGCCTATCCTCTCGCAAAAAGCGAGTGCGTGACGCCCTCCCGCCCCCCCAAGCTCTCGGAAGGATGCCGCGCTTCCACGCCCCTCCTCCGCCCTCCGCTCCCCGGTTTCCCTCCCTGTGAAACTTCCCCCCTTCCTCGCACCGCTCCTGTGGCCCCTCGCCTCCCTCGCCGCCCTCGGCTTGGGAATCCCCCTCGGCCAAGCACTCCGCTCCCCAACCCCCAACGGCACGGCGCTTTCCGGGGTACCCCGCACCGCCTCCCCCTCGGCTGCGTCCGCATTTGCCTCGTCCCCCCAATCCCTCCACGGCGCGGCCGCCTCAGACCAGAGCATCGAGGCAGAAATCACGCGGTTTCTCAGTTCGCGCTCCGGGACGGAGGGACCACGTTCGACCCCCCAACTCCTCGAGGCGATTTCCCAAACCGCGGCCCAGTCCAGCGACTTCCAACGCTACCTCTCGCTTTACGAAGCGATTGCGGCACTCGGCAAAAACGATCTGCCGGAGGCCCTCAGACGGGCCAAAGCGGAGAATAACCGCGCAGCCATCAGCGCACTCGAGAGGCGGCTCGCCGAGGTCAATCCCCTCCCCGCCGCCAAGCTCTGGGCGGCGGGCGGCGAGGATTCCAAGCTTGGCGCCAACTTCTTCAGCACGTGGGCCCGGATGAATCCCTCCAGCGCCATGGAATGGTACGCCGGACTGCCCGAGGGGGACCCCAAAAAGTCCATCCGCAACACGCTCTTGGACAGCGTGGCCCGAAGCGACCCGCAGCGGGCCATCGATTTCGCAAATCAAATGCCCGAGGGAACCGAACGCGCCCAACTGGTGAGCAAGGCTCTCGAAACCTTGACCGCCCAAAACCCGGCCCTCGCCTTCTCCACCGCACGAAGCCTTCCCGAGGGCGCCTCTCAAAAAGCCGCCCTCGAATCCGTCCTTTCCAAAATCGCCTCCAAGGACCCGGCGCAGGCCAAGCAACTCCTCGCCGAACTCCCCCCAAACACCCTCTCCACCGCCGCCGGAACCCTCGGCGCCTCGCTCGCCAAAAAAACTCCCGCCGAGGCCGCCTCTTGGTCCAACAGCCTCCCCGACGGCCCCACCAAAAACGCGGCCATCGCCTCGGTCGCCTCGACTTGGGCGGGCTCCAATGTCGAGGCCGCCGCCGCATGGATCGACCAACTCCCGGGTGGCCCCGCACGCGACGCCGCCGTCGTCGGATTCACCGCCAAAACCGCCGCCAAAGATCCCGAGGGAGCCACCGCCTGGGCCGCCACCCTCTCCCCCGGAGAACAGCGCAACGCCGCCCTCCAACGCACCCTCTCCATCTGGCTTCGCCGCGACCCCAAAGCCACCCAGGCCTGGATCGCCAGCGCCCCCGGATTCTCCGAAGCCGAACGCGAATCCCTCGCCAAGGCCGCCCAGAACCCGCCGGACTTCCGCCGCTTCCGCACCCCCGCCCTCGCAGGCTCCGAATAAACCCGCCTCTCAATCCGCACCTGCCGTTTCGGGAATCGTCAGCGGCCCCAGCGGCAGCAAGGCCACCCGCACCCGCCCGCCGCCACCCAAGCGCCCGGCCTGCTCCAAACACCACTGCCGGAGCGCCTCCGAAGGATCCGAGACATGCCCCGTCCGCGTCGCCCGACGCTGCTCCTCCGTCAACTCCGAGTAGAGAAACACCCGCGCCTTTTCCAGGCACTGCAGGAGCGTCTGCACCTGCCACTGATCGTGGCGCGTGCGCGCCGTGCCCCGAATTGCCGCATGCAACTCCCCACTCGAAAGGGGCTCGGAGAGAATCCGACGGAACTCCCCCTCCTCAGGCAGCCCCCCCTGGCACCGACTCAGCGAAAGCACGATTCCTCCGGGCTCCACGATCCGAGCCGCCGCCGAAATCCCCTTCACCGTCTGGTAAAAATTCTGGTCGAGAGGCGCCCCGGCATTGCTCGTCACCACAATGGGAAAGGGCGATTCCACGCGCACCCGCGCTTCCCGAAGCGCCGCCTCACACCCGGCATCATGCGCAGCCCCCACCGCCCCCGCATACACCCCGGCGATCTCCTTCGCCCGGTTCAGCGTCACGTTCACAATGAAGTGGGGGGGACAGAGCGCCACCATCTCGCGGGTCAGCCTTTGCAGGGGATTGGCACGCACCTCTCCCCACGTGGTTTCCGGCTGCGCAATCAGGGAAGCCCGGTGAAAATGCCGCACCGTCTCCAATCCCGCCACCCCGGGCACCACCGCCTTCGATCCCCCGGAAAACCCCGCGTAAAAGTGCGGCTCGATGAACCCGGTCGCCAACCGCAGGTCCGCCTCCACCCACAGCCGGTTCAGCCAACACTCCCCACCGCACGAGGAAGCCCCCACACGCACCAGCTCGCTCCGCTCACAGTCATGGTTGACGACGCGAAAACGCCGCGCGCCCTCCCCCAGCATCCGATCCCACTCCTCCGGGGTGGATCCCCGGTGCGTTCCCGTGCCCACCAAGACCGTTACCTCGGCATCGCTCACGCCGAGTTCCTCCACGATCCACGGAACCAGCAAGTGATCCGGAACGGGCCGCGTGTGATCAGCCACCACGATGACGACCCGCCCGAGTCGCCCCTGCGCTCGCGCCCTCTGAAGGGCCCGTCGCCCCTCCTCTTTTAATGACAACGCCCCATGAGGATTGCGCACCGCATCCAAAAACGCACCGTGCGCATCGGGCAAAGCGTGCGGATCCTCCGGCAGCAGCACCCTGAATTCCGCGAGGGTGTCATCCACCTCCAGCTCGTACCCCGCTTCGCCATAGGCCATTCGCACCCGGTGCTTCATGCTGCCAAGACTAGGAGGAAAGCCTCTCCAGAAAAGCGGTTTGTCACCACAAGCATTTGGCTCGGTGATCCATGCACACACACGAGGGCGGATCCCTCCACGGGAATGGCACAGGATTCGATTCCTTGGCGCACCGCGGAAAGGACCGGTTCCCCCGCTCCGCTTCCGCTCAAATTTCCTGTCCAAAATTCTCCCTCAGCGGACTTCAAAGAGCGGCCCCTTTTTCCACCCCATCCTCCCCTTCGAAATGAGACTCCCCGCCATACTCCTCGCCGCGACCCTGCTCACCCTCCCCTCCCTCGCCCCCCGCGCATCAGCCGAAGACTTGGTCATTTACGGCGCCACCTCCGGGGGGATCACCGCCGCCCTCCAGGCCGCCCGCGAGGGGCGCTCCGCCATTCTCATCGAACCCACCCGGCACGTCGGCGGACTCACAACCGGCGGGCTCGGAGCCACTGACATCGGGAACAAACGGGCCATCGGCGGTTTATCGCGCGAATTCTATCAACGCATTTTTCAGCACTACTCCGATCCGACAGCCTGGAAGCACCAGCCCCGCGAGGCCTATTTCAAAAACCGCCCCCATGGAAACGCCGCCGAGGAAGGCACCATGTGGACCTTCGAACCGCATGCCGCCTCCGCTGTCTACGACCAGATGCTGAAGTCCGCCGGCGACAAGGTGCGGATCGTGTTTGGCGAACGCCTCCGGCTGGAAGAGGGCAAGGGGGTGATCAAGGACGGCACGAAGATCGTCAAAATCGTCATGGAAAGTGGTCGGGAATTTTCCGGAAAAGTCTTCATCGACGCGACCTACGAAGGCGACCTCATGGCCAAGGCCGGTGTCCGCTACCACGTCGGCCGCGAATCCAACGCCACCTATGGCGAGACCCTCAACGGCGTTCAAATCGGGCACTCGAAGTCCCACCAGTTTGTCATGCCGGTCGACCCGTATGTGCGAAAGGGCGACCCCTCGAGCGGGCTGCTGCCCGGCATCGAAAAGGAAGTCCCGGGACCCGACGGTTCCGAAGACCGCAAGGTGCAGGCCTACAATTTTCGCATGTGCACCACCGACGTTCCCGAAAACCGGTGCGACTGGGAGAAGCCTGCCCGCTACGACGAACGCTGGTTTGAGTTGGCCCTCCGCAACGTGGAGGCGGGCGACGGGCGGCTGTCATGGAACCCCAGCGCCATGCCCAACCGCAAGACCGACACCAACAACAACTTCGCGATCAGCACCGATTTCATCGGTCAGAACTGGGACTACGCCGAGGCCGACTACGCCACGCGCGCCAAGATCTGCCAGGCCCATGAAGACTGGCAGAAGGGCCTCATGTGGACCTACGCGCACCACCCCCGCGTCCCGGAAAAAATCCGCCTCGCCTTCCAGCGTCTCGGCCTCGCCAAGGACGAGTTCACGGAAAACGGAAACTGGCCCCGCCAACTCTACGTGCGCGAGGCGAGGCGCATGGTCTCTGACTACGTCATGTCCGAGAAAAACTGCCGCCGCACCGAGGTGGTGGAGGACTCGGTGGGCATGGGGGCGTACAACATGGATTCCCATCACGTGCAGCGCTACGTCAGCCCGGAGGGTTTCGTGCGAAACGAGGGGGATGTGCAAGTAGGGAGCAAACCCTATCCCATCAGCTACCGCAGCCTCCGTCCGAGAGCCTCGGAATGCTCGAATCTCCTCGTTCCGGTGTGCCTGAGCGCGAGCCACATTGCCTACGGATCCATCCGCATGGAGCCCGTGTTCATGGTGCTTGGCCAGTCGGCCGCCACCGCCGCTGGACTCGCGATCGATCGCGGTTGCTCCGTTCAAGAAATCGACTACCCCACCCTCAAACAGCGCCTGCTCCACGCCGGTCAGGTGCTCGACTTCGTTCGCGACGCCGCCCCTCCCGCGCCGTGAGGTCAGCCACCCGCAAGGCCCTCCGTCGGAATCCTCGCGCTGCTCGCCTACTCTGACACCTGGAATCCTGAGACTGAGGAGCCCATGGAGCGGGTGACCCATCGGCCAGATCTCGGGATTCTCTGTTCCCTGGGGATCCCCATGGGGGAACGCCCCCACGAAGATTCACACGAAAACTTCCCGGGAGAAAAAAACCGCCCCGGAGCTCGGGGCGAGCGCCTCATGGATTCCCATTCCCGACAGACACCTTTTCCCATGGCCATCAACGTTGCACTTCCCAAGGCGGAGGCACGACGTCGTCATCGAGAATCTGAATCTGGCTGATGGCCTTGAACAGGGCGTGATCGGCGAACGACCAAACGAGCTGTTTGTCCGGAGTCACCTCGTAAATGTGTGGATTTTTCCCGATATGACCGTGACCGAGCCAGTTGCAGAGGAGGGTGTTGCCGTTGGCCAGACGCTGGGCACCGGCCACCCAACGCAACGGGTTGCCCGGCAGTTCGTTCTCGCTCAGTTCCCATGCCACCCCACCCTGAGGGGTGAACTCCATCACCCGGTGGCCGTCACCGCACGTCACCAGCCAGTTGCCGTTTTTGAGGGGCACAATCTCGTGCGGTTGTCCGGGCACCTTTTGTTCGCGGATGACTTTGCCCCAGGGATCCACCTCGGCGACCTTGCCTTCCGAAAGAAACGACACCACGTAATTGCCCGTGGCCAGTTTGCGGGCGGAACGGAACTGTCCATGGGTGCCAATACCGGCCTTGGGCGAGAGCGGCACTTCCTTGACGATTTCACCGGCGCGATTGACTTCCACGATGCGTTTGGTGCCGCACTCGAGCACCAGCACATTGCCGTCAGGCAACGGCTGCGCGGAATGCACCTCAACCCCGGCTGGTGCCTTGTATTCCCAGACGGTTTCTTTGGCCATGTTCACTTCCTTGGCGCCATGCAACTCGGTGAACAACACGTTCCCATTCGGCAACCGCCAGCACTCGTTCGGGGTTCTCGCTTCCACCCGCCATTCCACGCGGCCATCCCGCCCGACGATGCACACTTGGTTGCCGGAATAATCGCAGACCAGAAACCGGTGCTGTATGGCGGAATCAGCCCGCAACGGCTGGATGAAACCGAGCCCGAAGGCACTCAAAACGCTGAGGAGGGTGAGGTAACGCATAAGGATGGGAATGGGTGAAACGAGGAGGATCAGAGAGAAGGGCGCAGGCGGTCGAGGGGGTTGAGCGGGAACTGGATCGCGTTTTCAGCGGTCTGGGAAAAAAACGGCTTAGGCGAGAATGCCTTTGATGACTTCACCGTGCACGTCGGTGAGCCGGAAATCGCGGCCACCGAAGCGGGAGGTGAGTTTCTCGTGGTCGAGCCCGAGCAGATGCAGGACCGTCGCCCAGAGATCAAAAAGGGTGCAGGGATTTTCCACGGCACGGTAGCCGAACTCGTCGGTGCCCCCGTAAGCGAAACCGTGTTTGAGTCCGCCGCCGGCCATCCAGAGACTGAACCCGAGAGGATTGTGATCCCGGCCGTTGCCTTGGGCGAACGGGGTCCGACCAAATTCCCCGGCGCACAGCACGAGGGTTTCCTCAAAAAGCCCCCGGGCTTTGAGATCCTTGATGAGCCCGGCAATGGGTTGATCGACCTGGCGCGCCATGAGCGGATGATCGGACTGGAGGTTCCCATGCTGATCCCAGGGTTGGGGATCGATGTTGCCCTTGGGCCCAAGGCAGGAGGGCACTTCCACAAACCGCACCCCCTTTTCCACCAAGCGCCGCGCCAGCAGGCATTGCTTGGCGTAGGCCGCCGTGGATGCATGCGGCGAGTCGATTCCGTAGAGCTTTTTGGTCGCCTCGGATTCGCCCTGAATCTCGCAGACCTCAGGCACCGCCATCTGCATCCGGGAGGCCGTTTCATAGGATTGAATGGCGGCCTCCACCTGCGCATCGCTGGCCTGGCGGAGGAATCCACCGTCCAAGGCGCGGATGGCGCCGAGTTTGAGCGATTGGATGCCGCCGGCGTCCGCGGGCAGGATGGAAGGCACCGGTTCGGGAGCGCCGGAAGTGAAGATCGAGGCCTGATGATCGCCTGGAAGGAAACCGTTGCTGTAAAGACCCACTCCGCCGTTGGGCAGGTTGCCTCCCTTGGGGCGGACCACGACGAAGCCGGGTAAATCCCGGTTTTCAGAGCCCAACCCGTAATGGACCCAGGCCCCTGCGCTGGGATGCCCGGTAAACGGAAAACAGGTGTGCATGGCATAACTTGCCTGGTTGTGTTCGTTGGACGGGCTGGTCATGGAACGGATGACGGTCAGATCGTCCGCGCACTCGGCAAGGGCCGGGAAGAGTTCGCTGATGGGCAGCCCGCTTTGGCCCCGGTTCTTGAACTCCCAGGCACTGGCCATCAGGTTGCCCTTGGACTCGAACTGGGTCTTCTCCATTCTCATGGGCATCGGTTGCCCCGCTCGTTTGGTGAGCTCCGGTTTGGGGTCAAACGAATCCACGTGCGATACGCCGCCCGGCATAAAGCAGAAGATCACGTTTTTGACCTTGGGCTTGAAATGCGGCGCCGGGCTGCTGCCCGCAAAAGCCCTTTGGCCCAATAACCCGGACAACGCCAGCGAACCGAATCCCAGGGAGCAGCGGCGCAACATTTCACGCCGGGAGAGAGGAGGAAGGGAGTGCATAGGCTCAGCGCAGGTAGATGAATTCCTTGAGGTTGAAGAGGACGTGGGCGAGATGGCTCCAAGCTTCCAACTCTCCCTTTCTCGGATCGGCGGCCCCGGGCGTTTCTTTTCGGAGCCGGTCCAGGCACTCCAGAAGGGCCCGGGTTTCCTCGGGTCTTGGGGGCCGGGCAAAAGCGCTCAAAAACATCCCCTCAATCCGGGCCTCCGGAGGGGCGTCCGGAGGGGTCTTCAGAAGCCGCCCCGCCCAGGCCGAGGCGCACCGGGTCGCAAACGTGCCGTTGAGCAGAGTCAACGACTGCGCCGGCACATTGGTGACATCCCTCTTCCCGAAGGTGGTAAACGGGTTGGGCGCGTCGAAGGTCCCCAAAAACACGTTGGGAACCGCTCGGCGCACCTGAAGATAGATGCTGCGACGGGTCATGTCTGCCTCCCCAAGGCTCGGCCCGCCGAGCGCGTCCACCAGGCTGCCGCTTGCCTGAAGGAGGCTGTCCCGGATCGATTCCGCATCCAGCCGGCGCACCCGCATGTGGGAGAGCCACTGGTTGGCCGGGTCCACTGCGTCCGCTCCGGGCGGCGCCTGAGATCCCGCGCGAAACGTCTCCGTGTTCACTAGGAACCGGAGCATGTCCTTCAGGGACCAGCCCTTCTCGACCAACCGGCTCGCCAGATACTCGAGAAGCTCCGGGTGCGTGGGCTTTTCGCCCATGCGCCCGAAGTTATCCACGGTAGGCACGATGCCGACGCCGTAAACCCAGTGCCAGATCCGGTTGGCCATGACCCGCGCCGTCAGAGGATTCTCGGCGCTGGCGATTTGTTGGGCCAGCTCCAGACGGCCGCTGCCGGTCGACCGGAACGGGCCTTTGCCGAGTACCTCCAGATACCCGCGCGGCACCGGTTCCTTGGTCAGCGTGTGATTCCCCCGCTCCAGCAACGGGGCGTCTTCTCCCGCCATGTCGTAAATGCCCGGCGCACGCACCGGCACCGACACCCGGCTCTCCGCCGCACGGTACTCCGCAACAAGGGGCTTGAGTTCGGGCAACTCCGAGAGGGTCACTGGGAAAAAGCCCGCACGCACGAAGGCACTGAGAAACTCCCACTGGGATTCACTGAGCCGGTGATCCCTCCACGCCTCGATGGATTGTTTGAGGACCTGACTGTAACGCTCGGCCAACTCGATGGCTGAACCCGGTGCGCCCTTCTCCGCAAGCAGCCGAGTCGGGTCGGCATCCCGACGCGGAACGGCGCTGGAATTCGTTTTATGGAAAACCACTTCGGCGACGCCGAAAAACGAGCGGTCTGGCGGGCCTTGGCTCCGAGGCTTCATCGGAAACCCGTAAACGCCGATGTCTTCCTCCGTGGCAAACTGCAACCGAGCCCGGTTGCCCTCGCGCCGATACGGATCCAGCATCACCCATTGCTCGCGATCGGACTGCAAAACCACACCCGCATCGAAACGTTTCGCCACGGCGTAATTGTCCGGGACAATCCGCAACAGCGCGTTCGATCCCAGCGCACGCACGGAAACCCGCCGCGCCTTGCCGACTGTAAACGTGGGGGACACCATCACGCCCTGGTGTTTACTCGAGAACCAGTGGGACAGGAGGGCGGGCGGATAGAGCTCACCGAACACACGGTCGCCTTCGAGCAGAACCTTGAACCAGCCCGCCTCGGGTTTTTGCTCCAAGCCCGGCCCGGAGCGCTGCCACCCCGCGCTTTGGCCGCCACGAAAATCCCAGCCCGGATCGAAGTGGTCCGCATTGAATTTGCGAATCGCGGCGATTTCTTTTTCCACGCCTGCCAGGAGTCCCTCCCACTGGGGAGCAAACGGGGCGGTGTCGGACGAAAGCTTCGCCCAAGCGTGGAACGCGTGGGTGGGATCCGCAACCGCCTCCATAAACGCCTGTTTGCGGTCGTCCTCCTGGGTCATCTCGCGGTTCAACCACTCCGGCAACCGCTCCAGCGCCTGCAGCCAGCGGGTTGCAAGGCCGCGCCGGATCCTCTCATGGGTTTGCTCCATCCCAGGGCGTTCCTTTTGCTGATGCCCCGGCTGGTCGAGGGTCACCTGGCCCAGATGCACGCTGGCGAACACTCCTTGGAGCGCGTAGTAGTCGCGCTGGCTGATGGCGTCGAACTTGTGGTCATGACAGCGCGCGCAAGCCACCGTCATTCCCTGAAACGCCTTGCTCACCACGTCGATCTGGTTGTCGAGCACGCGGACCTGATCGTCCCTCGTATCCACGGCATTGGATCCGTGTTCGACCATCCGGAAATGGGCCGGCCCCACAATGGATTCATTCAGGCCGCTCGGCCCCACGCGAGGCTCGGGCAGGAGATCCCCCGCGAGGTGCTCTCGGATCAACGCATCCAAAGGCACGTCCTGGTTAAAACCCCGCACCAGGTAGTCACGATACATCCAAGCATTGGGCAGCGTCTCATCGGCCTCGCTCCCGTGGCTTTCGCTGTACCGGATCAAGTCCATCCAGTGCCGCGCCCAATGTTCCCCGAACCGTTCCGAGGCCAGGTAACCTGCCACGACTTGGTCCACCGCTTTTGCCGGGTCCGCCTCGTATGCCGGCACAAACGCGGCCACCTGCGCAGGAGTCGGCGCCAGACCTGTCAGCACAAAGCTGATTCGGCGCAGCAACGTCGGCGCATCCGTCGGGCCGGCCTGGGAAAGCCCTTTTTCCTCCATTTTCGCCACCAGAAACCGGTCCACGGGATGAACCACCCCTGGCCGTTTGGGCGAGGGCAGCTGCGGCGCCCGGACCGGCTGGAAAGACCACCAGCCCCGGCGCAGCTCCAAAAGCTGCGTCCATTTGGAGCCGGATTCCCCAGATTTGGCCGGGGTATCCCGGGGATCCGGTGCGCCCATTTTCACCCACGCCTCGAAATCGGCAATAACCGCCGGATCCAGTTTGGGAGCTTTGCTGGGCATTTTGAGATCTTCCTCCTCGTGCCGGATCGAGCGGAGCAGCAGAGATTCCTTGGGATTCCCGGGCACAATGGTCTCGCCGGAGTCGCCACCTTTCATCCAGCCGTCCCGGTAATCCAACCGCAGGCCGCCCTTCTGTTTGTCAGCGTTGTGGCATTCCACGCATTCGGCGACGAGCACCGGCCGGATTTTCTTCTCGAAGAACTCGGTCTGCTCGGCCGTCAGCGGGGCGGAAGCGGCGGCCACGTTCCGGGGCAAACCCGCCAGGCACACGCCCAG
>JBEBAG010000298.1:0-3827 GCA_041159065.1 Verrucomicrobiota bacterium | reverse complement strand
GGTGAGTTCGATGGCTTTGCCGCCGAAGGTTGGGTCGAGGCTTCCCGAGACGGCGTTGAGCGTGTCCTGAAGCGCTTCGTAATCGAGGCGCCGCCGGCGCTGCGCATGGAGCAGTTCGTTTCCGGGGTCTGCAGCCGCCGCGTCGGGGCGCGGGGCGCTGCTCTGGCGGTAAACGCTGGAGAGGACGATCTCGCGGATGAGCTTTTTGGTGGACCATCCGTTTTCGACGAAGCGGGAGGCGAGGTGGTCGAGGAGGATGGGCAGGCTGGGGGCGGGGGTTTGCACGCCGAAGTCGTTTGGGGTGGACACGAGGCCTCTGCCGAAGAGATGGAGCCAGATGCGGTTGACGGCGACGCGCGAGGTGAGGGGGTTGGAGGGGTCGGCGATGGCTTGGGCCAGCTCGAGTCTGCCGCTGCCCCGGGTGAACGGTTTGGGTTGGTCGCCGGAGAGGAACGAGATGAATTGGCGGGGGACTTTGGGGCCGCGATTTCCCGGATTGCCCCGAATGAAGACGACGGGCTCCACGGGACTGGGTTTGTCGAGAAGCACCATGGCGCGAGCCGGGGAGGCGGGATCCTTTCCATCGAGGGCGAGGACCTCGTCGTTCAGTTTCGCTCGGACGTCCACGAGTTTGCGGGCGAAGACGGACTCCGCTTCGGCGCGAGTCATGTGGGCCGGGGCCCCTTCGGAGCAGAGGAGCTGGCGGATGGATTCGCGTGCGGGGTCGGGGAGGCTGGAGGGTGGGGTTTGGGGGGACTGTTTGGCGGCCGTCTGGAGGGAGTCCTCCCACGCTTTGTGGGTTTCTTGGAAGAGCTTTGAATAGACTTGAGCGAGCGCGGGAAGGGAATCGGGCGGAGCGGCTTGCAACGCTTGGAGTAGAAGCGGATTGATGTGCGGTGCGGGATCCGCAGTCCAGAGGCGGATGCGCTCCTGCGCAGTTTGTTTGAACTCGGCGGCGGGGACCGAGCGGAGCTCCCGCCACGGAGTCAGAACGGGGTGCGGTTCGGGGGCATGGAGCAGCTTGACCCAGCGCGAAAGGGGCAGGGGAACGAGCTTTCGTTCGCCTGCGAAGGTTTGGAGCTCCTTCACAGGCACGGCCGCCGCCTTTTCCTGAGATGCCAGCAGGTAGTCCTGAGATTTGGCAACGACGTCGGCGAGGTCTTTGCGAATCTCCTCCACGATGCCCTCGTCGACCTTTTGCAGGAGCGCGTTTCGTTTTTGGAGATAGGCGGTGTACTCGGGGGTCTCGGAGGGGATGCCGAGGATGGGTTTTTCCTTGGGTTCCTCGGAGCTCATGAAGACGCCGTGGAGGGCGTAGTAGTCCTTGGTGGAGATGGGATCGAATTTGTGGTCGTGGCAGCGGGCGCACCCGACGCTGATGCCCATGAGGCCGCGGGTGACGACGTCGATGCGGTCGTCGATGATTTCGTGGATTTGGTTTTGGAAGCAGCGTCCGACGGTGAGGAAGCCGAGGGCGGCGAGGGATGGGTCGTTGGGCGCGGGGGCGAGGAAGTCTGCGGCGAGCTGTTCGAGGATGAACTGGTTGAAGGGTTTGTCCTCGTTGAAGGCGGCGATGACGTAGTCGCGGTAACTGTAGGCGAAGTGGAAGCGGCGGTCCGCTCCAATGGGGGCGGGAAGGCCTTTGGTGTCGGAGTAGCGGGCCACATCGAGCCAATAGCGTCCCCAGCGCTCCCCGAAATGCGGGGAAGCAAGGAGTCGGTCGACGGCCTTCTCGTAGGCATCGGGGGCGGGGTCGGACTCGAAGGCGCGCACCTCTGCCAGGGAGGGCGGCAGGCCGAGGAGGTCGTAGGAGAGCCTTCGCAGGAGGGTGCGGCGGTCGGCTTCGGCAGAAGGGAGGATTCCTTTGCTCTCGAGCGAGGAAAGGACAAAGCGATCGATCTCGGTGCGGGGCCAAGAGGCTTGCTTCACCGGAGGGACGGTCGGCTTTTGGACGGGCAAGTAGGCCCAGTGCTTTCTGGCCGCCTCGGGATCGGGGCCGAGAGCCTTCCCCTCGCGGGGATCGTGGGCCCCGCGTTGGATCCACTGTTCGAGAATGGCAATCTGTTCCGGCGCGAGCTTTTTGCCGTCCGGGGGCATCTGGAGATCCTCATCCTTGTAGCGGATTGCCTTGATGAAGAGGCTTTTGTCTGGAGCGCCGGGGTGAATGACCTGGCCGGAGGTGCCGCCCTTGTGGAGGGCTGCGGCGGAGTCGAGAGCGAGGCCGCCCTTGGTTTTGCCCTTGGCGGCGCTGTGGCACTCGATGCAGTGGGTTTCGAGGAGGGGGCGTACGGATTTTTCGAAAAACTCCAATTCCTGAGGGGGGATCGGAGTGGGCTGGGCTGCGGCGAACAGGGGGAGGGCCGCGGCGAAGGAGGCCCATGCTCCCAGCGGACCGAGGAGCGTCATTTTGCGCGAAACGGAAAGCGGGAACCGGGGATTGTTCATGCGAGGAGACCAGGGATGACGTTGCCGTGGACGTCGGTGAGGCGGAAATCGCGGCCGGAGTGGCGGAAGGTGAGTTTTTCGTGATCCATGCCCAAGAGATGGAGGATGGTGGCGTGGAGGTCGTGGACGTGGACGGGGTTTTCGATGGCTTTGAAGCCGAATTCGTCGGTGGTGCCGTAGATGGAGCCTGCTTTGACTCCTCCTCCCGCCATCCACATGGAGAAGCCGTGGTGGTTGTGGTCGCGTCCGTTGACTTTTCCCTGGTTGGCGCCCGGGGAGGGAAGTTCGACGGTGGGGGTGCGTCCAAATTCGCCGCCCCACACAACGAGGGTGTCGTCGAGCATGCCTCGCTGTTTGAGGTCGATCAGGAGGGCTGCGGTGCCCTGGTCGCTTTCGCGGGCGAGTTTGCCGTGTTGGATTTCGAGATCGTCGTGGGAATCCCAGGGTTGTCCCGGGGCGTGCCATACTTGAACGACGCGGACGCCGCGCTCGAGGAGGCGTCGGGCCATGAGGCACTGGCGGCCGTAGGGGGTGTCGCCGTAGAGATCGCGGATGTGCTGGGGCTCGCGTTTAAGGTCGAAGGCGTCGGTGGCCTCCATTTGCATGCGGTAGGCGAGTTCGAAGGACTGGATGCGGGATTCGAGTTGGGGGTCGCCTTCGCGAGGGGTTTGGTGGAGGCGGTTGAGGGATTGGAGGAGATCGAGCTGGGCGCGCTGCTGGGGGGCGGAGGCGGCGCGGTTGCGGATATTTTCGATGAGCTTTTCGACGTCGGTATGGCGGGTGTCGATGTAGGTGCCTTGAAAGACGCCGGGGAGGAAGGCGGACTGCCAGTTGGGGGCGCCGCCGGTGGGATAACCATTCGGGCAGAGGGTGACGAAGCCGGGCAGGTTTTGGTTTTCGGAGCCCAACCCGTAGGTGATCCAAGAACCCATGCTGGGGCGGGGGAGGCGTGCGTCCCCGCAGTTCATCAGGAAGAGGGAAGGTTCGTGGGTGGGGACATCGGCGCGCATGGAGCGGATGACGAGGAGGTCATCGGCGCACTGGGCGAGGTGGGGGAAGAGGGAGCTGATTTCGATACCGCTCTGGCCATGCTTGGCGAAAGAGAAGGGGGAGGCGAAGGCGGCTCCGGTGCGGCGTTCGGTTTTGAGGTTTTCGACGGGCAGCGGTTTCCCATGGAGCCGGGTCAGGGCGGGTTTGGGGTCAAAGGTGTCCATCTGGGACGGGCCCCCGTTGGCGAAGAGGTGGATGAAATGCTTGGCCTTGGCCGGGAAATGGGAGGTTCTGGGGGCAAGCGGTGAGTTTTGGGAAAGAGCGGCAGCCGCTTCAGGAGCCGATTTGAGCAGGCCGGCCAGACCGAGCATTCCAAAACCCATCCCGCAGCG
>JBEBAG010000297.1:0-4010 GCA_041159065.1 Verrucomicrobiota bacterium | reverse complement strand
GGCGTCTTACAAGAGAATGTCCCGCACCACTTTGCCGTGCACGTCGGTGAGGCGGAACTGCCGGCCCTGAAACCGGTACGTCAGCTTTTCGTGGTCCACGCCGAGGAGATGCAACAAGGTGGCCTGCAGATCATGCACGTGCACGGCGTTTTCCACGGCGTTCACCCCAAGGTCGTCGCTCGCTCCATAGCTGATGCCCGGCCGGACCCCGCCGCCGGCCATCCACACGGTGAAGGCGTACGGGTGATGATCGCGCCCCCAGCGCTTGCGGTCCTCGAGGCTCCCCTGGATGAAGGGGGTCCTCCCAAATTCCCCGCCCCAGACCACCAGCGTGTCTTCCAAAAGACCCCGCTCCTTCAGATCCGCCACCAGCGCGGCGCTGGGCTGATCCGTATCCCGGCACTGGGTGTACAGCTCCGTGGTAAGGCTGTTGTGCTGGTCCCAGCCCGCGTGCATGAGCTGCACAAAACGCACACCGCGCTCCACCATCCGGCGGGCCATCAGACAGTTGTGCGCAAACGTTCCCGGCTCCCGCACCTGCGGTCCATAACGCTCCAGCACCCCCTCCGGCTCCCCCGATAGATCCGTCAGCTCCGGCACACTCGCCTGCATCCGGTACCCCATCTCGTACTGCGAAATCCGCGTCGCAATCTCCGGATCCCGCGCCTGTTCCAGCTTCAGCCGGTTCGCGGCCTGAATGTCGTCCAGCATCGCCCGACGACGCTCCCGGTCCATCCCCTCCGGATTGGACAGGTAAAGCACCGGCTCGCTGCTCCCCCGGAATTTGACCCCTTGGTACCGCGTCGGCAAAAATCCGCTGCTCCAGTAAAAGTCGTAAAAAATTTGACCGCAGCTGGTTCCCTTGCTCACGGAGGTCATCACCACGTAGGCGGGCAGATCCTCGTTCGCGGAGCCCAGCCCGTAACTGAGCCACGATCCGATCGTCGGCCTCCCCGGCAACTGTCCCCCGCTGAGCAGAAAGGAGATCGCCGGAGCATGGTTCACAGCATCCGTCTGCATCCCCTTCACAAAGCAGAGCTCATCCGCGATCGAAGCCGTGTAGGGCATGAAATCACTGACCCAGGCGCCGCTTTTCCCGTGCTGACGAAACGGTTCCACGGGCCCCAACACCCGCTTCCCTGCGGCGTTGCCCGTCATGGAGCTGAAACGCCGCCCCTGCAGGTATTCCTCCGGAATCGGCTGCCCATGCAGTTCGCGGAGCTTCGGCTTGTAGTCGAAGAGCTCCACATGACTCGGCCCGCCATTTTGAAAGAGGTAAATCATCCGCTTCGCCTTCGGTGCCAGGTGGGGAAGCGAGGGCAGGCCCGCGGGAACCGGCCCCGCAGCCGGTGACTCCGCCGCCAAACCGTCCCGCTGCAGCATCCATGAGAGCGCGGCTCCGCCCAGCCCGTAGGCCGAGCTTTCCAGAAGCGTGCGGCGCGTGATTCCGAGGTGATGTTCAACGAGGGGATTCATGGCTTATTCCTTGGTGAGCGTTTCATCGAGATTCAGCAGGCTCAGGCACACGGAGGTGAGTGCCGCGTGCAGGGCCTCGGGTATCGAGGCGTCCCGCGCAGACGCCCCCACGGCCAACAGCTTCCGCGCTGCCTCCGGATCCTGCGCAAAGCCTGTCCGGTGCCGGTCCACTGCCGCGCTCCAGAGCCGCGTTTCCGCTTTCGAAGGCGGACGCGCCAGAAGCAGCTCAAACGTCTTTGCAATCCAAGCCTCCCCGCCGCCGGGCGCAGCCCTCCATGCCCGTTCAGCCAAGGCCCGGGCCGCCTCCACGTAGGTCGTATCGTTGAGCGTGCTCAGGGCATGCAGCGGCGTGTTGGTGCGCAGGGGTTTTACCGCGCAGTTCGTCCGGTTCGTGGTGTCGAAAAACAGCGTCGGGCCAATGATCCGCCGCCAAAACGTGTAAAGGCTGCGCCGGTACAAATCCTCCCCCTTCCCCTGCACGTACACCTTCCCGCCAAAAGTCGCCTCCTCCCACACCCCCGCCGGCTGGTACGGCTTCACGGGACGCCCTCCGATCCGCCCCGAAAGCAGCCCGGCCGCCGCGAGCGCCTGGTCCCGAATCATCCACGACGGCATCCGGAAGCGCGCGCCACGCGCCAACAACCGATTCTGCGGGTCGCGCTCCGCGAGCCCCTCCGGAACATCGGCCGACTGCAAATAGGTGTCACTCGTCACGATCAGACGCAGCAGCGCCTTCACATTCCATCCGTTGTCCCGCAGCTCCGCCGCGAGCCAGTCCAGCAGCTCCAGATGCACCGGCAGCTCCGCCTGCACCCCGAAATCCTCCGCGGTTTTGACCAACCCGATCCCAAACAACTGCTGCCAGAGCCGGTTGACCGTCACCCGCGCCATCAACGGGTTTTCCTGGGACACCAGCCATTGCGCAAGCCCCAGCCGGTTCGCTGACGCATCCTTGGGAAGCCCCGGAAGCGCCACAGGCACCCCCGCCGTCACCTCGGCCCCCGGGGCATTGTAGAGCCCCCGGTCGAGCACGGTGGTCTTGCGCGGCGTGGACTGCTCCGCCATCACCATCACCCGAACGATCGACTTTTCCGCGTTCTGCAGCGCCGTGCGGGCCTGCTCGCGCAGTTCATGGATTTTCCTGAATTCCGGATCCTTCTGCGCCCAAGCCTCCTCCACGCGCAGGCGCTGCACGGCGCTCCATTTCTCCTCCGGAACTTTCAGGGCTGCCACGAACTCCCCCCGCTTTTTGGCATCCTTCTCCGCGAACCCCGAGTTCTCCTCACCCACCGCCGCCAACCAGGGTGCGCGGCGCTCCTGCGAAACATTCCACGCCTCCCTGACCGCCGTCTCGGCGTCCTTCAGCTTCCCCCGTGCCGTCTCCACGCGCTCTCGCTCCTCCGGTTGGGGCAGTTCGAGCCGTGGCGCCATCTGCGGATCCCCTCCGGCGCCATTCACCGGGGTCTGGTTGAAGAACGCAAAAAACCGGTAGTAATCCGTTTGCAGCAGCGGGTCGTACTTGTGGTCATGGCAGCGGCAGCACGCCAGCGTGAGCCCGAGCCAGACGGTCCCCGTGGTTTCCGCCATATCCATGACGTAATCCACCCGGTTTTCCTCGGCGATGCGGCCGCCCTCCCCGTTGATGGGATGGTTGCGCAGAAAAGCCGTGGCGAGCACCTGCTCCTGCGAGGCCTGCGGAAGCAGGTCGCCCGCGATCTGCCATCGCGTAAACTGATCGTAAGGGAGGTTCTCATTGAACGCCTTCACCACCCAGTCGCGCCACGGCCACATCGTGCGCTCGCCATCCCCCTGGTACCCATTGGTGTCCGCATACCGCGCGGCGTCCAGCCAGTCCCACGCCATGCGCTCCCCGTACCGGGGGCTCGCCAGCAGCCGGTCCGCCGTGCGCGCCACCGCATCGGGCGCGGTGTCCGCATCGAAATTCGCGACTTCCTCGGGTGTCGGCGGAAGGCCGGTCAGATCAAGGCTCAAGCGGCGTAGGATCGTCCTCCGGGACGCCCGGGGCTGGAGGTCCAGACGCTCCTTCTCCAAACGCACCCGCACCAGCGCATCAATCGGATGCGCACTCCCATTTTCGGGAACCTTCGGCCGCTCGAGCGGGGCAAACGCCCAGTGGGTTCCCCACCGCGCCCCCTCCTCAACCCAGCGGCGGAGGAGGTCGCGTTCCCGGGCACTCAGCTTTCGGTTCGATTTGGGCGGCGGCATCACCTCGTCCCGGTCGTGGGTGAAAATCCGTTCCACCAAACTGCTCGCCTCCGGCTTCCCGGGCACCACGGCCGCCACACCGTCGGCGTTTTTGGCGAGCGCGCCTGCGTGGGTATCCAAGCGCAACTCGGCCTTACGCCCTTTCGCGTCCGGTCCGTGGCAGTGAAAGCAATTCTCCGAGAGAATCGGCAGCACCTCCTTGCTGAAATCCACCCGTTCCGCTGCGGGAGCCGCGGTCCCTCCCGCAAGGGCCGCACCCAGCAGCCAGATTCCCGCGATCCTCCCCGCGCCACCCTGAGAGTCCGTCA
>JBEBAG010000296.1:0-5845 GCA_041159065.1 Verrucomicrobiota bacterium | reverse complement strand
TCCACCCCTCGCGGGAATTGCCTGTGATCGTGAGATCTACTATCTGGCGCGCAAGAGTTTGCTGGAGTGGCCTATCTTGGGGCCTTTGTTCCCGAAGATGAACGTGGTGCCCGTGGAAGGTGGGGGCGCGGATATGAGCGCGCTGAAAACGGTGATTCGGGTGGTGAAATCGGGACAAGGCACGGTGATTTTTCCGGAGGGAACTCGGAGTCGCGACGGGCGCTTGCAACCGGCTCAATCCGGTCTGGGGATGGTGGTTGCGAAGACGGGCGCCCCCGTGGTGCCGATGCGGATCTTTGGTGCGCATGAGGCGTTTCCCCCGGGAGCGAAGCTGCCGCGTTTTTCGCAAATCACGGTGGTGGTCGGGGAAGTGATGCGGTTTGAGGCGGCGGATCTGGCGGGGGAGGCCAAGCACGTGTACCGGCGCATCAGCGAGCGGGTGATGGAGGCCATTACGGCCTTGGAATTGCCCGAGTCGGTCGGGTGATTCGGAGTGCACGTTTGCTTGGAGCGGGAGCGCCCGTGCGCTGCGTCCACCGGAGGAAGGAGCTCTCAAGAGGAGGGGGGGAGCTCCCAAAGAGGCCGCGGATTTGCGGCACAATGGGGTTGGTTGTCGGGGGCGAGTTTCCTGAGCGTGGAATTTTGGCCGCTGAATTTGGGCGGCTACTTGTTTTACGTTTCAGAATGAGCCTGCGCGGAGGGCTTGAAAGGCGGCTCCGAGGTGGCGAGCAACGTCGGAGGCGAGGAGGGATTCCTCGCTGCGCACGCGGGAGGCGATCAGGGATTCCGCAGATTTGCCGCAGATCCATGCGCCCAGGCGGGCGGCATCGTGCGAGTTCAGTCCGCGGGCCTGCAGTGCGGTGCACACGCCGGTGAGCACATCGCCCATGCCTCCGGAGGCCATTCCGGGATTGCCCGTCGGGTTGTAGCTGGGGAGCCGGCCGCGGCTGCAAATCAGGCTGCGTGAGCCTTTGAGAAGGAGGGTGACGGGCCATTCGCGCGTGAAGCGCTCTGCGGTCTCCCTGCGGGACAGGGAGGCGAGTTCGGGTGCGATGCGTTGCATTTCACCAGGATGCGGCGTGAGCAAACGGGGCCCCGCGCAGCGGGAGAGCAGGGGCAGGTGTCCGGCGAGGGCATTGAGGGCATCCGCATCCACCACGGCGGGCCCCGGGAATTGGCGGATGATTTCGCGGATTTCGTCGGCGTGCTCCGTGCCGAGTCCCGGTCCAAGGCCGAGAGCGTCTGTACGGGATTTGAGGACTGCGGCAAACTGGCGCAGGGGCCGCACCATGCATTCCGGAGGGGCTGTGGCTGCGGCGATGGCGAAGAGGTTTTCTGGAACGAACAGGGTGACTAGACCTGCCCCGGCGTGAAGGGCGCCCAATGCAGCCAGCGAGGCGGCACCGAGGGTTCCGAGGCCGCCTGCCACGAGCGTGACGCGCCCATAGTCGCCCTTGTGGGAGAGGAAGGAGCGTCGCGGCCAGAGGGGGCCGAGGAGGGCGGGGGTGGCGACTTCCTCGGAGGGCGGGTGAGGATTGCGTAGGGTGAGCGCAGGGAGGGGAAGGATGGCGAGGCGCCCCACGTGATGGGGGGCTTCATCGGCGAGAAGGCCGGTTTTGGCGAAGCCAACGCTCAGGGTAAAATCGGCGACGATCGCGTCGGGATCGCAGCGCCCGGAGAGGCCATCCAGGCCGGTGGGCAGATCCAAGGCGAACACCAAGGCGTGGGAGCGCTGGCGGAGCCCATTCAGGGAGCGGCAGGCTTCGGCAATGGGATCGCGCAGTGTGCCGGTGGCGCCAATACCGAGGAGGCCGTCGAGGAGGATGAGGGGGCGGTTGGGGTCGGGGCTCCAGTGCTGGAGGCTCTCGAGGGGGAGGGTGTCGCAGCGGCCTGCGGCGGCCCACTTTTGGGCGGTGAGCGGGGCCAGTTCCGCGGACGGGAAGGGGGCGATGAGTTTCACCTCCCAACCCGATTCGGAAAGGAGGCGGGCAGCGACGAGGGCGTCGCCTCCGTTGTGACCCTTTCCGAACACGGCGAGGCAGACGCCCGGGGCGGGGGCAAACTGCGCGATGGCGCGAGCCATGGCGTGCCCGGCCTCCTCCATGAGGGCATCCTGAGAAACGCCCTCGGCGAAAGCGCCCCGCTCGAGGTCCTGCATCTGGAGGGGAGTCAGGACGCTCATTGCGAGGGCCGGAGGAGGGGGCGAGACAGGATTCGGGGAGGATCAGCGGAACTGCGCGAAGATGCGGTTGGCTTCCTCGAGGGTTTCCTTACTTCCGACATCGAACCAGGTGCCCGGGACGCTCCACGTCTGGACGGGGATTTGGGGGTAGAGCCACTGGACGAAGCGGCCGGGTTGATCGGGGTTGTTGCCCTCGGCGATGTAGCGCTCGAATTCCTTCACGGTCTGCTTCGGGTAGTAGTACAGCGCGATGCCGATGAGCGTGCTCTTGGGGTGCTCGGGTTTCTCCTCGAAGCTCGTGATCACGCCCTGGCCATCGACGGCCACGACGCCGTATTTGCGGGCCTGCTCGAGGGTGCCGACGTCGTAGAGTCCAAGGACGGGTTGCTGCACCGAGGCGCAGAAGTCGCCGAATTTCTCGAGGCTTTCGGAGAAGAGGTTGTCGCCGGCGACCACGAGCAGGTCGGAGCGATCCAAACCGGCTTTCTGGACCACGAGGCGGATATCGCCGATGGCGCCGAGTTTGTCGGCGTCGCCGGTGGAGAGGTCGTTGATGATTTCGACTTGGAGCTTGGGGTTGGCGGCGGCGTAGGCGTCGGCCCAGGCTTGGAAATCGGCGGCGAATTTGGCGTTGGTGACGACGTAGACTTTTTCAAGGCCGCGGATGGGAGCGAGGTTGTCGATTACCCACTCCATCATGGGTTTGCCGGCGACATCGAGGAGGGGCTTGGCTTTGGTGAGGGTGAGCGGATAGAGCCGGGTGGCGTATCCGGCGGCGAGGATCAACACGTTCATAGAAGAGGGCGCGAGTGTTGGGATTCCCGTGGGGGGTGTCGAGCGGGGAAGCGGAGGCTGCCGGTGCGGCGGTCCCGCGGGTTTGATGGGCTGTGCGTATGGGTTTTCAATGCGGTTTTGGGCAGGGGGTCCTCGGCTGGGGGTCAGTAGGCGAGCCAGTGGCTCAGCCACCGCTCGATCTCCTCTACGGAAACGCCCTTGCGGGCGGCGTAGTCTTCCACCTGATCTTTGGTGAGGTCGGTGGAGATCCCAAAATAGCGGGCCTGCGGGTGGTTGAAGTACAACCCGCTCACGCTCGAACCGGGGTGCATCGCGCAGCTCTCAGTGAGGGTGCACCCCGTGTGCTCTTCGGCTTGGAGTAGGGTGAACAGGGTCCGTTTTTCGGTGTGATCGGGCTGGGCGGGGTATCCAGGAGCGGGCCGGATCCCCCGGTATTTTTCGCGGATCAGGGCCTCGGCGTCGAGTTCGCCGGGTTTTTCGATGCCGCACTGGAACCGGGCCTGCTGGTGGAGCCACTCCGCGAAGGCCTCCGCAAAGCGGTCCGCAAGGGCTTTGACCAGGATGCTGGAGTAGGGGTCGTTTGCCTTTTCAAACTCCGCGGCAAACGCGTCGCCTCCGTGGATGGTCACGACAAAGGCGCCCAAGTAATCGGCGATCCCGGCATCCCGCGGCGCGATGAAATCGCTGAGCGCGAAGTTGGGGTTCTCCTTTTTAACCTGCTGCTGGCGCAGCGTGTGGAAGCGGGTGCCGTTGGCGAGGTGGATGTCGTCGCCCACGGCTTGGGCTTCGAAGAAACCGAAGACGCCTTTGGGCACGAAGCGGTCCTCGGCCAGGATGCGCTCCAGCAGGCGGTTGGCGTCCTCGTAGAGCCTGGCGGCCTCGGCCTCGGCGCGGCTTTTCTTCTCGGGATCCTCCGCGGCGCTGGAGAAACGGGATTCGCTGGCGATCCAGCGTCCGCGCAATTCCCACGTGTGGAAGAAGGGGGACCAATCGATGTAGGGGCGCAGGGTGCGCAGGCTCACCTGCAAATCGCCGTGTGCGGGCAGCACCCGCTGGAGGCCGAGGCGCGTTGGGGTGGCGATGGGGGTCTGTTTCCAGTCGCACTGGAATGCTCGGGCGCGGGCCTGTTCGAGGGAGAGCAGTTCGCGGGTGCGTTTTTGTCCGTACTGGGCGCGCATCTGGACGTGCCGTGCCTCGTTGTCTGCGACAAAAGCGGGGCGTTGTTCCGTGCTTACGAGGGCAGTGGTGACGGGCACGCTGCGCGAGGCGTCGAGGACGTGCACCACGCTGCCGCTGGGGTAGCAGGGGGCGATCTTGATGGCGGTGTGGGCCGCGCTCGTGGTGGCCCCGCCGATGAGCAGGGGAGTGCGGAACCCCTGACGCTCCATTTCGGAGGCGACGTGCATCATCTCGTCTAGGGACGGGGTGATGAGGCCGCTGAGTCCGATGACGTCGGCGCCAATCTCGCGGGCCTTTTCGAGGATTTTCTCGCAGGAGACCATGACGCCCAGGTCGGTGACTTCGAAGCCGTTGCAGGAGAGCACGACGCCCACGATGTTTTTTCCGATGTCGTGCACATCGCCTTTGACGGTGGCGATGACGAACTTGCCGCCGCTCTTGCGCTCGGGATGGCGCGCCTTCTCGGCCTCCATGGCCGGGGTGAGTACCGCCACGCTTTGCTTCATGACGCGCGCGGATTTGACCACTTGAGGGAGGAACATTTTCCCTTCGCCAAAGAGGTCGCCGACCACGCGCATGCCGTCCATGAGCGGGCCCTCGATGACGCGGAGGGGGACTTCATACTTGGCGAGGGCCTCCTCGGTATCGGGGATGATGAAGTCGGTGATGCCCCTCAAGAGGGCGTGCTCGAGGCGCTTCTCGACGCTGGTTTCGCGCCAGGAAAGGTCGGCCTCAGATTTTTTGGCGGCGGACTGGCCCTTAAACTGTTCGGCGTACTCGACGAGGATCTCGGTGGCGTCGGGGCGACGGTTGAGGAGGACGTCCTCGACTTTTTCGAGGAGTTCTTTGGGGATGTCTTCGTAGACCTCGAGCATCCCGGCGTTGACGATGCCCATGTCCATGCCTGCGCGGATGGCGTGGAAGAGGAAGGCGCTGTGCATGGCTTCGCGGACCTTGTTGTTGCCGCGGAAGCTGAAGCTGATGTTGCTCACGCCGCCGCTGACTTTGGCGCGGGGCAGGTTCTGTTTGATCCAGCGCGTGGCCTCGATGAAGTCGAGCGCGTACTGGTTGTGCTCTTCCATGCCGGTGGCGACGGTGAGGATGTTCGGGTCGAAGATGATGTCCTCGGGAGGGAACCCGACTTGGTCGACGAGGATGCGGTAGGCGCGTTCGCAGATGCGGATTTTGTCGGCATAGGAGGCGGCTTGACCGGCCTCATCGAAGGCCATGACGACGACGGCGGCTCCGTAGCGTTTGACGAGGTGCGCGCGCTGGCGGAAGGCTTCCTCGCCCTCTTTGAGGGAGATGCTGTTAACGATGCCTTTGCCCTGGAGGCATTGAAGGCCGGCCTCGATGACCTCCCACTTGGAGGAGTCGACCATGATGGGGACCTTGGCGACCTCGGGCTCGGTTTGGAGCAGGGTGAGGAATTTGCGCATCATGGCGACGCCATCAATGAGGCCTTCGTCCATGCAGACATCGATGACGTTGGCGCCGTTTTCGACCTGCTGGCGGGCGATGGCGATGGCCTCCTCAAGCAGGCCCTCCTTCACCAGTTTGGCGAATTTGGGCGAACCGGCGACGTTCGTTCGTTCGCCGATCATGAGGAAGTTGGAGGCGGCGGTGAGGTTGTAGGGCAGGGAACCGCTGAGGCGTAGGAGGGGTTCGGGGGAGGGGATGGGCCGCGGG
>JBEBAG010000295.1:0-5510 GCA_041159065.1 Verrucomicrobiota bacterium | reverse complement strand
ATTGGAGGGAGGCGTGGTGACGGGGTTCCGAGCTGGTTTGGAGGGGGGCGGGAAGGAGTTGGAAGAGCGGGGCGAATCCGGGCCATTCGGCGGCATGGGTCTGTGAGAGCGAGGCGGTTCCGGAGGCGCGGACTTGGGGGGGATCGGAGGGTGCGATGGACCAGTCGAGGGAGGCGCCGAGGGATCCCTCGGCGCGGGAGGCGGGGTGGTGGAGGCGCGTGAGCTCTCCGAAGCGGAGGGCGTGGAGTTGGAGGGAGCCGGAGAGGAGCGGGGGGGAGGAATGGAGCGGGAGGCGAGCCTGGAGCTGGGCGCTTCCACCGAGGAGTTGGGCGTGGAGGGTTTCGATGGTGAACTGGCTTGGGGTAAGGGTGAGGGAGGCGCGGAGGTTTTGGAGTGGGACGGGTTTTCCGGCGAAATCGACGGAGGCGCCGGTGGGGGCCTCGAGGAGGAAAGTAAGGCTGGGAGGGGAGGAGCGGGCGGCTTTGGCGGGCTGGGTGGTCTGAACGGATCCCTCGAGGTGGAGGAGCGGGGGGCTGGCTTTGGCGAACTGAAAGGGTGCGAGGGAAGGGGCATTCTCGGCGAGGAGGAGCCGGAGTAAGTCACCGAGATGAAGTTGGATATCGATGCCGTGAAGGAAGGTGCGGCCGGAGGGGAGATCGAGGGAGAGGGTGCCGGAGGCGGTGCCCTCGTTGCGCGCGAGTTTGAAGGGGCCTGCGATGGCCTGGCCGTTTTGGAGGAGAATCGGGCAGTCGAATCCCTCGATGGGCACGTCATGGATGCGGGCGGGCCCGAGTTTGAGGAGTCCCCAAGCGGTGCACCGGAGGGGGTCTGGCGCGGGGCCTGCGATTTCGAGTTCGATCCGTGCTGGGTGCGAGCTGCGAGGGATGGGCGCGGAGGTTTTTAGCGCATCAGGCAGGAGAACGAGGAGGACATCCGGGGGAAGGGTGGAGGTGATTTTGGCGCGGAATTGATCGGGGGTGTGGAGCAGGTTGGCGACGAGGGAACCGGATGGATGGGCGAGGGTGGCGTCGCGCAGGGACCAGTGATTGGGGGCGTGGGAGAAGTGGGCGCTCAGGGATTGGAAGGGGGTGTCGTGGAGGGAGAAAGGGCCGGATTCGATGGAACCCAGGAGGGTGGGGTGGCTCTCGGGGGCCGGCGGTTTTTCGAACTGGACTCGAATGGAGGGGCGTTGGAGGAACACGAGTCCCCGAGTCCAGTGGCTGAGGGAGAGTGCGTGGGCGATTCCGACGGGGTCGAGGGTGGATTCGATTTGGAGTGCGGCGCTGAGGTTTTTGGAGTCCCAGTGTCCGGTGGCTCGGAGTTTACCTCGGGAGTCCTCGAGGGCGAGTTCCTGGAGTTCGAGGGATTCATTGCGCCAGACGGCGGCGAGTTCGGCGGAATCGAGGGGATAGCCGCGAAGGTTGATCTCATCGGCGGAGATCCGCAGGGAAACGAGGATGGACTGGGGGTCGGAGAGGTCCCCGCGGAATTGGAGTTGGGCGCGGGGCGAGGTGGAGCCGTGTGTTTTGTGGGTGGGGAGTTCCTGGGGGGGGAGTTGCGCCCAGGTGCGCCAGGCGGAGCGGGGGGCGTTGGGCTGGGCGGGTTGGAGGGTGGGAGGATGGGTGAGCCAGCCTTGGGCGCTGAGGCGGCAGCCGAGGACGAGGGCTTCGGCCTGTTGCACGCGGACCTGCTGGTCGGGGAAGAAAAGGTGGGCCCGCAGGTGTTCGATCTTAAGAGGCTGAGCGGAGGGGTTGGAGGGGTCGATGGGAAGGGAGAGCCTGGCATCGCGCAGTTCGAGCGCGGTGAGGAAGTTGCGTTTGCGCGCAAGGCGGCCCAGATCGACGCTGAGGACCGCCTGATCGATTTCCGCAAGGACCCGGCTGCGGTTGGAGGTTTCGTAAAGGACGGCTTCGCGGGCGACGAGTCCGCGGAAGGGATCAAGGGTGAGTTTTTTGAAGGTGACCTCGATTCCGTGTTTTCGGAATTCGGCGAAGACGGCCTCGCGCCAGCTGCGGGTGAATCCGCGTTTGTAGCCGTAGCCTGCGAGCCAGAGGAGGGCTGCGAGGGCGCAGAAGAAAAGGATGCGGGCGGATTTGCGAAGTGCGATGGAGGAGGGGGGCTTCACGCTTCGCGTGCAGATGGGAGGGACCGATTGGGGGAGGGGGAGGGAAGGCGAGGGAGGGTCTTAGCCGAGGTAGTGGAAGAGTTCCTCGAGGGTCTGCTGCACCTTTTGAAAGCTCAGGATTTGCCTGCCCATGTCGAGGGCGCGTTCGACGGCGAGTTCGCGGTCGTGGCCGTGGTCGAGGATGCGCGAGGTGGCTTGGAGCAGATCGGAGGTGCTGGAGGAATGGGCGCAGAGGTCGGAGAAGAGGAGGCGCTCGGTAGAGCCGCTTCCGCCGATGCAGGGGATGCGTGCGAGCAGGGCGTCTCCGGCGACGCGGCCCATCCCGCAGGAGGCGTCGAGTTGGAAGACGAGTTTGTGGCGGGCGACGATGCGGAGGTAGTCGGGGTAGGGGAGGCGTTTTTCGACCACCTGGAGGAGGCCGGAGGGATAGCGGAGTTGGCGCAACCAGCGTCGGCCGCGCCAGCCGTGGAGGTTGAAGACGGTGAGCGGCTCGTACATTTGGGAGACCACTTCGCGAAGCCCCATGAGGGCGAGCAGATGGTTGCGCGAGGGCTCGTGCCAGTTCCAAGTGCCGAGGAGGATTCCGGAGCGCGCCTCGGGAGGGATGGAGAAATCCCACTCGGGTTCTTCCAGAGGCAGCGGGGGGAGGATTGACTCCACATAGAGCAGGCCGCATGCGCGGAAGAGGGGCTCCAGATCCCGGGCGGGGGTGATGGCGGCGTGGGCTCGGGAACAGATTTCATGCAGCAGCGCGACGTCTCCCGCGGAACGAATCAGGCGGTGCAGGTCGGCGGTGCTGGACGGGTTGAACGCGAGCACCACGGTTTTCCCCGCGCGCCGCAGGTCCACGGTGGCCTGGCGGGCGCGCTTGAGGTTGGAGTCGACGAGGAGGAGGACCCGTTTTTCGGAGTCCGGGATGGCGGAGGCCTTTCGCACGAAGGCGCCGCCGGTGCAGGCCGCGAATCCGAGGAAACCCAAAGGAGGCGGGAGCGAGGGGGAGGGTTTTCCTGCGAACTCGGGGAAGTGCTGTTCAGGGAGGGGGGAGCCCGGATGGAGGACGAAGAGCTTCATGGGCCGGTAGCCGGGTGCGAGCGGGGGAGGCGCAGGGGGCGTTAGAGGTAGACCTCCGATCCCTTGGCGCGGAATTCGCGGGACTTCGCCTCCATACCAGCCTGAATGGCGGAATCGTCGCTGACGCCCTGTTCCGCGGCGAAGCGGCGGACGTCTTCGGTGATTTTCATGGAGCAGAAATGGGGGCCGCACATGGAGCAGAAGTGAGCGGCCTTGGCGCCCTCGCTGGGGAGGGTTTCATCGTGGAATTCGCGCGCGGTTTCGGGATCGAGCGAAAGGTTGAACTGGTCCTGCCAGCGGAATTCAAAGCGCGCCTTGGACAGCGCGTTGTCGCGGTACTGCGCGCCCGGGTGGCCTTTGGCGAGGTCGGCGGCGTGGGCAGCAATTTTGTAGGCGATCACGCCGTCCTTGACGTCTTTTTTGTTGGGGAGTCCGAGGTGCTCCTTGGGGGTCACGTAACAGAGCATGGCGGTTCCGTACCATCCGATCATCGCGGCGCCGATGGCCGAGGTGATGTGGTCGTAGCCCGGGGCGATGTCGGTGGTGAGTGGTCCGAGGGTGTAGAAGGGGGCCTCGTGGCACCACTCAAGCTGCTTCATCATGTTCTCATGAATGAGGTGCATCGGGACGTGTCCCGGTCCCTCGTTCATCACCTGGACGCCCTTTGCCCAGGCCCGCTTGGTCAGGTCGCCCTGCACGTGGAGTTCTCCAAACTGGGCCTCATCATTGGCGTCCGCGTTTGATCCGGGGCGGAGTCCGTCGCCGATGGAGAAGCTGACATCGTAAGCGGCCATGATGTCGCAGATGTCGTCCCAGTGGGTGTAGAGGAAGTTTTCGCGGTGATGGGCGAGGCACCACTTGGCGAGGATGGAGCCGCCGCGGGAGACGATGCCGGTGGCGCGGCGTGCGGTGAGGGGAATGAAGCGCAGGAGCACGCCCGCGTGGATGGTGAAATAATCGACTCCCTGCTCCGCCTGCTCGATGAGCGTGTCGCGGAAGATCTCCCAAGAGAGGTCTTCGGCGCGGCCCCCGACTTTTTCGAGCGCCTGGTAAATGGGTACGGTTCCGATCGGGACGGGGGAGTTGCGGAGAATCCACTCGCGCGTGGCGTGGATATTCTTGCCTGTGGACAGGTCCATGACCGTGTCGGCGCCCCATTTGGTGGACCAGCGCATTTTTTCGACTTCCTCCTCGATGCTGGATGCGACGGCGGAGTTGCCGATGTTGGCGTTGATTTTCACCAGGAAGTTGCGGCCGATGATCATCGGTTCGAGTTCGGGGTGATTGATGTTGGCGGGAATGATGGCGCGCCCGCGTGCGACCTCGTCGCGCACAAATTCGGGGGTGATGCGCTTGGGGAGGTTTTGGGGGAAGCGTTTGAAGACTTCGGGAGCATCGGAGCGTCCGTCGGTTCCCGGGTGTTGGTGAAGGAGGGTGTTGCGTGGGGAGTTAGAGGAAATCTCGTCCCGGAGCCGCTCAAGGCCTTGGTTTTCACGGATGGCGATGAATTCCATCTCCGGGGTGATGATTCCCTGTCGCGCGTACCAGAGTTGGGTGACGGGGTGGCCTTTGGATGCACGCAGGGGGGGGCGCGTGGCGGAGGCGGGGGCGGAAAGGGCCGCGGCATTGGCTGAACGCTGTTGGGCGGCGGCCGCGTGGGCATCGGAGAGGTAGCCGTTGTCGCGGGCGGTGACGGTTCGGCCTTGGTAGGCCTCGGTATCGCCGCGGTCGGCGATCCACGGGGAGCGGAGGGCGGGGAGGCCGTCCTGGACGGAGCCCTGGAACTGGGGGTCACCCCAAGGGCCGCTTGTGTCGTAGACGCGGACGCTCTCGTTTTTCTCCATCGAGCCGTCTGGGAGCCGTGTGTCTGCGAGGGAGATTTCGCGCATGGGGACCCGGATTTGGGGGTGGATCTCGCCTTGAACGTAGACACGGCGCGAGTTCGGGAGAGGGTCGGAACTCTGCGGAGAAAGGGAGTCTTTGGAGGCGATCATAGGAAAAAACGGTGAGGCAGTTTGAAGCCAAAGCCGGACGAGTTCAAAAGAAAGAAGGCGCGTTCCTGTTTTGGGGAGCAGGGCGCGGGGACCTCTTCCGGGGCGCTCGCGGCAGGGCGCACCCGGGGTGCGACTGGATCCGGTGCCCTGGAGGCGGTCGTTTCAGAGTCGCTGGCGCGAGGGGGGAAGGACGCTAGACGGACGAGTGGGAAATGTTGAGCTCCCGGGTTATCCCGAAAATTTCGAGGCGTTTGCGGAGGGTTGCCCGGGTAATTCCGAGGAGTTTGGAAGCGCGCACCTGATTGCCTGCGGTGCTGCGC
>JBEBAG010000294.1:0-3321 GCA_041159065.1 Verrucomicrobiota bacterium | reverse complement strand
GCGCGGGGGGGAGGAGCCTGGGGGGGGGAGCTCGGGCTGGAGCTGGGTTTCTCTTCGGAGGCGCGGTTTGTGGAGCTTTCGCATTTGGGGAGGGTGGTCTGGAGCAAGCAGGATCCGGCGCGGCAGGAGCGGGTCGCGCTGCGCCTTCCCTTTCCTAAGGAGGGGGTGGAGTTGGGGGTGCGGGTTGAGTGGCGGGAGGCATCCGCGGGGCTCTCGGGGGTGCGGTTGAGGCTGAGTTTGCCGGAGGGCGAGGAACTGGAGCGAAGCGCGTGGGGGGAAGGGAAGATCTTGGCCGTGGTGCCCTTTCCTTAACTCGCATTGAGCCGCATTGAGCCGCATTCAGCCGATGAGTGAGCACAGCCTTCACGTGAAAGATTTGACGGTGAGTTACCGGAGGATTCCGGCGTTGCACCATCTGAGTTTTTCGGTGCCCTGTGGACAGTGTGTGGGGGTGTTGGGTCCGAATGGGGCGGGTAAGTCGACCTTATTGAAGGCGCTTGCGGGGCTGGTGGAGCGGGAGGGGGGGAGCATTTCGTTTCACGGGCGGGAGGTGCGCGGTCCGAGCAAGGAGTTCGCCTACTTGCCGCAGCGTGAAATGGTGGACTGGGATTTTCCGGCGACGGTGCGTTCGGTGGTGGAGATGGGGCGGTACCTGCGTCTGCGCTGGTGGAAGCGTTTTGGGCGGGAGGATGGGGAGGCGGTGGATGCGGCGTTGGAGGCGATGCAGCTGAGTCCGCTGGAGAACCGCCAGATTTCGGCGCTCTCGGGCGGGCAGCAGCAGCGGGTGTTTCTGGCTCGGGCTTTGGCGCAGGAGGCGCATGTGCTGTTGTTGGACGAGCCCTTTACCGGGCTGGATCAGGTGAGCCAGGATGCGCTTCGGACGTTGTTGGGCGCGCTGAAGGCGGAGGGAAAGCTGGTGATGGTTTCGCACCATGATCTCGCCTCGGTGCCGGAGTTGTTTGACCGGGTGGTGATGCTCAATGGGGAGTTGATTGCGGCGGGACCCGTGTCGGAGGTTTTCACACGGGCCCATTTGGAGCGCACCTATGGCACGAGGGTTTTTTCAGGAGTGAGTCATGGAATGGCTATTTGAACCGTTTCGGCATGAGTTCATGCAGCGGGCGCTGGCTGCCAGCGTACTGGTGGGATTTTTGAATGGGTTTCTGGGGGCTTTTGTGGTCCTGCGGCGCATGGCGCTCATGGCGGACTCGCTTTCGCACTCGCTTTTGCCGGGGCTGGCTTTGGGCGTTTTGATTTTCAAAAGTCTCGAGCCGGCCGGGCTTTTTGTCGGGGCGCTCTTCGCGGCGCTGCTGGTGGCGCTGGGGGCGCAGTTGCTTTCGCGCAGTTCGCGGGTGAAGGAGGATACGGCGTTGGGGATTTTGTACACGGTGGCCTTCTCGCTGGGGATTGTGCTGCTGAGCTTTGTGAAGGTGCGCGTGTCGTTGATGCACTACCTATTTGGAAACATCCTTGGGGTGTCGAATCAGGATCTGTGGGTGGCCTTTGGGGTTTCGGTGGTGGTGTTGCCCCTGCTGGTGGCCTTGGAGCGTCCCCTGCAGTTGCTTTTGTTCGACCCGGCCGTGGCGAAGAGTCAGGGCATTGCGACGGGGGCGCTGAATGTGGTCCTTGTCGTGAGTCTGGTGCTGACCATGGTGAGTTCCTTGCAGGCGGTGGGGGTGATTCTTCTGCTTGGCTTGTTGGTGTCGCCGGCTGCGACCATGTACCTGCTTTGCGATTCGTTTCCCGTGATGCTTTGGGGCGGGGGGGTGCTTGGGGTGGTGGGCTCCGTGCTGGGGCTATGGCTGAGTTACTGGATCCAGGTGCCGTCTGGAGCCTGTATCGTGTTGGTTCTTGGGGGGATGTTCGGGGCGGCTTTTCTCTTCAGTCCGCGGTATGGCATCCTGATTCGGATGTTTCGTCCGAAGCATTTTCACGAGGAGAGCCTGTCGCGCTGGCGAGGTGGGGATGGGGAGGCGGGCCACTGATTGCCGTGGGGCGGGGGGACGGGGGGACGGGGGGGAGAGCGGGATCGGGAGCGGGGAGCAAGGGGAGGCGATGCCTTTTACGCTCTTGGAGAGACGCCCAGATCGCGTTGGATTTCCGCGTCGGTTGCGGGGAGCGCGACAGTTCCGCTGGGGTGGTCGTACCATCCGGTCTTGGCCGGTTCGGATTCCGATCCGGTGAGGACGGCGGGGCGTACCTGGAGGTTCGTGTACATCCCTCCCATGGTGATGTAATCGAAGGGGCCGTGCGCTCCCACCATGGGGGTTGAATTGCGGGGCACCTTCATGCCCATCTCGCCCATGTCCGCCATCCCTGTTTCTCCCATGGTCATGTAACCCGGGAGAAACTTGCGGATTCGCTTGTCCATGGTGTCCTTTTGCATGCCGATCATGTTGGGAATGGCGTGGCCCATTTGGTTCATGACGTGATGGCTCATGTGGCAGTGGAAAGCCCAGTCCCCGGGGTTATCCGCGATGAACTCGACGGTTCGCGTGCTTCCCACGGGGACCAAGACGGTGACCTCCGGCCACCGGGCCTCCGGAGGGATCACCCCGCCATCGGTTTCCCGCACCTTCCAGAAGTGACCATGGAAGTGGATGGAATGATGATCCATGGCGGAAAGGTTCCCGATGCGAATGCGAACCAGATCCCCTTGATGAACGACCATGGGGGCCGTTCCGGGAAAGGCTTTTGCATTCAGCGTGAGGACGTTGAATTCCGTCATCTCATTGGGGTTGGGGCGGGTCGTTCCCGGATCGATCCGCCACTCGCTGAGAAGGTACACAAAATCCCGCTGGGGGCGCGGCTCGGTTTCCTCCCGGGGATGCACCACCAGCATCCCCATCAGCCCGAGGGCCATCTGCGTCATCTCGTCGTGGTGGGAGTGGTACATGAAGGTGCCGTGTTGCCAGACAGTGAACTCGTACCGGTACGTTTCGCCCGGGGGGATGGCTTTTTGGGTCAGCCCGCCGACTCCGTCCATTCCGTTGGGCAGGATGATTCCGTGCCAGTGCACGGAGGTGGGCGCGGGCAGTTTATTGGTGACATAAATGCGCAGGCGGTCGCCCTGAACGCATTCGAGGGTTGGGCCGTGGACGTGGCCATTGTAGCCCCAGCAGTGAGCCCGAAGTGCCTGATTGGATTCTGTTTGAGGAATGAACTCGTGCCAAACCTCCTCGGCGATCAGATGGAAGACCTTCACCCCATCCACGAGTTTCCATGGCAGGGTCGCTCCATTGAGGGTGACGGTGGGGTGGTAGTGCTTGCCGGGTTCGCCGGGCTCGGGGTGGGGTGGGCGTTGCCAGAGCGGGGTGGGAG
>JBEBAG010000293.1:0-15726 GCA_041159065.1 Verrucomicrobiota bacterium | reverse complement strand
GTGGAACGCATCGTATTTTCCGAACCCAGTGAACTCGCCGAGGCCAAATCGCTTGCCGCCTCAGGCAACGCCGAGGCAGTCCTTGAGAAAACCAAAGCACTGCTCGCCTTCGCTCGCCCCTTCGCGGATCTGAATGCGAACCTTTGGCCGGAGATCCTCCGCCTCCACCTGGCAGCCATCGCATCCAGCGCCCATTCTGAGTCCCTCGGGGAACTCCAGAAAATCTGGGTTCCCACCGGCGATGCCGATATCGACGGCGCCTACAAACTGATCGCCTCCATGGCTCCCGGAGCGGATCGAGCGAGTTTCGAAGCGTTGTGGAGATCCCACGCTCGTCCAGGAGCTACCACCCTCTGCGCCGCCCTCTCGTGGCTCGAACTCGGCGAATCCGCGCTCAAGGCCGGAAACTGGAACGAGGCAATTCGGGCGTTCCTTTCCATCGAGGTGTTCGCAGCCAAACATTCCCTCATCCAACCCCGGGCGCTGCTCGGCGCCGCCAAGGGACTCAAGGCTCGGGGAGACTCGCGCGAGTCCGCGTCACTCCTCTCCGACCTTTCTACGCTCTACCCAAACAGTAGCGCCTTCCGGTCTGCCGCCGACCTTTTTCCGCGGGCCAACACGCCGTCCCTGCAAAAGCAATAATCCGCGTCCCCCACCCCTCGGCGCTGATCCCCCAAAGCGTTTCATGGCTCCACTTCCTCCAGATTCGCATCACCCCAAGGCTCGCGATCCCTGGTCGCATCCCGCCCCAAAACTGCCCCTCCCCCCGGGACGCAGACGCCATCGCAACGGCCTCTTGTCGTGGCTCCGTTCCCATTTCCGCACTCCAACCCCCGTCGCCCCCCCAGAAACTGCGGCCAAACCAAACCCGGCGGACGCGCCCCCCCCCGGATCCAAGCCGTCCCGTTCGACGCTTCCGAGCGCCGCACCCGCCACTGAGCCGACTCGCCTCAGCAAATCCGAGCCCTCATCCCCCTCACACGCCCCCCACCTCCCGATCTCCCGAGAATCCGACAAGCCGAGCGAATTTCCACGCGAAGTCGTCCCGCTCACACTCCACGCCCCGCGCGACCGCATGACTCCTCGCGGGAAAAGGTGGGAATTGCCCAAGGGCAGACGCCTCCAGAAATTCAGCTTCCGCTCGCGCCCCGTTCCTCCTCCGCCGTCCCCCGCGCCCGAGGCCCCTGATCTCACGGACCACTTCGAGGGCCCCCCTCCTGGCATGCCGGGCGATGCCGACTCCAAATCCCTTTCCTCCAGGGAAAAGCGCTCCAAGCCGCTCCGCCCCACCGCCCCCAAAGCCGGAGCGTTCCGCAACGCTGACCAGGCGAAGAAGCCCGCCCGCATGGGGCTCTGGAAGCGTATCCGCACTGCGGGAGGAGAATTTTTCCTCGTGAGTGTGATCGTGCACGCCGTGCTGCTTCTCCTCGCCGCGTTTTGGGTTGTCCAAACCGTTCAGGCGAAGCGCCGGCTCAATTTCACGAGCGCGCCCCCCTCGGGTGCCGGACGAGGCAGCCAGATTGAGCACCGGGTGCAAACCGCGTTGCGCTCCCAAAACATGAGCGCACCTCCCGCCTCCAACCGAATCACGTCCACCTCCTCCAACGCGAAGGTGAGCCTCCCCGATGTGCCCTCCTTCAACGCCACAAGTTCCGCGCTTCCTAATCAGATCGCGGGGATCGCTGGAACCAGCGTGAGTTTCAGCTCCATGGCGGGCAAGGCCGCCATGATTCCCCCGAGCATCGGCATGGGCATCACCGCATTCGGATTCCGGGGTGCCATGGACATCGGCCTCCAAGGCACGCTGTACGACCTCAAACAGAGCGCCTCCAAGGAACCCCTCTCCAACCCGTCCCAGGCCGTCGATGATCTCAAAACGTTCGCCAAAAATTGGGACCCCGCGATTCTCGGGAAATACTACCGCGCCAAAAATACGCTCTCCGCGCAGCGGATCTATTTTCCCGAACTTTCCGCCGTTGAGGCACCACGCGCGTTTGGTGTGGAAAGCGAGGTCAAGCCGAGCCTTTGGATCGTGCACTACCGCGGCAAGGTGACTCCTCCGCGAAACGGCACCTTCCGTTTCCGAGGATTCGCCGACGATTGGCTCACGGTGCGTTTTGATGGAAAGACCGTGTTCGACGGCGGCCTTTTTGTACTGGATCCGGACACGCACGAAACCAAAAGCACCTGGATTCCGATGCAGGCCGGCAAAACCTATGAGATCGAAATCCTCATCGGAACCTACCCCGGGAGCATGGTTTACGCCAACCTCTTCGTTGAGGAGAAGAACCGGGTATACGAAAAGGACGAATCCGGGGAACCCATCTGGCAGCTCTTCCAAATCGGGAAAACGGAACCACCGAAATTCCCCCCGGAATCGCGCCGACTCCCCAAGTATTCCAAAGAGGAACTGGTATTCCGCCTCGCGCGCTGAGGTTCGCAGGGTCACCGCAAACCTCACCTCCGTCCTCCCTCAACGCCCCGGCCAGCGCTCCCTGGGCCGGTCTATTTGCGCGCGCGCTGCTCTGCAAGAATGGCGGAAGGCTTCCTTCCGCGCGTGTCGGTGGACGCTCCATCCACGACCAGGACGAGTTCCCCCTCGACGTTCGCGAGCGTACCGGAGGTGACCGTCGGATTGTTGCGCTCTCCAAACACCGTCCATTTCCCAATCGCCGCGAGCGCCTTCTCCACAAAATTCTGCATCCTCGGAAGCGGGACGAGCGCAAGTATTTCCCCGCCCGACTCCCCCCGTGCATTCCCCGTCGTCAGCGGCACCACGGCAAACGGGGAATTCGACGTCACGCCTCCGATCTCGCCCACCTCCTGGACGCAGGTCTCCACCGACTTTCCTAAAAGCCCCGCCGCATTCGCCGCCCAAGTCCGCGCGAACATCGCGTCCGGAGCCTTAATCCGCTCGGCAGCCCCCGGCGCGGGAGCGGGGGACGGCGCAGGCCGATTGGATGAACCCGGACCCGCTTTCGGAGCCGCCTCCAGCGGGAAGGAGACCAAGCAGGAGGACGCCACCACCGAGACCCAAAACGCAACAGTCGAATTATTCATGCGCCATTCTGGACAGCATTTCCCACACCCACGGCCCCTCATCCGGGTACCGGCTTCGCTCCTAAAACTCGCAACGAACTCCGCTGATCCACGAGAGGGGCGCGCCCACCGCAACGATCCCGTCCGCATCGCGCCGCGTTTGAATCTCGCTTCCCGTGAGGTTCTCGCCGCCCACATAGACCTCGCAGCGACGATGGAGTTTGCACGTCACCATCCCGTTCAGCGTTGTAAATGCCGCGAGTTTTCGCTCGTTCCGATCGTCCTCGAATTGTGAGGAAACCGCACGGACCCCGATCTCCCAGCGCCAGCGCGCATTGCCCCCCTTCACAAAACCTTGCACCACCTCACGAGGAACCTGCGGAGGCCGGCAGCCCACGAGCCTCGGATCCACCCGAGCCGCCATGACCCGCGGCGACACATGCAGCCACGAGCAATCCACCGAAATGCCCAGCGGTAAGCGCACCTCCGTTCCCAATTCAAACCCAGGCATCCGGATCCGATCGACATTCTCCCGCCGCGCACCGACTCCCCCGACACCCAACGCCCCCCATTCAGGATACACCCCCGGACCGGTCACCTCCGTGACGTTTGCAACTGCCTGCCTTAGTTGCTGATAAAACATCCTACCCCGCAAAACGACACCCTGATTCAAGCTCCACCGCACCCCCGCATCCAGCCCCTCCACGCGCTCCGGCCGCAATCCAGGGTTCGCAAGGGTCAGGGTGTTGCCCACCCGAAACGGGCGATACAGCTCGTTCAAGGTTGGCTGTCTGCGACATGTGAAAATTCCCCCTTCGACCTCCAGTTCCGCAGAAGCCTGCCAGCGGCCGCTCAAACCCAGATCCACCGGAACCCGCTGCCTGAGCGCCTCGCGCCGGCTGGCCGTCACGGCACCGCTCGCGCGATCCAATTCCCGCAACATCCCGTCCTGATCCCGATGCCAACCCGTTCGCACTGAACCAGTCAGAGACAGTCCCTTGCGCAGCGTCCACGTGTCTGCGACGGAAAGGCCCGAATCGATCTGCAGGCCCCCCGCCTCTCGTTCCCGAGTGAACCCCGCCCCCAAATTCCGAAACCGCTCTCGCGTCACTCCCTCGACCACCTGGGTCTCCCACGCAACCCCCAGCACATGCCTTTCCCCCAGGGGAACACGCACGCGCTGAAACAACCCCGTGCACCGAGAGGGCACCGCATACTGATCGAGCGTGACACTCTCCGCCGAACGGTCGGCAGACACGGACGTGAAGGTGCTCTGAAACCGGCGCGCCTGGTGGAACCATGTCCACTGGCCACTCCATTCGTCGGGTAACCCCTCGCGCTCCAACCGGACCGAAAAATCCACCCCATCTCCCCGGTTGACCGCCAGCGGCGTCCCGTTTCCACGCGCTTCCTCGTACCCCTGAACCCGCAGGGTCAACTTCCAGTCCCCCTCCTCGGAAAACGCATAACGGAAACCACCCTCCCCGGAGCGAACCCGAGATTTCGCCTTGGTGTCCACTCGTCCCCGCTGGTCCTCCCGGAGCACGGAATAACCCCGAAAATCCATCTCTTGAACACCCCCAAACATCCGCACACGCCCTCCAGCCAGATCCTCGGAAAAGCCCGCCGAAACCTGATGCTCCACAAGGCTACCGGCCGCAAATTCAAGCGCCCGGAACGGCGGCTCCTCGAGGAATCTGGAGCGCACATCCACCGTTCCGCACAGTCCCCCCGGCGCATTGAATCCGGCACGCCCGCAGGGAGTCACCCACACCCTGGCGAGCCACGAGGTCGGAAACCGATTCCACGGAATCCAGCCGCCGAACGGATCGTTCATGGGCACCCCATCCCATAAGAACACCGCCCGACTCGCACCATTCGGGCCGGTATTGCCAAGGCTCGCCCCCTGCGAAGTCGGATGCGCCACAAGACTATCCGTCCTTCGGTAAAGACTGAACCCCGGCACCTGCCGCAACAGCCCATCCAGCGAGCGCTGCGGGGCGGTTTCCCAATCCGAGCGTTCCAGGGAAATCGCCCGCAGGGGAACCGCGCGGTCCGCAGCAACCTCCACCTCGGGCAACACCTGGGGTTCCGAAGCCCCCTGCACCGCGGAATCCAAAACGCACCCCCACACCAAAACCGCGCCCGCCTTCCGTCCGAGCGCGAGGAGGTTCATCGTCCCTCCGGGAGTGCGAATGCCACCCACGCGTCCCCAGTGGCGCCTCCCAGTTTTCCGCCTCCCGTCGCGGGCAGCACCACATACTGCCTCCCATTGACCTCGTAGCTTGCAGGCGGCGCCGTGCCATGAAGGGGAAGAGCATGACTCCACAACTCGCGGCCCGAGTCGGCATCGAATGCGCGGATCTTGGCATCACGCGTCCCACTCACAAACACAAGGCCGCTTGCAGTCACCATGGCCCCTCCGAAGTTTTCCTGTCCCGTGATCGGAATACCCTTGGCTGAAAGGGCCGCATACTCTCCCAAGGGAACGCTCCACACCTTTTTCCCTGTGTTGAGATTGATGCAGTTCAAAGTCCCCCAGGGCGGCGTGCACGCAGGGTACCCCTCCGCGTCCTGGAGCTTCTGGAAGCCTCCAAAAGTCCAAGAGTCCCCTCCCCGCTTGCCGCCAACGGTGGCCGCAGTCCCTTCTGGCCGATCCTTGCACAGCAAAAAATCCAGCAGGGGCCCCGTCTGCTCCTCTGTGAGAAACGCCATCGGCGGCATCCCGTTGCGCCCATTCTTGAGGACGGAGCGTATCTCTTCCTCTTTCATCCGGTGCCGGAGTCCGCGCAGCGGAGGAGCATGCCCGATCCCGCGACGATCCGCACCATGGCAGGCCACACAGATGCTCTGATACACCTGCTCCCCGGCGGTCGCCGGTTTCGCGGGATCGGGATCGTCATCCCGGAAACACAAAATGTTCCAGGGAATCTCGTTGGAACTGACATACAGAAAACCTCTGGAATCCGCGGCAGCCCCCGTCCACTCAGCGCCCCCGTGGACATTGAACATCAGGGTCGGACGCGCCTCGTCGAACGAGGGGAAAGGACCGTGGTTGGACCTCTGGAAAAGGGGCGTCAGCGGCTCCCGGACTTTCGGATCAAGCGGCAGATCCCGCTCCGTATAAGCATTCCGCGCAAAGGGTTCCGGCAGCTGGGGGGCAGGCTGGTAACGGGCGGTTTCATCGCCCGGAAGACCATGCGTGTCCACGCGCACCAAACGGAAATCAAACAGCGGTTTGCCCGTGACCCGGTCCAGCAAAAGGGTGTTTCCCGCCTTGGTGACTTGCGCCACCGCATCCACCCGAACTCCGCCACGCTCCACGGTCACCAAATTCGGTGGAGCCGGAATATCCCAATCCCAGATGTCATGGCGAAGTTCCTGAAAATGCCAGAGCCGCTCACCCGTGCGCACATCAAGCGCAATCACACAGTTCGAGAACAGATTGTCCCCGCGATGGTTCATCCCGAAAAAATTCGGCTTCGGTGAACCAGTCGAAACGTAGGCGATGCCCCTTGACGCATCCAAAGCCATCCCCCCCCAGCAGTTCGCCCCGGCCTCCACTCGGCTCCAGGTCTCATTCCCGTACTGACCGCGTCCCGGGCGCGTCGCGAACGTCCAAAGCAGGCGGCCATCCTTCACATCAAACCCGTACACATCCCCGCCATACCCCGGCAGAACCAGCGTCCGCTCAAAGACCGCTCCCACGGCAGTCGTGCCCATCGGGACCCGCACTTTCCCCCCCTGCCCAAAATCTTCGATCGGCTTCCCTGTGGCCGGATCCACCGCGAGGAGCCACGATCCATCCCCAAACAGCAACCGGGCCGAAACCTCCTTGTCTCCGCGATGGAACAAAAGCCCGCGTCGCGCGGGACTCGAAGCGTCCTTCCCGATCACGCTCGCCGTGGAGAAGCGCCACCGCTCCTTTCCCGTCGCCGCGTCCAGCGCCACGATGTGTTTCCCTGGGGTGGGCGCATACAAGACCCCATCAACGATAATCGGGTTGCATTGGATGTTCGCCGCCCCATCCCCGGAGCGGTACGTCCAAGCCACCTCCAAGCGCGCCACATTCTCGCGTGTAATCTGGCGAAGCTCCGAAAATCGATTGCTCGTCGCTCCGCCCAAAGACCGCTCCCAGTTCGCCCGGTTTCCCGCATCTGACCAGCCATTGGACCGAGTCCACTCCCCGGGGGTGGCCGCAGGAATCACAAACTCGGCCGGCAGGTTGGCAGCATCTCCGGCGCCATCCGCCCAAGCCAGATTGGCCCCCAAACAGGCACAAGCCACTGAGAAGAAGAAGTTTTGGATGAGCGGCAGGGACACAACCGATCCAGGGAGGCGGAATGAGCGTGGGGAGAGGCGCATGGCAGAGGGGAGGGTGAGAACTGATCATGGAGCGATCCCGGGATCGCGTCGGGAGCGGATCCTATCACTTCCAGCAGGTGAGCATAGGCGCCACGCGCCAGATTTTGGAATCCAAGCGGCAGCGGGGCTATTTCCCCGACTGATACAATTTCCGATAGGCTCTGGGAGTCATCCCGGTTTCGAGGCGGAACTCGCGCGTGAAATGGCTTTGGTCGCAGAACCCGTGGCGCAGAGCGACCTCGCTCAGCGGCCACTGGCAGAATACCAAGTCATGGCAGGAACAACGCACACGAATCCTGCGGAGGAACTGTTGGGGACTGAGGTGCAACTCCTTGGAAAACGCGCGTTCCAAGGCCCGAATCGAGCGCCCGGCCACCGCGGCCAGCACCTCGTTGGAGGGTGCGTCTGCATGATTGTCACGGATGTAGGCGAGTACGCGCGCAAGGCCGAGATCCACGTGTCCCACAATCGCATTCTCTTCCGCGCGCCGCGTGATCCCAGCCGTCCCCAGCACCTCGCCCCGCGCTCCTTTGACCGGAACCTTGGTGGTGCGATTCCAGGTCGCCACGTGATCAAAGCGGCCTACCAATTCGAGCCGGTCATGCACTCCCTCCCCGGCCAATACACGCTGATCATCCAAAACAAACTGCTCCGCCAAGTGTTTGGGAGAAAGATCATAATCCGTCTTTCCCACCACGGCATTCCAAGAGGCGTCGAGGGAGTAGTTCAGCAGGAAAGCCCGGTTCACCCACTGATAAACTCCGCCCACATCCTTCACCCAACATTGCACTCCCTCCACCAAGTCGAAGAGCTGACGCATCGCCTCACCGCTCCGTCTCAGAAGCAAACTCCCCGATCCGGCACCGGAAACCTTGGCCATAGGGCCGTATGCTCTCAAAAAAGGAACTCTAGGGCAGCTCAAATCCCCTCAGCCACCCCGCCCCCTTTCGCCGCTCAGGGACGCGGCGCGGCCTTCGGCTCGAATCCCGCCTGCCATTTGAGCTTTCCCCCGTCCACTCCATCCTTGGGCAGCTCCAGCGCAAACTGATCTTCGTCCTGCAACTCCCTCCGCAACCGCGCCAGTTCGCCTTTCAATTCGGCTAAAACGGCCGCAGCCGCAGGGTCGTCGACTAGGTTGCGCTGCTCGCCCGGATCACGCACCAAATCGAAAAGCTCCCACGCCTCCTTCTTCCAGTAGTAGATCAGCTTGTGGGTGGCCGTGCGGACCCCGTAGTGCGCGCGCGTGTTGTGATGACCGGGATCATGGTAGTACCGGTAGTACATGGACTTCCTCCAGTCCGGCGGATTCTCACCTCGCAGTACTGGAACAAGGGAACGCCCCTGCATATCCGAGGGAATCGGCAGTCCCGCGATATCGAGGAATGTGGGCGCATAGTCCGCATTCAGCGCAAACCGATCGGAGACCGTTCCCGCTTTGGTAATTCCCGGCCAACTGACCAGGAGCGGGATGCGCAGGGACGGCTCGTACATGAAGCGCTTGTCGTAGAGCCCGTTGTCCCCAAGGAAAAAACCATTGTCGGTGGTGTAGAAGACTACCGTGTTATCCGCCAAGCCCTCGGCCTCCAGCCACTTGCGGATTCGGCCAACCTCGTCGTCCACGCCTTGGACGCAGGCGAGGTAGTCCCGCATGTACCTCTGAAACTTCCACTGGAGGAGTTCCTCCCCGCGCAGCGTTTTCTTTTCCCCGTTCTCCTCGATCTCCACCTCGTCCGGTTTGACCGAAAGCCACTTCGCAGCCTCCTTGGGATCGAGACCCGCCGGCGGCTTCAGCTTCAGATCCCTGCGGGTGAGATCATTGCGCACCGTCTGTTTATTCTCCGGCAAGGCGGCCGGTCGAGTTGCGTAGTTGTCGCGCAGCGTCGCAGGTTCGGGAATCTGAACGTGCGCGAACTTCGCCGCATTTACCGGATCCGGCTCCCACTCGCGGTGCGGGGCTTTGTGATGCAGCATCAGGAAAAACGGTTTGTCCTTGGGGCGCGCTTTCAGGGCCTCGATGCCCAAATCCGTAATCACCTGCGTGGCATACCCCGGGTACTCGCGCGCTCCCGCCGCCGTATAGAGAATCGGATCAAAGTAGCGTCCCTGTCCGGGAAGAATGTTCCAGTGGTCGAACCCGGTCGGCTCCGAACCAAGATGCCACTTCCCCACCATTGCGGTGTAGTAACCGCCGGCTTGGAGAAGCTTGGACACCGTCTGCTGGCTCCCATCGAAAACATTGAAAACGGGCGTCCCGTTTTTGTGCGAGTACTTCCCCGTCAGCACCGTGGCCCGACTCGGGGTGCAGATGGAATTGCAGACGAAGGCATTGGAAAAGCGCATCCCCTCCGCCCCGATGCGGTCCAAATGGGGCGTCTGATTGATTTTGGATCCGTAGGCCGAGATCGCGTGGGCCGCGTGGTCGTCGGTCATGATGAATAAAATGTTGGGCTTCGCACCCGGAACCGCGCCCGCAGAGACGTCCGGGGAAGTCAGACTTCCGAGAACGCAGCAAACAAAAAGAAGGGAAGTTCTCATAAGAAAAAACAATCAAACGAACCGGAGGAACACCACCCAAGAGCGACGCCGCCTCCAATCGGGAGGCGCCCCCCGACCATCGTCCCATGCTAAGCACGCCCCGTCCCGCGTCCTGATTCGTCCGGCCAAATCTTGGTGCAATCCGGCCTTTGAAGGAACCCGAGGATTCCTGGCTCCGGGACGCCGATGCGCGAATCTCCCATCACGAGGAGGCCCCTCGCATGGCACGGCATCCCCGCGCTGCTCCCGCCGGCGCGCTCTGCCCAGCCACATAAAAAACCCCGCCCCCCAGAGGGGGAGCGGGATCTGGAAGTCTTCAGCAAGGAAGCCGTGAGCGAAACGCTTGGACTACTTCTGGAGGAACAAAAACACGCCCGATTTGTTCGCGACGGCGATGTCCACCTTTCCATCTTTGTTCAGGTCGCCGGTGGTCACTTGCGTGCCCACCCCGCTCGCATCATCCACCAAGTGCGGGATGAATTCCGCGCCCCCCTTGCCATCGCGGCGGATCTCGAACCAGTAAAGAACCGGCGGCGCATCCGGCTCGACATCCCCGAGCGGCCCATGCGCCCAGCGGCGTTTGCCCACGACCAAGTCCAGCAAACCGTCCCCGTTGATATCGGCCAACTGCATCGCATGCAATTGGCTAAACTTCACCCCGTGAGGATTTTCCTCCGGAGTGCTCCCCATGATTTTGTGCTCGGTAAAGCTGCCGTCCTTGTTCTGCTCAAACCAGCCAAGCCCGAACCCATGGGCATTGTAGCTGGTGACCACGTCGTTCCGTCCATCTCCGTTGACGTCATACACGAGCATGAAAGAGCCGCCTTTTCCGTCTTTCGAGGCAAAGGGAGCCGGGTGGAAGACCCAATCCTTATCCTCGCGAAGATCGGCGGGCTGCTCGAACCAACCATCCTTGGTCAGGATGTCCGGGCGCCCGTCTCCATTGACGTCGCCGGCTCCGTAGCCGTGCGTGTAACGAAAGTATTTTTGATCGTTTTCGGGGGACTTGGGCGTGATCGGACGGAAGCGCGCCTTGCCGAGGGGATTCTTCCAATCGATCTCAGCGAAACCCAACTGCCCGCCCGACTTGCCTTTGGCCTCCCTCGGTTTCACCGCGTCACTGGAGTGGACCAGCAGCTCCGGCTTTCCATCCCCGTTCACGTCCTTCAGGTCGGGGGACTCCCCATCGGCCACGTCAAAAATGGCGTGCTTGGCCCAGTCCCCTCCTTTGCCCTGCGGGTTGAGGTAAACGGTGGCCGCTTCCCCGGGAAATCCATACACGAGAATATCTGGCCAGCCGTCTCCGTTGAAGTCGTAGGCGTAACTCAGGAAGTAATCCGAGTACCCCTTAGCCGGATTGTAAGGCGACTGGGTGGGATCGGTCGGATTGACCTTGGGCGGGGTGAAGGTCTCGCGGCGTTTGAAGTCCGGGCCGAACCAGAGGTAGGGGCCTGCGGTGAAATCGGGATGCCCATCGCGGTTAAAATCGGCAATCGCGCAGCCCTCGGCGATGAATTCCGAGGAGAGGGTGATTTTTTCGAAAGCAGGCACGGCAGCGCCGAGGGCGGTTGAGAGGAGGGGCAGGAGAAGGACGGAGAGGAGGGGGCGAGGGGAAGTCATGGTTGGAGGGGTTGAGGGATGGAGAGCGGAAACACAAGGTAGCCGCAAACGAAAGGATTCTTTTCTGCCCGGTTTCTTAGAATCTCGCGCTTTGACACCCGCTTCCTCGCTTCCCCCTTGGACTTCCCCCCGCCTCCTGCTCCGATTCGCACCGCATTCTTCGAGCATGGCCCACCCAAATGCCCAAACGAACGCCCAACTCGCCTCGGGTTCCAAAATGGCGCTCCTCGGGGCCGCGCTGAACACGCTGCTCGCGTTCATCAAGATCGCGGCCGGCGTGCTCGGAAACAGCTACGCCCTGATAGCCGACGGCGTTGAATCCTCCTTGGATATCTTTGGGTCGCTCCTCGTCTGGGCGGGATTGCGCTACGCTGCCCTGCCCCCGGACGACTCGCACCCCTACGGCCACGGCAAGGCCGAAACGCTCTCCGCCATCGCCGTGGGCCTGCTGCTTCTGGGCACCGCGCTGGCGCTCGCCATCGAGAGCATCCGCGAAATCCGCACCCCACACCATGCCCCCGCGCCGTTCACCCTCGGCGTGCTCCTGGGGGTTATCCTAGTCAAGGAGTTCCTCTTCCGGAAAGTCCTGCAGCTCAACCAGGAAATCGGCAGTGCCGCCCTTCATTCCGACGCCTGGCACCATCGCTCCGACGCCATCACCTCCGCCGCTGCATTTCTTGGCATCAGCGTCGCGCTTCTGGGAGGAGCGGGCTACGAGGCCGCCGATGACTACGCCGCCCTCATCGCCTGCGGCGTCATCGCGTTCAACGGCGTGCGCATCCTCGGCCCCGCGCTCAACGAAGCCATGGACACCGCCCCCGCCCCCGAGATCGAGGCCTCCGTGCGCGACGCCGCCAACCGCGTGCCCGGGGTGGAGGGACTCGAAAAGTGCCGGGTTCGCAAAATGGGCCTCGAGTTCTACGTCGACATTCACGTGCTGGTTCAGGGCACGCTCTCGGTCAGTGATGGGCATCGGATTGCTCACGCAGTCAAGGATCAGGTGCGCGCCGAACTGGCATCGATCGCCGACGTGCTCGTGCACATCGAACCCTTTGACGAACAAAAGCGCGCCCCCACCCCAGCCCCCTTGGATGCGCCCTAAAACAGGGCGACAATTCGCTCCCAAACCTGCCCGGGCAAAAGACGACTCCAGTCCCCCTCCGGCGCGCCAATCACTTCCACCCCTGCATTCTGGGGCGCCCACAGCGCCGGATCGGTCGGACCAAACAAAAGCACGCAGCGCGCCCCAACCGCCGCCGCCACGTGGGACACCCCACTGTCGTGCCCTGCAAAGCGACCGATTTCCCCAAGCACTGCGGCGAGGAGAGGCAGCGGCAGATGGAGCGCCGTGCGAACCCGGTCCTCCCCAAAGCCCAGACTCCAGGCGCGCAAGACCGCTTCGTCCGCCTCCCCTCCCACCAACACCAACTCGCCCTCCGGAAAGTCCCTGAGAAACCGGCGCGCCACCTCCATCCAACCCGCCACGGGCCAGTTTTTGCGCGGACTGCCACTGCCCGGATGCAGGGCCAGACGCGCGCGCCCTGCCCCGCCCAACCACTTGCGCCCCGCCTCCCGGTCTGCCTCTCCCAGTTCAACCCGGGGAGCCGGGTCCCGCAGACAGAGCCCCAGCTCCTCCAGCGGAGCCGCCCATTCCCACGCCGCGTGTCGCGTGGTGACTTTCCGGTAGGCGGAAAGATAGCCGCGCACCCCGGCCCTGCGAAGGTTCGCCTCAAAAATGCGATCGGGGTCGTACAGGCAGCTCACGACGTGATCAAATCCAGCAAAGTATTGGCAAAGAGAAGGATCCAGAGTGCCCTCCCGCGCAAAAAAACCAGCCATGGGTCCATACTCAATCGAGCGGACCGCATCCACTTGCCCTCCCGCCAGCGCAAGGGCGGCGATATGCGGATAGCCCAGCAGTTCGAGCCGCCCTCCCGGAAACGCGTCCCGCAGGAGCCGGAGTGCGGGCAGCGTGAGCACAAAGTCCCCCAATGCCCCCCCGCGAATGAACAGGACGCTTGCGGCGGATGGTTCGGCCGACTGCATGACCCGGATTCGGCCTAGTGTCGGACGTTTCCGGAACCGGCAACCGCCGCAGGTCGGTCGCCCTCGCTCAGCTTGCGCTTAAAGAGTTCGAGCACAATTTGCATGCACTGCTGCGCCAGCACCGGATTGTAGCGCGGCCCCTCGTCCCGCAGGAAGGCGTGAACGCCATTCCACTCCAGCCACTGGTAATAGGTGCCAGACTCCTCCAGGGCATCCTGTACCTGACGCCTTGCCTCGAGGGGGATATGCGGATCCTGGCGTCCCCAAATCATGAGCAACTCCCCCGAAATCGCCCCCTTTCGGGCGCGCTCCAACGAGTCATCCGCCATCCCCACTCCGAGCCCCCGAGGATGCGAAGCCAGCTTGTGCAGGTCTGTCGCGTAGAAGCTCACTCCAGCCAGGATCTCCGCCTCAAAGCAGGCCCTGAAATTCAGGTGGCCGCCGATGCAAATTCCCATCGAGCCCAGACGCCCGGTGCAGTGCGGGTGGCTTTTGAGAAAATCAATCACCGCCCGCGTGTCGGCATCGTAAGCCGCCAGCGGCTTGTTCACCTTGCACCAGTTGCCCCGGTCGGCTCCGGCATCGTCGTAGGCAAGCACTTTGCCCAGCGGCTCGAACTCGTGAAAGATTTCCGGCACCGCCACCACAAACCCGTTCCCCGCAAGCAACGCCGCCATTCGGCGAATCGGGCCGGTGACCTGGAAAATTTCAGAGAACAGGATGATACCCGGGTAACGGCCCGGGGCCGCAGGCCGAAACACATGGGTGCGCATCGGTCCACTGGGCGTGAGGAGATCGGAAAACTCGGAGTCGGCGAGGGTCATGGGGACGGTTGAATGAAAAGCGCTCCTGCAAGACAAGCCAATCCGCCCCGGAGCTGCGGGCGGCCCCGCCGCTTGGAACACGCAACGTTTCCCTCCCGGAAGCGTCTCCTCGCACCGACTCCATTTCCCTCCCCCAAGGCGCTTTCTGCTCGCGGAATCGGTCATCCGCCCCCTACAAGTCGCGGCGGTTCGTTCCATCAAACTCATCATGAAACCGCTTGTTCTCCTCTCCTCCCTCCTCCTCGCCTCCTCCGCCTTTGCGGCGGACGACTCGGGGTTTCTTCCCCTCTTCAATGGCAAAGACCTCACCGGCTGGAAAGCCAATGAGGGCACCGACACCTTCAAGGTCGAGAACAACGTGCTCACCGTCTTCGGCAAGCGCTCGCACCTCTTCTACGACGGGCTCGTGCAGAACCACGACTTCAAGAACTTCCACCTCCGGCTCGAGATCCAAACCTTCCCCGGCGCGAACTCCGGCGTGTATTTCCACACCGAATTCCAGGACGCAGGCTGGCCGGCCAAGGGGTACGAAATCCAAGTCAACAATACCCACAAAGACCCCAAGAAGACGGCGGGCATCTACGCCATCCAGGACAACTTCACCGCTCCCGTGCCGGACAATCAGTGGTTCCTGATGGAGATCCTCGTAGAGGGCAAACACATCGTGACCAAGGTCGATGGCAAGGTCATCTCCGACTTCACCGAACCCGAGCCGGCCGCTCCGCCCAAGACCATGCCCGGTCGCTTCATCTCCCACGGCACCATCGCCATCCAAGGCCACGACCCCGAAAGCAAGGTCCAGTACCGTAAAATCGAGATCAAACCCCTCCCCTAAGTTTCTCGGATTTGAGGGAGGGCAGCGAACGCCCCTCGCTCTTCCGAGATCCTGCGGAAAACGGTAACCAGCCCTGTGAATTCCCGGCCCGAGTTTCGCGTGCTCGCGACTCGGGCCGTTGTTTTTAGCGGGCGCTACGGCCTCGCCCCCCCCTCCACTCCGCGCCTTGCCTTCAAAGCCGTGGCAGCCGGCTGGTTCTGTTCCTGCTGTACCGTGCCTTTGCCGCACCTCCGTCCTCTCACCCCATGAAAAAAAGCCGTATGAGACAGCCGCTTGGACTCCTCACCCTTCTGTCCTTCGCCTCGCTCCCTCTGGTTTGCCCCCCCCATGCTGGCGCCGCGGACTGGCCCTCCTGGCGGGGTCCAAACCGCGACGACATTTCCCCCGAATCGGATCTTCTTTCCGAATGGCCCGCGGGCGGGCCGCAAAAGCGGTGGATGAGTGAAAAGGCGGGGCTCGGCT
>JBEBAG010000292.1:0-6375 GCA_041159065.1 Verrucomicrobiota bacterium | reverse complement strand
CCCAGGATTCCTCCAGCCAACTCCTCGGAAAAACCCTCCCCCCCTTTGATCTCACCGACCAAAACCAAAACCCCGTCAACCTCGACTCCCTGCGCGGGAAGGTCTGGGTGACCAACCTCATGTTCGCCACCTGCCCAGGCATCTGTCTCCAACTGGGTAAACACATGCAGAAAATCGACGCCCACTTCTCCAAACCCAACGATCTGCGCATCGTCTCCCTCTCCATCAACCCCGAAAACGACACCCCGGCCGTCCTCAAGGAGTACGCCCAAAAACTGAATGCCTCCCCCCGCTGGCTCTTTCTCACCGGCTCCCGCGACCAAATCGTCAAACTGGCTAATCAAGGACTCTTCCTCTCCGCCGGAACCCCCGAGGTGCTCACCCACAGCGAAAAGTTCGTGCTGATCGACCGCAAGGGCGCGCTACGCGGATTTTTTGATGGGGAAAACCCCAAAAACATCCCCACCATCATCGCGGCCATCGAGAAGCTCCTCCAGGAACCCTAGCCCGCCCCCCGCGGACACCCCGCTTACGCGGCGGCGTAAATTGACGCCCCGAGCCTCCCCCCTACCCTCGGGGCATGACGGACCACCCCTCGTTCCTCCCCTCCTCCAGACGCTCTTTCCTCCGCGATTCCCTCAGCGCTGGTTTGGCCCTCTCCGCCTTCCCCGCCGTCTGCCAGTCCCCAGCGCCCGTCCTTGGACAGGGCGATTTTCGCTACCGGCTCGTCCCCGGCTGGGGAGAACTCGATCCCTCCACCCCCGTCCAGAACTGCCACGGCCTCGCCATGGACCGCGAAGGCCACCTCATCCTGCTCACCGATCACACCGCCAACAATGTCATCATCTACGATCGAGCCGGAAAACTCGTCTCCAAATGGGGCTCTGAATTCCCGGGAGCCCACGGACTCTCCCTCGTTTCCGAGGGAACCCGCGAGGTGCTCTTCATCACCGACCTCAAAACACACCGCGTGGTGAAAACCACCCTCTCCGGCGAGAAACTTGAGGAATGGCGCTGGCCGGAGGAAACCGGGAAATACTCCCAGGAATCCGATTACCGCCCCTCGTGGACCCTCCACCTTCCCTCCGGCGATTTCTTCGTCCTCGATGGCTACGGGCGCGACTACATCGCCCACTACAGCCCGAACGGAAAACTCCAGCGACTCTTCGGTGGCGCTGAAGGCGGCATCCCCCACTGGGGCCCCCACGGCGGCATCTGCGACCCCACACCCGACGGCTCCCCCTCTCTGCTCATCGCCATGAGCGACCAGCAGCACCTGCTCCGCCTCTCCCCCGAGGGATCCCCCCTCGCTCAAACCCCGCTGCCCGGCGGCAACCCCCGCCAAATCCGACACGTCCAAAACCACTACTTCGTCGCGCACCTCGCCGACAACTGGCCCAAAGACCGCAACAGCCGCGGTTTTGTGTCCGTCCTCGACGCCCAGATGCGAGTCGTTTCCAACGTGGGCGGAACCGCCCCGCAGTACACCGACGACGGACGCCTCCGGCCCATGGCCAGCGAGGAAAGCCCCTTCCTTCATCCCCACGATCTATGCGTCGATTCGGAGGGAAGCCTCTACGTTGCCCAGTTCGCTTCCAACCGCACCTACCCCCTCAAACTCGAGCGGGTCTGACCCCCGGTTGCCAGTCCACCAGCGGACCGTACCCAAATACCCCCGCCAAGATCCCCGCACCCCATGCGGAACGGCGCCGCGCGTACGCTTCCACCTCCCCCCCGTAAACGCCCACCGTCCGCCAAACCGACGCCTCGCATTCCCTCACCGCCACAAGCGAGGGGATCCACCCCTCGACCAGCAGCGCCGAAGCCGCCACACGCTCCTCCAGAACGCCCAGTTCCCTCCCCCCCTCCTCCCACGCTCCCCGCAACCGCTCCACCAACTCGTTCTCCCACACCCGCTCCCCCGCCGCATCCGCCGCGGCACGCAACTCCCGGCAGGCCGCCAAAAACGGCGCCACCTCGGCCTCCGAAATTCCACTCCCCCGCGCCAGTTCCGCCAACTGCCGCGCCTCCTCCAGCCAGCGCCCGATAGGCCCCCCGAGCTGCCCCAGCGCCGCCCCGGCCTTGCGCCGCAAAGCGCCCAGTGCGATCAGAGTGATCAGGGCCCACTGCGCCCCCAAAATTCCCAGACACCCCCCCAAAAGAATCCAAAACTGCATCCTCCTTTCCTTGGCTGCACGCTGCGGAACCCGCCAGTCCGGAATCGCCTTGCCTGCCTCTTTTCGCCCACCCCATAGTGCCCGTTTTATTTCCCATGCAGCACCCCATTGGCATCGGTCTGGCAGGACTCGGCAACGTTGGCGCCGGGGTATTCAAACACCTCCAGCAGAATCGCGCCCTCCTGCGAGAACGCATCGGCATGGACCTCGAGGTGCGCAAAGTGGCCGTCCAAAATGCCACCCGTAGGCGCGCAGAGGGCTATCCTCCCGAGCTCCTCACCGAAAACTGGCGGGAACTCGTCGCCGATCCCTCCGTCCAGATCGTCGTCGAGGTCATGGGCCGCCGGGAGGAAAGCCTCGCTCTTATTCTCGCCGCCATCGCCGCCAAAAAAATCGTGGTTACCGCGAACAAGGCGCTCCTCGCAGAACACGGCCCCCGCATCTTCGAAGCCGCCAGGCAAAACCAGGTCCCCGTCTTTTTCGAGGCCGCCGTCGGCGGGGGAATCCCGATCATCAAATCGCTGCGCGAGGCCCTCATCGGCAACCACATCACCTCCATCCACGGGATTATCAACGGCACCTCCAACTACATCCTCACCCGAATGACCGAAGCCGACCTCGGCTTCCAGGAGGCCCTCGCCGAAGCCCAGGCCGCAGGCTACGCCGAACCCGACCCCTCCTTCGATGTCAATGGCTGGGACGCCGCCCACAAGGCCATGATCCTCGCCTCGCTCGCCTACGGTTTCTGGGTCCCCAAGGACCAAGTCTATGTCGAGGGAATCGAGGAACTCACCGCCGCCGATATCCGTTTCGCCAGGCAACTGGGCTACCGCATCAAACTCCTCGGCGTCATCAAGGCCTCCTCCAAACTCCCCGGCGCCGAAATCGAAGTCCGCGTCCATCCCACACTTATCCCCGAGGCCCATGTCCTCGCCTCCGTCAACGGCGTCTTCAACGCCATCGCCGTCCATGGCGATGTCGTCGGCGACACCCTCTTCTACGGACGCGGCGCGGGACAGGACCCCACCACCAGCGCCGTCCTCAGCGACCTGGCGGAGGCCGCCGACGCCCTCTGCCACCCCAGACGCAACCTCGGTTTTACCTCCCACAACCTCTACGGGCCCTGCAAACCCGTCGACGCCAGCCTCTCGGAATACTACCTCCGCCTCGCCGTCGCCGACCGCCCGGGTGTCATCGCCCAAATCGCCAGCATCCTCGGCGAACTCCACATCGGCATCTCCTCCATCCTTCAACCCGAATCCGACGAGGAGGGCTCCACCGTGCCCCTCGTCATGATGATTCACACCGCCTCCCACGCCCAGATGCACGAGGCCGTTCAGCGCATCGACGCCCTCCCCTGCGTCCAACGCCCCCACCGCCTCCTGCACGTGGAACACTTCTCATGAGACGCTCTCCCCTCCATGACCGGGGGCTCATCGCCCGCTACCGACCCTTCCTGCCCGTCACGGAAAACACCCCCGTGATCTCCCTCAACGAAGGATCCACCCCCCTCATCCACTCCCCCAAACTCAGCCAGAAAGTCGGACGCGACTGCGAGGTCTACATCAAATACGAAGGACTCAACCCCACCGGTTCCTTCAAAGACCGCGGCATGACCATGGCCATCTCCAAGGCCGTCGAACTCGGCTCCCAAGCCGTCATCTGCGCCTCCACCGGAAACACCAGCGCCGCCGCCGCCGCCTACGCCGCACGCGCCGGCATCACCTCCATCGTCCTCCTCCCCGCCGGGAAAATCGCCTTCGGCAAGCTCGCCCAAGCCTTCATGTACGGCTCCAAAGTCGTCGCCATCGAAGGCAACTTCGACGACGCCCTCCGGCTCGTGCGCGAAATCGGCGAAACCGAACCCATCGCCGTCGTCAACTCCATCAACCCCTTCCGTCTCGAGGGACAAAAAACCGCCAGCTTCGAAATCATCGAGGAACTCGGCGACGCCCCGCACTTCCACCTCCTGCCCGTGGGCAACGCGGGAAACATCAGCGCCTACTGGATGGGCTACGAGGAATTCCACACCCTCGGCAAGGCCTCCCGCAAACCCGCCATGCTCGGCTTCCAAGCCGCAGGCGCCGCCCCCATCTTTCACAACCGCGTCATCGAGAACCCGGAAACCCTCGCCACCGCCATCCGCATCGGAAACCCCGCCAGCTGGGACAAAGCCCAGGACGCCCTCCTGCGCAGCGGCGGGGCCATCGACATCGTCTCCGATTCCGAAATCCTCGCCGCCCAACTCTGGCTCGCCTCCCACGAGGGCATCTTCGTCGAACCCGCCTCCGCCGCCAGCATCGCAGGCCTCCTCAAAACCCTCGACCCCGCTCGCAACCCCGCCTTCTCTGCCACCCGCTTCCCCGAGGGCGCCCAGATCGTCTGCACCGTCACCGGCCACGGACTCAAGGACCCCGATGTCGCCAAAGAACAATGCGGACGCGTCCTGCCCGCCCGCGCCGAACGCTCCGAAATCCTCCGCATCCTCCACGGTTAACCCCCGCCCCCTCCGAGTATGGCCGATCCGAACCCCTTCTCTCCCATCGAAGAAATCCTCGCCGAGATCCGGGCCGGCCACCTCGTCATCGTCACCGATGATGCCGACCGCGAAAACGAGGGCGACCTCGTCCTCGCCGCCGACAAAGTCACCCCCGAGGCCGTCAACTTCATGGCCATGCACGGACGCGGCCTCATCTGCGTCCCCATCACCGAGGAACGCGCCGCAGAACTCGACCTGCGCAGCATGGTGCACCGCAACCGCGAAAGCTTCCGCACCGATTTCACCGTGTCCGTCGATGCCACCGAGGGCATCACCACCGGCATCTCCGCTCAGGACCGCGCTAAAACCATCGCCCTCCTCGCCGATCCAAAATCCCAGCCAGAGGACCTCGTCCAACCCGGACACATCTTTCCCCTGCGCGCCAAACCCGGCGGCGTCCTGCGCCGCGCCGGACACACCGAGGCCTCCGTCGATCTCGCCCGCCTCGCCGGTCTCTCCCCCACCGGCATCCTCTGCGAAATCCTCAACCCGGACGGCACCATGGCGCGGCTCCCGGAACTCCTCGAGTTCAAGAAGCAGCACAACCTTAAGATGTGCAGCATCGCCGACCTCATCGCCTACCGGCGCACCCGCGAAAAACTCGTCCAGTGCGAAGAGGTCATCCACATGCCCACCGACTTCGGCGATTTCCAGCTCCACCTCTACCGCAGCACCGTCGATGGCGCCCACCACCTCGCCCTCGTCAAAGGCGACCTCCGCTCCGTCGAAGCCCCCCTCGTGCGCGTCCACAGCGAATGCCTCACAGGGGACGTCTTCGCATCCCGCCGCTGCGACTGCGGCTCCCAGCTCCACCAAGCCATGAGCCGCATCGAAGCCGAAGGCTGCGGCGTCGTTCTCTACATGCGCCAACAGGAGGGACGCGGCATCGGACTCCCCGCCAAAATCCACGCCTACAAGCTCCAGGAAGCCGGACTCGACACCGTCGAAGCCAACCTCCGCCTCGGTTTCCCCCCGGAATTGCGCGACTACGGCGTTGGTGCCCAAATCCTCGTCGATCTCGGCATCCGCAAAATGCGCTTCCTCACCAACAACCTCACCAAGGTCATCGGGATCGATGGCTATGGTCTGGAAATCATCGAGCGGATCCCCATCAAGTCCGAGGCCAACCCCCACAACGCCCGCTATTTGGAGACCAAGCGGACCAAGATGGGGCACCTCCTCTAGGCGGCAGCCCCCGGGCTCCCTGCCCCCCGTTGTTCGAGATCGTCTCGCCCCCAATGGCGAACGATTTTCCCGCCGCATGCGCGTAATCTGCGCCCATGCCTCCGTTTCCTCCTAAGGAAATCCCCCCCCCATCGCAGCGTGCGCTCCGGCATCGCACCTCCCCCCCGCTTTCCCCTATCGATGAGCGCATGGCTTCCCTGCTCCTCATCGATAACAGCAACTCCTTCACCAAATTCGCCCTCTCCCGCTCCGGAAAAATCGGCAAAGTCCACCGCCTCCCCACCGCATCCCTCGAAAAATCCAGCGTCCTCCGCCTCGTCGGCTCCTGGAAATTCGACGCCGTCGTCCTCTGCTCGGTCGTCCCCCAAAAAGGCGACCTGCTCGAAGCCGCCCTCCACGCGCACCCCGTCCTGCGCGTCAGTCACCTCTCCCCGCTCGGCTTCGGCATCGACTACCCCCAGCCCGCCTCCATCG
>JBEBAG010000291.1:0-11434 GCA_041159065.1 Verrucomicrobiota bacterium | reverse complement strand
AACCCCAGACTCATGCGACGCAGTCTTCCCCCCTTCCCCCCACAAACAAAGCGCAAAAACCCCACGCTCCGAGGCCCACTAAGAACCCATCCTTCTTCCGGATTACTCCCCTCGCCCACCGCCCTCAGCCTCCCCAAAATGAAACTCCTGCGCTTCGCCCTCCTTGCCTCCGCCCTCGTGCTGCCCAACGCCCAAGCCGCCGAGATTCCGGAAAAAACCGGCCTCCCCTTCCCGGGCGAAACCCTCTGGATCGCCCACAGCCAGGCCTTTCTGATTCCCTCCGAAAAAGCCCCCAAGGACCGACCGAAGCCCTGGGTTTGGTATGCCCCCACCCTCCGCAACCTTCCGGGGAACGCCGAAAAGTGGATCTTCGAACGCCTCCTCGCCTCCGGCATCGCCGTCGCCGGCATCGACGTGGGCGAATCCTACGGAAGCCCGGAGGGCAGGCAGCGCTTCTCCGCACTCTACACCACGCTCACCTCCGAACGAGGCTACAGCCCCAAACCCGTCCTGCTCGCACGCAGCCGCGGCGGACTCATGACCCTCGGCTGGGCCGCTGAAAACCCCGAAAAGGTCTCCGCATGGGCGGGAATCTATCCAGTCAGCAATATCGCAAGCTACCCCGGGGTGCAGCGCGCCGCCCCCAGCTACCAACTCACCGAGGCCCAGCTCACCGAGCAACTCCCCAAGCACAACCCCATCGACCGACTCAAGCCCCTCGCCGAGGCGGGGGTCCCCTTCTTCGCGATCCACGGGGACTCCGACCGGACCGTCCCCCTTGAGCTCAACTCCGCCCTGCTCAAGGAACGCTACACCGCCCTCGGGGGAACCATGGAGCTCACGGTCCCTCCGGGACAGGGCCACACCATGTGGCCCGGCTTTTTCGAAAGCGAAGCCCTCGTGGACTTTCTTCTCAAACACGCCCTCCCCAAATCCGATCGCTAGCGCGAACCTCCATGGCCTCGCCCAAGCCAAACGGCAGACGACAAGCTCATCCACGCAGTCTTAGGGCAGCGAGCGAAGGTATGCGATCAACTCGGCCACCTGCTCATCCGTGAGCCCGCCGGCAAGTTCGGGCATCACCGATTTGCCCCGGATGTATCCCGCGTCCCGGATCTCGCTCGGGGGAACGAGCAACTCCGCACCGCCCATGAGCACGAGGGTGATTCCCCTGGAATCTTCCGCGCGGCGAAACCCTTCCACGGACGTACCGTCCTTCCTCTCCACCCGGTACATCCGGAACACGTCCTCCACCGCCTCGCTGGGCGCGAGAACCGAGTGAACAAGCGCCTCGACATCCCGGCTCTGCGAGCCATCCAACGGAGGCGCAAATCCAACGCCTTTTCCTCCTGCGGAATGGCAGGCCAGGCAGGCCGCCTCGAACAGGGGCTTTCCCGCGTCCGGTTTTGCGCTCCCGAGCAGCCGTTGCACCCGGAGAGCACGGGTCCGGATTGCTTCCACCTGGGAAGGGACGGGCTCCGGCTCCGTTTGGAGGACTTTTTCCCAACGCGCCACCGCGCGCTGGTAGGCGCTGGATTTCGTGGCGGCGAGGGAAAGCAGGAAATCCTGAAACGCGCGCTCGTAGGCTCCCCCCAGCGCATAGTAAGGCCCCTTCCATGCCTCGACCTTTTGGTTCGGTGCAGGCTGCTCGCTCCACTGGCGCAACCAGGCCACATGCTGCGGATGCACCGGTCCCTCGGCTTTCCGGAAGAAGCGGAGGACCGCGTAGCGAACCCCCCATTGGCTCTCATTTTTGAGCGCCTGGAGCAGCACAAACGCCTCGGCCTCGGGCACACGCAAGCTTGTCATCGCACGAACCGCCTCGCGCCGGAGATCGGATGAGGCATCCTCCAGCAGGCGCTTCCATAGGGCAGGATCGAAATGTCCCAGCTCCTCCAAGGACCAGAGCGCGTGAATGCGAGCCTCCACCGGAAGCTCCCGATCACCCGTCATACGCGCCAGTTCCGGGAGGATCTGCCGGTCCTGCCGGAGTCCGATTTGATGCCAGGCCGCCCGCATTTCCCACGTGCGATCCGCATTCAAGTGCCGGGGCAGCTCCGCCGTGGCAACCGCGGCCAAATCCAACGGGTGGAAAGCCGGTTGATCCCGATGCCGCACCCGCCAGATGCGCCCATGCGCGTGATCCCGGGAGGGATGATCCCGGCGCACTTCGTTGTGTGAAATGATCCGGTTGTACCAGTCCGTGATGTACAGGCAGCCATCGGGTCCGAAAGTCAGCGCGATGGGACGAAACATCGGATCTGCGCAGGCGACCAAATCGCCTCGGGATTCAAAACTCCACACACCGTTCTCGCTGAGTGCACCGTGCACCGCCTGCACTTTTCCAACAATCGGGTTCGCCACGTAAAACAACCCGTGCCACGGAGCGGGAAAGGACCCCCTCCGATCCTCGCACAACGCCATTCCACACAGCCCTGTTCCGCCGAGCTTCAGGTTGCTGGCCGTCGGGGGATGCACGGGCGAGCGAGGATGGAGCTTCCCGTCGAAGAAACTGGGAAAAGAGCTGTCCTCCTCGAAGGGAACCACCCCGTAGCCAAAGTCGTTTGCCTCGTGAATGAAGACACGTCCAAGGCGCGTGTGGACCCAGGCCCAAATGTTGTTGAAGCCCGCGCTGAGGACGTTCACATCGGTCCCATCCTTCCCAAAGGTGGCGACCAGGGTTCGGTGGAAGGGAATCTGGACCCCGCGCGCATCCTGGATGGTCCCCGAGTTCAGGCAACCCTGGGAGAAGGCGATGCGCCTGCCGGGCATGAAGGTGAGTCCATGCGGGAGCGTGTGCGTGTCTTGGATTCCAAAACCGCTCAGCAAAACCCGCCGCGCGTCGGCTTTTCCGTCACCGTCTTGGTCGTCCATAAAGACGAGCTCCGGTCCCAAGGCGACATAAGCGCCCCGGCCGTGTGGCAACACAGACATGGGCATCACCAATCCATCGGCGAAAACGCGGGGGGTTTGAGGGCCACGCCTCAGAGGCGTGTCAAAGACAACCACTTTGTCGTTCCCCGGCGTCTTCCAAATCGTGGGGTCGTTATCGCTGGGATAGGCCGTGGCGGAGGCGGACCAGAGCCGCCCTGAATCGTCGAACACCGTCATGGTAGGTTTGGGCAAACCGGTTTCTTCGCTCGCCACCAGCTCAATTTCAAAGCCCTCAGGCAGCTGGAACAGCGCCCGCTGCGCCTCCGGCGAGAGCGCTTCGGCGGAGACTGCATTGCCTGCTTTGAGGGGCTTCTGAGCGGAGGGAACGCCTTCTTCGGCACGCACGCTGGGTGCCGTGCTCAGAAAAAGAGCGGCTGCGAAAAGCTGCAGATTCAGAAGGGGGGCTTTCATCATGGAGAGGTCGTTTTCTGGGATCGAGGGTACGGTGCCAACGCGCGCCTTATTCCCTCGCGGAAGTCCCCCCCAGGGACCGGACTCACGAGGGAAAAGGAAACGGTCTTTCCGAACGTCTCGAGCCGGCGAAAGTCTCCGCTTCGGACCGAGATTTGCCCATGGCCCAACTCCCCGGCTTCCAGACGAAAATCCCACGGGGACGAAGGGCTACCGAGGCGTTCGGTATTCGCTCGGAGACAGTCCGACCCAGCGCTTGAAGGCTCTCGAGAAGACCAATCCGTCGGAAAAGCCGAGCCTTTCCGCCAGGGAGTCCATCGTCGCATTCGACGACTCCAGCAGTGCCTTCGCTTTTTCAATCCGCAGAAGGGCAACCTGTTGCATCGGACTCCGCCCCATCTCCCGCTGACACCGCTTCCGGAGCAACTCGATCCCGCAATGCATCTCTCGCGCAAGGCGGTCGAGCGTCCAGGGTTGCTCCAACGATTCACCCACCCGCACCCACAACTGAGCGAGACGGTCATCTCCCGGCGTCGGTCGCGCGGCCCGCAGAACCGTGTGCTGCGTGAGGGTAACCCAATGGTGGAGCATTTTGGCGTCCCTGCAGCTCTCCCATTCTTCGCGAAGCCCCTCCATGCAACGTACCAACGGAAAACATCCACCCGACCCCCTCGCCGGAGAAGTACCGCCCACCACCGAACGGACGTGAGCGGGCTCGGCATAACGGACATACACAAAGCTCCAAGGCTTCGCGCCGGTGACCTCGAATGCATTCAACACGCGGGGCGGCGCCATCACCAAGGCTCCCGATTTCACACGCCTCCACGAACCCTCCAACATCAACCGGCCCTCACCGTGCAGGGTGCCCATCACAAAACTGCCCTCCGGTCGGAGTCGCACGACACGAAACGGCGCGCGCGCCTCCAAAAAACCCAGATGCAGGATTCGATGGAGACCCAGTTCGGGACAATCCTCAGCGCGAAGGGACCAAACCCGTGCGCGTTCGAGTCCCGATGTTTCCTCAATAAAAGCATTCTGCCGCATACGATCCTTGCGGTTTGCCCGCACCATCGTCTCGCGAATCTTCGAGGACACCAACGCCAAAACCGTCGTTCCGCGAAAACGGCCGACGGCGCGCCCGAGGAGTCTCCCCAGAAGCTTGCCACCCCTTTTCCCCCGGCCCTCTGCGGCAGTCATGGAACCAACGGGCAGGTTCAAGCCCCTTGTTTGCAACTCGCCTCCAAAAAAATCAGAGCGCCGGAGGACAATATCCCCCGGCGCTCCCAGATCGTTTTGCCACCAGCCCGAGCCCCTTTGACGAGACTCCCGCTCCCCCACTCCACGCAATCCCCGCGATCTACGCGGAACGTCTTCCGATCAACGGCTCCAAGTGCTCCGGCTGCGCCGTGGCCCCCACCACACCCACGCGACGCGTCTGCCTCTGGAAAGAGAGCGTGCCGGAGCGCTCCTCCTGTCCATCTGCGGAAGCCGCCACGATCGGAATCTCGAAGTCCCCATCAGGCAGAGTGAAGTGGAAACGGAACGTTCCATCCGGCTGCAACGCAATGCGCTCCCCGTTGATGGTCACTGTGGCGTCCGGCTGGGTGCCGCCGTAGAAAATCACCTCCGCATTCAGGTGCATGAAGAAGTTGCGCTCGCGCGCCCCGCCAAAGGGCTGCGTGCTCCAGCTGGCACCACCCGGGCTGAAAAGGCTCGAAAGACTCACGCTGGACGGACCGAAGGCGGAAACCAGGCGCGCCGCCAGTCCGCTCGCCGCTTCGCTGTGGAGACGCTCCTGAAGCGCTTTGCGCAGCAACCGGTCGATCTCCTCGGACCCCAGACCCACGGAGTTAATCAGCGACTCCCCAAGCAGCATGGCCAAGAGTCGCTTCTGCTCCTCCGTCCATGCGGGAGTGCTGCCTCGCTGCAATTGGATGCGACCCTGGCCCGTGATCCGAGCCACCGCCTCGAGCAGCGTTTCCCCAGCCTCCATGTGCTCCTTCACCAACGCCTCCAATTTCTCGAAGGTCAATGCCGAGGGCACGTGCGCAAAATGTTCCACCGCGGCCTCCGTAGCCACCACGTCGGCCGGGGTGCGCGCCTCGGTGGAGCGCACCACCTCCCGCCAACTGCCCTTGGGATCGTAGTATCCCAGCGCCGCGCAATAGACCGCATCCGACTGGCTGACAGGAATATACCAATTCCGAGCCGCAGGATTGATCTCCACCTGCGTTTCCAGCGCCCCCGCCTTACTCACGCGCAGGAAGTACTGCAAACGCCCGTCACGCATCGCACCGGCCTCCACGCGCGCCCAGTCAAAATCCCAGTACGCAAACAGCCAACGCGGATCGCGGGCGGTCAGGAACAAGGAATCGTGGTGGTAGGTCGCCGGAAGCGATCCGAAGTTTTCTTCCTGCATCAGGACCGCCTCGACGGGCGGAAGCGCTGAAGCGGAAGCCGTCGACTGCGGCTCGGGAGCGACACGGGCGAGCTGCGGCACCACCGGGGGTGCTGGCAACTGGCCGAGCGCGGGTTCCTGAGAGACTTTCAACTTTCGGCTCGTCCGGGGGGATTTGCTTTTCGCCGATTGGTCCGAATTTGCGGAAGAGTTGGTGCCCATAGTTTCAGTAACCAAGTTCGCACCGTGTGTACGGCGCGGATGTATCCGGAGCAACCCGTTTTCCTTTCCTCCGACGCCGCACCCTTTACGCTCTCCCCAAAACGCTCCTCTCCCCGGACGGACTCCAACCTGTTCTCTCATGCTCACCAAGCGCGTTATTCCCTGCCTCGACGTTCACGATGGAAAAGTCACCCGCGGTGTCCAGTTCGGACGCGCCGAGGAAGGCGGACTTCGCAATGTCGGTGACCCCGTGGAACTTGCCCTCCGCTACAATGCGCAGGGGGCCGATGAAATGGTCTTCTTCGACATCACCGCCAGCGCCCACGGTCGCGCCTCCATGATCGACGTCATCGAACGCACCGCCGCACAGTGCTTCATGCCCCTCACCGTCGGCGGAGGCATCCGCTCCGTCGAAGACATGCGCCTCATGCTCCACGCCGGCGCGGACAAAATCAGCATCAACTCCAGCGCCATCTCCCATCCCCACCTCATCTCCGAGGGCGCGGAGCGATTTGGCTCCCAGTGCATCGTCCTCTCCATCGACGCCAAACGCACCGCCCCAGACCGTTGGGAGGTCCACACCCACGGCGGGCGCAAGTCCACCGGCCTCGATGCAGTCGAATGGGCCGTGCAAGGTTGGAAACTGGGAGCGGGCGAGATCGTGCTCAACTCGATCGACGCCGACGGAACGAAGGCTGGGTACGACTGCGAGATCACCCGTCGCGTGAGCGAACGGGTGGGCGTGCCCGTGGTGGCCAGTGGCGGCGCGGGCAAGTTGGAGCATCTGGCCGAGGTACTGCATCAGGGAAAAGCCGACGCCGTGCTCGCCGCCAGTATCTTTCACTTCGGCCAGCATACCGTCGCCGAGGTCAAATCCTTCCTCTCCTCCTCGGGAATCCCCGTGCGCCTTCCCGAGCGAGTTTCCTAGACGCCCACTTTCCGGGGGAGGCCCGATTCCTTCCCTTTGCAGCCCTCCTTTTCGCGCCCCGCTCTCCTTTGCATGGCTTCCCCCGGTTACCTTTCCCTCGTGCTCCACGCGCACCTCCCGTACGTGCGCCATCCGGAACATCCCTCCTTTTTGGAGGAGGACTGGCTGTTTGAGGCCATCACCGAAACCTACCTTCCCGTGCTCGCCCTCCTTGAGGGGCTGGCCCGGGACGAAATCCACGCCCCGCTTACCCTCACTCTCACCCCTCCGCTATGCCACATGCTGCGTGATCCGCTCCTGTGCGCACGCTACACCCGCCACTTGGACCGCCTGATTGATCTGACTCATCAGGAGCAGCAACGGCACCGCGGCAACCCCCGCATGGAGGGGCTGACGGCATTCTATGCGAGCCGTCTGGAAACCAACCGGGACGCCTGGCACCACCAATGGAAACAGGACCTCGTGGGAGCCTTCCGGCGCTTCGCCGAGGCGGGGCTTGTGGAAATCATCACCTGCGCGGCTACCCATGGGTTTCTTCCGTTGATGGAGGTGACCCCGGAAGCCATGCGGGCTCAGGTGCTCATCGGATGCGACCACTACCGGGACTGTTTTGGAAAACCGCCCTCCGGGATCTGGCTTCCCGAGTGCGCCTATGTGTCGGGATTAGACCCCATCCTCAAGGAAGCCAATCTGCGCTGGTTTGTGATTGATTCGCACGGACTCATGTTCGGGAGCCCGCGCCCGCGCTATGCGATTTACGCCCCCTGCTACACCCCGCACGGCCCTGCCGCTTTTGGGCGCGACCGAGACTCCAGCCGCCAGGTGTGGAGCGCCGAGGAGGGCTATCCCGGGGACCCGGCCTACCGTGACTTCTACCGCGACGTCGGCTTTGATCTGCCGCAGGAGCAACTTGCCGCGTTTCTGGCGGGGGGCCCCCGCCGATTCACCGGGCTGAAATACCACCGCATCACGGGCCCCACCCAAGACAAGGATCTCTACCAGCGCGGCTGGGCCCTGGGCGCGGCAGACCACCACGCCAACGATTTCCTCCAAGCCCGCCGCAGCCAGATCGCGGAGCTCAAAGGCCACATGAACGTCCCTCCCATCGTGGTCAGCCCCTTTGATGCGGAACTCTTCGGCCACTGGTGGTTCGAGGGACCAGAATGGCTTAACTGGTTCTTACGCAAGGCCGCCTGCGACCAGGAAGATTTCACCCTGACCACCCCCTCGCGGTATCTGGAACAACACAGCACGCACCAAGTTCTGACACCCGCCGCTTCCAGCTGGGGACACAAGGGCTATTGGGAGGTCTGGCTGGAGGAATCCAACGCGTGGATCTATCCCCACCTGCACGCGGCCGCCCGCCGCATGACTGAGCTCGCCCGACGCTTCCAGCACTCAAGCCCCGATCCCCTGCTCGAGAGAGCCCTCCGGCAATCCGCCCGCGAACTGCTTCTCGCTCAATCCAGTGACTGGGCCTTCCTCATGAAAACGGGTACCGCCCGGGAATACGCGACCAAGCGTACCCAGGATCACATCCACCGGTTCAACCGCCTTCACGAACAGATCACCGCGCAACGCCTCGACGAGGGCTTTCTTGCGAACTGCGAAACGCGCGACAACATCTTTCCCGACCTCCAGTGGCGCTATTATGCCTAACCCTCGCTTTCCCCGATTCCTCCGCTGCCTGCTCGCCGGTCCCCTGGGCCTCCTCGCCCTCAGCACGCCCAGCCCCGCGCTCGCCCAAGATCCCGCAAAACCACCGGCCGCGACAATCACCCCGCCTGCAGCAGCGCCCTCGGTCCGCATCACCTTCCTTCCCCCGCCCCTCGAGGGCACCCTCAGTGTCGGAGTCTACGATCGCTCCGGGAAACTCGTGCGCACCCTCCACCGTGAGGCGGGACCGTCCGACTTCACCGTCGGTCTCAACGGCTTCATCACCGCCTGGGATGGAAAAGACCAGTCGGGCAACCCCGTTCCCCCGGGCAAATACCGGGTCAAAGGCCTCGCCGTCGGCGACATCGAACTCACCGGCGAAGCCTTTCACGGAAACGATTGGGTCATCTCCGAGGATGGCCCGCATCCCGTGTCCTTCCACCGCATCAGCCTTCAGGAAAATGAACTCATTCTCGAAGGCATCGACAGCGCCCAAAGACGCTGGAAGTTCATCCACTCTCTCGCCTCCGGCGGCCTTCGCGTTGAACCCGCCTCCACGGAACAAAATGCCCCAACCCCCTCGCTCCAAACGCCCCCCCCGCCCGCCGAACCCACCCAGTGCCCCGGTCGTGATGGCTCCCGCTGGTCCATTGAAAAAGTGCTGGGCGAACCGGTCGTGATTCAAACCGACACCTCCGGCGAGGTCATGCGCCGCCTTTCGATCGGAGCGGGCGAACCCTCCCCCGTCGCCCTCGCCGCCTCTCTGGAGCGGGATGAAATCTTCCTCTTGGAAAGTGACAGCGGACGCTGGCGCCTCCGGGGACTGCGAAGGAAACCTCCCGCCCCCGGCAGCCCATCCAGCCCGGCATGGGAAACTTTCATGGAACGCAACCGGTTTCCATGCAACACCTTCGCAGACTCCGCAAAACGCGTCGGAAGATCCAAGCCCTTTCAGCCCCAACCCAAGATCTCCACCAAGACCCAACCCAACCCCCTCCTCTCCAACACCGCGTCTTCCATCGAACTCGCCGTCACCGTGGACCCCGAGGGCAGCGTGCTCTCCTGCGCCGACGGACTCCCCCTGCGCCGACTCACCGATTCCGTGCGCCTGCGCTGGGCCGTTCTCGGATATGACCCCCACCAACCGCAGCTCGTCCTCCTGCAAAGCGATGGGGCGGTCATCGAGGAATACCGGATGCGCAACCCCGGAAATCTCATGACCTTCGACGCCGGCGAATACCCCTGGCCCCCCCGGTAGCGCCCCCCAGTACCGTATCAATCGGGGGCCGTATAAATCCGCGCTAAACCGTCCACCCTGATCCGCCCGCTCGAGACGCAACACACGCCTCCCAAGCCATGCACTCAGCCAAGGAGGCAGGCTTCCGATTGCGTCAGTTCAGCTCCACAGGGATGCCCGGAAGAGGCATCTCCGAAAAAGCGCCTCCCGCTGGTGGCAGAACGCCTAGCGGAGGAACGGGAACAAACTCCTCCTCGGGGTTCGGCGGATAGGAGACCACCCCGGGCTCTCCCGAGGGAACCACGACCGCCGCAGAAACTTCCAACACCGAACCGGACGAACGACCTCCCTTTCCCTCACTACCCCCAATCATCGCCACGGGTGAAGCCGAAACAGCAACCCCTTCCGACGGTTTCCCCGGAGCGTCTGCAAGGTGGTCTTGGCGGATCGCCAGATTCCAGACGACCGGAGCAGCCACGGAGAAAGCCACACAGGCCGCCAAGGATCCCATGGCCAAGGCAACTCGGCCCGCCGTTTTCCAGAACATCGACGGGGAATGCTCCAAAACCAACCGTCTCCGTCCATCCCCCAACGAGAAGTCCACCCCCGGTTGGAGGCTCGGAGCGAGGTGTCCCTCCGCAAAGCCCTGCTCGAGAAGACGCGCCATTTCGATCATCTCGCAGGCATCCTCTCGGAGTGCCTCAGAGCCGAGCATCATGGATTCCACGTACAAACGCTCGCGCGGGTCGAGTTCGTTCAACGCGTAATCCACGATATCCTGCTGGCTGAGATGATCTTTCATACTGTGAAAGCTATGCGGTTTTAGTGAGGTAGATGATTTTCTCCTCCCGGTCGTCGCGCTCCATCTTCTCCCGGAGGTTGCGCATCGCGGCATTCAAGATGAAGCCCACGTTGCCGACACTCAGCCCGGTGATCTCGCTGATTTCCTGGTAGGAATGAAAGTGTTGGAAACGAAGTCGCACCACTTCCCGCTGGTTCTCAGAGAGTTCCTCCACCAACTCCATGAGTCGGGCGACGCGCTCCTTGCGCTCCAGCTCGTACGCCGGGGAGGGATCCTCAGACTTTCGGGTCTCGAACTCGCTCGCCTCCACGTGGATGTACCGCTCCTGCCCCCGGAGTACCTTGAGGGAGCAATTTCTGCACACCGTGAAAAGCCATTGCGAGAGATGTCCCTCGATTGTTTCTTGGTCTTGGTTGAACAGACGCATGAAGGTGTCCTGCACCACGTCGCGGGCGCGCTCCAGATCCCGTACAATACTGTACGAGTACTGAAGCAGCGGCTTTTCGTAACGTTCCATCGCGGTCTGCACCCAAGCAGATTTCTTCTTCTGTTTAGTTCCGAACATGCTCTAGGGGGATTAGGAGTTGGCCATTCCTACCAAGACTAACTCGCGAAGTCAGCCTTTCTTGGACAAGATCAAAAAAACTTGTGCCCTCGTCATTTCTCTGGCTGCTCCGCCCCCCAGGAAACCTCCGTCTCCGCTGCCTCCCCCCCGGCCCTCACCCGAACGCCTAGGACCGGGGCCCGGATAAGAACGCAACCACTTCCACGTCGGCCGTTTGGGGAAACATATCGACCGGAACCACCTCTCTCAGGGTGTATCCCCCGGACACCAACGCCTTCACA
>JBEBAG010000290.1:0-3870 GCA_041159065.1 Verrucomicrobiota bacterium | reverse complement strand
CAGCCCCCCCACTGATCCCTCCGAAGCTCAACCCAAGGGCGCTCAAAAAATTGCTCGTGTCGCCCGAAGCCCCCATGCTCGGGTTCACGTCGGGCGGAGTCGTGAAGATCAACCGGGCTGGAGCATTCAGTGCGCTGCCGTCACCAGGCACGGCGGTATCCAGCGTCACCAGCATCCCTGAAACCAGACCGCCGTTGATCCCGGCAGGCTCTGCAGAGCCAGTTCCCGAAATTCCCAGAAAAGAACCGATGGTCTGCGTCGTGTCTGAAATGGTGTACTGCGCGCCGTTGATCGTGAATGTACCGGCGGTGACCCCATAGTCCGCCAAGGTCAGATTGAGAATGTCTGCGGGATTTTGCGGAGAAATCGCGTTTTTCTGTCCGTAGAGGGAGGTGGAGGTCGCCAACTGGGTCACCTTTACATCGAACTTTCCAGTGGCAGCTCCGCTGGAGGTGGAGACATCAATGGAGGAATTGTAAGGGTTACTGCCCAGCAGCTTCACCGTACGCGGTTGGGTGGCTCCGGATCCAAAGCTGAGCCCCTTGGCCGCCGTCTGCAGCGAGAGCAGGCTGGCCTTGATCGAGTCCACGGCCTCCTGCTTGTTGCTGATGGTGGTCACCTTGGCCTTGGCCTTGTCCTGAGGCGTCCGCTCCAAGGCCATGAGTTGAGTCACCACGGATTTCCAATCCATCCCTGAGGCGAGTCCGGAGAGTGAGATGCCTGCCATATACTTGAATTTAAACCGCTCTTTTGAAGTTCAGGAGCACAAAACGTACCGCCGCACTCCAAGGGGAAATTCCCAGACTCGGGGTGCGGCATCCACGCATCGGCTCTTTCTTTAGAATCGGCGCTTTTGCGCCTGGCCTATAGCCCCAATCCCCTTCCACCGAGATCCGCGCTCAAACCAACGCCGGACCACGCAGTTCCCGGAGCCGCTCCTTCAAACAGGTCGCCTCCCATTGCCCCGGCACCTGCGGGCGGTCCAGATACCCGTAGTTCAAAACCGAGCCGCAGGCCCCCAACACCAAACGCGAAACCTTCCCCAACGGCCCCATGCCCATCGCCGCAATGCTCCCGGGCTCATGCCGGTTCAGAAACCCCAGCATGCGCTCCAAATCCCCGGGACTCCGCAGGGTCGCCGCCAACTTGAACACCTCCGCCCCCGCCGCTTGCGCGAGCGCAAACCGCTCCTCCATGCGCTCCACGCCGGGGGTTGCACGAAAATCGTGATCGGATACGACCAATCGCACGCCCATCGTGACCGCATAGGCAATTTCTGCCTTCAAACTCCGCACCGAACGCGCCTCCACATCCATCCACTGCACCAAGGGCAAAAACTGCCGAAACAGCCGCCGCCGTTCTGCCACGCTCAAAACCTGCGCCGCTCCCTCCCGCGGATGCCGGACCGTAAGCAGAAGGGGAGCCGGAAGCCGGGGAATGGCCCGCCACAACTTCTCCGGCGCGTCTGCAAAGGAGTCCACGCGCAGCTCCAAGAGATCCAACTGACCCGGCTCCAGCCTCAGGGCACACCGCAGCGCGCCGGCAGAGTGAATCGTTCCCACCACCATCGGTTCCGGCAAGGTATGCAACCCCTTCATTCCCCCATGCAGCCTCCTTTCCCCCCCCGCTGACAAACTCAAACCTTTCCCCAACGCCCTCAGCCTTTCCATTGGCCCCCCAAAAACGCGGCACCCACCGGGTTTCCCCAGTGGGTGCCATCCCTCCCCCAAACCCCCGACGGTGGATCGCCGCCTAGGGGGTGCTCAGGCGCGTCGCCGGAATCACCTCCTTCGCCTGACTCGGACTCGACCAGAGCAGGCTGGCCGCGGCATCCCCGGCATTTTCGTAGTACTCCAACCGGAGGTTGTACCACTTGCCTGCGCTCAGCGAGATCGTGCCCGTGCTCTCGCTCAGCGAGCGATCCTTCCATTGATCGATGATCAGCCGGTCGTTCACCCACAGCCGTACGCCGTCGTCGGACTGCACCGCAAAGGTGTAGTTCTCGCTAAAGCGGGGAAGCACCCGACCCGTCCAGCGCGCAGAGAACCCGTTCACCGGAACGTTCGCATCCGGGGACCCCTGTCCCCAACGGAAGTTCACGGAGCCGTCGGTCCGCGTCAGCCGCAAGCCGCTCAGCCCGCTCGTTCCGAAGTACTGCCCGGTCAATCCCGGAGTCACCAGCGCCGTCAGCTCATAGTCTCCGAGCCCCATCCGAGATCCCACCGTGGTGGAACCGCTCCCGAGGAACGCCCCGACCTGCACCATCGGTGAAAGCCCCGGCAGGGTCACCGCCCCGACGCTGCGGTAGTTGATATCGTCGGCGGACACGGCCAGGCTGAGTCGGTCGCCTCGCCGCTCCACGAGCAGCCAGCTGTTGGGAAGCGCCAACGGCCCCGAAACCGGACTGAATGCCGCCACCCCGCCAACCGCGGAGCGGCTGACCACTTGGAGGCTGCCATCGGCGGCAATCTGGAGCGCCGCAAACCGGTCCCCTGCGCCAAAGCCCTCGCGCAGCATCAGCGCCCCCAAGGGCACCCCGCCGCTCAGGGTCCGGACGCGGATGGCGATTTGGAAGTCGCCGGAGCAGGGCTGGCTCAGGAAGCCGCCCTGATCCGAAGTCCCCCCCAATCCCTTCCCCAGGGCACTCAACTCCCGGCTTCCATCCGACAGCACGATCACCGAAGCCGTCGCACCCGCCCCAATGGGCTGGGGAACCACCGAAGGCCGGAGCGCCGAGGCCGGGATGATCTGTTTCGGCTGGCTCGGACTGGACCAGAGGAGCTTGCAGACAGCTCCGAAGCCCGCTTCGAAGTACTCCAGCTTCACGTCGTAGGGTTTGCCCGCCTGAAGCGCGATGGTTCCCGAATCTTCTGCCGTCGCATGCTCATCCCAGTGGTTGACCAGCTGCTGCCCATTCACCCACAAACGCACCCCGTCATCCGACTGCGTGGTGAAGGTGTAGGTCTCGGTGAAAGCGGGCACCACCTGCCCCGTCCAGCGCACGGAGAAGTTATCCGCGTCCATGGAGGGATGGGGAGCCCCCGCGCTCCAATCAAAGTTGAGCGAGGCATCCACCCGGGCCACCTGCGGCGAAGCAAGAGTAGTCCCCTTGTGATACACGCCCAACAATCCCAACTGACCCGAAGGAATCGGAGCCGCAGCCGGTTTCAACGCCCACCCGGAGACCACGGCACGGGCCGCCTCCGTGCTGCTGCCGCTCGAGGCGAACAGCCCCACCTGCACCGACGGGGGCAACCCAGCCAAAGTGGAGGTCGCAACCGGGCGGTAGGAGACTCCATCCGAGGAGAGCGAGAGACGCACGGTGTCCCCAAACCGCTCGAGCATGAGCCAGGCGTTGGGCATCAATCCGCCCGCGTCCGCACCCGTCAGGGCGCTCTCCGCATAGGCAGCTCCTGCCACCAGGCGAGCTCCCGAGTAGTTCTGGTTGGAAGGCGACACCGCCAAGACCACCTCCCGAGCGCCGACCGCCCCGCTCTCGCGCAGCACCATTCCGGCACGAGCCAGATCCGAGGCTGCGGCCAGCGACTGCACCTTCACCACACTCCGGAAGTCGCCCGACACCGAGACGCCCTCGATGCGAACCGCATCCAGGGTGCCCCCGAAGCCGGTTCCCGAGCCATTCAGCTCCCAGGAGCCATCCGCAAGGATGCGAGAACTTCCCCCCGCGCCTCCCAAAAGGAGCGGCGTCAACCCCGCACTGCTCAGATCCAGGGCCTTGGCCGTGCTGTTCACACGCACTGAGACATTCGCGGAGGCCGAGGCGGCCCCGTCGGTGACGGTGTACGAGAAGGTTTCGAGACCGTAGAAACCCAGCATGGGCGTGTACACAATCCCCCCCGGAGCGACAAC
>JBEBAG010000289.1:0-15171 GCA_041159065.1 Verrucomicrobiota bacterium | reverse complement strand
CCTGGGGAAGCGATCCACGACCACGGCAAAATGCGAAGATAGTCGACCTCCCGTTGGAGACTGTCCGGCTTGGGTGCTCTGGGGAGGGAGGTTGAACCATTGCGCCAGGCGGCGTTGCGCCATTGGGCAAGGGTCCTTGGCGCGATCCCCGGTTGCTTGGAGACTTGGCTAAGAGGCCGTCCGCTGGAGAGCAGCAAATCCACGAAATGCTGCCGGAACTCGGGACTGTGGGGAGGTTTGGTGCGTGGCATGTCAGTCGCCTTTTGGCGGCTTTACTCCAACTTTCACAAATTCGGGGAGATCCACACCCCTGCGGTGCTTTATCCTTGGAGGACCGCTGATGGCTCGAGGCTCCAAAATGCCCGCGCATCCTCCTCTCGAAGGTGCCGCCGGTAGTGCCTGTGTAACTCATCCTGAGTTCGGTGCCCCATATTATCCCTGCAGCGCGCCTCATCTCTAAAGACTGCCATCCAACAACTTGCGTAAGTATGCCGCATTACATCTTGGGGCCATGGGTGGATTCCGGCTCCTCGCTCGATCGCTCGTCTGCGTTTAATCAGGTTCCGCTTAGGGGTCACCAAGCCCTCCTGAGGAGGCTTAATATAAGAAAGCCAGCTATTTAAGGTCGACTCTATCTGCACGTGACGCTCGCGTCGAGTCTTGGCGATGGCGCTCGGAATCCAGATCGTCTTGCCTCCATCAGCGAAGACGTGTTCCCAGCGAAGGCCCGTCATCTCATCAGTGGGCCTGACCCCCGCGAAGAGCGCGATGCAGTAGAATCCAAGCATCTCTGGATCCAATTCCACACACTTTGCCAGCAAGCGACGCACCTGCTCACTGGTCAGCACGGATGGCTCACGCACCCCAGTGCCAGCGAAATGCTGCTTGGGCCGGACAGGATTTTCTGAGAGCCAGCCCCGATCCTTCGCATAGTTGAAGCACGCGCGAATAACCCTCAGCAGCGCATTCTTCGCATGGGGGCTTACCCCTTCAATTGCCGCCCCAATGTCATCCGGCGTGATGTCACAGAGCATCTTGTCATGGAGGATTTTAAACCTCGGCAGGGTTGTCCTGATCTGCGTTTGGTATTTGTCCGAGGTTGGCTTCCCGTTGCGAGTGCGAGCAAGGGCGTAAGTCTCCCAGGCTCTATACCCCTCAAGGAGGGTTTTGCTTCGCGCCCTTGCATTGTTCGCAGCGATAAATTCATCCACTGCTCTCATCAGCAACACCTCCACAGGCTCAGGAAACACCTCTCGCAGGCGCGCCAACACCTTTGCCGCCACGTCCCGTTCCATCCGACTCAACTGGGCTGCCCCCGTGCCCTGATTCGCCACCCTAACCTCCTCCGCCTTCCTGAACCCCTCCGCCTCCTTCTGAGTCTTAAAGCTCCGCCTCTCCCTTTTCTTTGAGCCGCTTAGTTCCGCGGGGATATCCACAATCCACCGCTCGCGAGCCGCACCATACCGCACCGAAATGCCGTCCAGTTTCATGGACCGGCCTTGTGCCAATTTGTGCCAAATTCCACAACGAAAACGTCTGATTTTCGATCAGTATGGACCACCATCGTTTGGTGGAAAATCCCCCATTTCCCAGAGTAACAGAAGTGCACCCGTCAAGATTCGAACTTGAAACCTTCTGATCCGTAGTCAGATGCTCTATCCAGTTGAGCTACGGGTGCATGACCGCTTGCAAGCGGGGACGAAAAATAAACATGGTTCCCCGCGGGGGCGCAACTCTTTCGTGAAAGTTTTTTAGCGGGTCCCGAGCCGCCCGAGTCGCCGCCTCGCCACCCCCACCAGGTCCCGCATCTCCTCAATTCCGAGCCCATGCGCCGCGGCAAAAAACACGCCCGCCGCCCCCCCAATCACCGCCAGAAGGCGCACCAGACGCCCCCAGAAACCCGCCTGCGCTCCGGCAGCCTGAATCCACTCCCCCCCCCACTCGCACACCCCCACCCGCAGCGCCCCCGCCACCGCCAACTTTCCAAGCACCCCCAGCAGCTTCCCTGTTTCCAGCCCCCCAAGCCGACGACGCATCAACCCGTACAACGCGACGAAATTCGCAAGCGCCACGCACCCCGTCGACAAGGCCAACCCGCGGTGCCCCATCCCCAGCCACACCGTGAACACCCAGCTCAGGACGTAATTCCCCCCCATCGCCGCAAAACTCACCAGCATCGGCGTGCGGCGGCAGTCCATCGCGTAGAACGCCGGCGCCAGCACCTTGATCCCCGCGTATGCCGAAAGACCAATCGCGTAAAAGCGAATCGCCGCAGCCGTCCGCAGCACCGCCTCGTGATCGAACTTCCCCCGCTCATACACCACGGAAATGATCGGCTCCGCGAGGCAGACCAACCCAAGGGTCGAAGGCACTGTCAGCAGCACCCCCATGCGAATCCCGCGTCCCAAGGCGCCCCCAAACGCCTTCCAATCCCCCCCCGCCGCATAGCGGGCCACCAGCGGAAGCGTCACCGTCCCCAGCGCCACGCCAAACACCCCAATGGGCAACTGGATCAAACGGAACGCGTAATTCAGCGACGATACCGCGCCATCCCCGGGGATCTTCGAGGCCAAGCTCTGGTTGACCATCACATTCACCTGCACCGCGCTCGCCGCAATCACCGCCGGCCCCATCAGACGCAACACCTGGCGCACCCCCTCGTCCTTCCACAGAAAATCGGGCCGAAACCGGTAGCCGACCCGCCGCAAAGCCGGAAACTGACTGACCAACTGCGCCCCCCCACCCACCAAAGTCCCGATAGAAAGCCCCACCAGCGCTTTGGGCCCAAACCCCGGGTCCAGATACCAAGCCAGGCCAATTCCGCCCGCAATGGAACCGAGGTTGAAGAAACTGGATGCCATCGCCGGCGCACCAAAAACGTCCTTCGCGTTCAAAAGCCCCATCACCAGCGCGGCCAGCGAAACGAGAAGGATAAAGGGAAACATGATCTGCGTGAGCTGGATCGTCAGCGCCGCCTTCTCCCCCACAAAGCCCTCCGCCAGAAAGTTCACCAGCCATGGGGCCGCCACGATTCCGGCCAGCACCACCGCACTCAGCACCACGATTGCAAGCGTGGCCACCTTGTTCGCCAACGCCCACGCGGAGGCGTCCCCCTCCTTCTGCACCTGCTTGGAGAATACCGTCACAAACGCCGTCGAAAGAGCCCCCTCCGCAAACAGGTCCCGAAGCAGATTCGGAATCCGAAACGCCACGGTGAACACATCCATCAAACGCCCCGCTCCAAAACAGTGCCCCATCAATTGTTCCCGAACCAAGCCCAGCACCCGACTGCACATCACCGCCACCCCCACCACCCCCGCCGCGCGCGTGCTCTTGCGATGCTCCCGGCTCTGCTGTTCCTGCGTCTCGTTGGTCTCCATGGCGCTCACGACTTCACCCTCCGCTGTGTGCCCCTTCGCTGCGAAGCAGAATTTCGCTCCCTACGGATCAAAGGGCTTCAACACGGGCACCCCCTTCTCCGCGGTCCCCGCCTTCCCCACCGGCACGGCCTTCGCGGGAGCCGGAGCTGCCGCGGCGCTTCCATCGGAAGCCTGCAGCGCCCCAGCCGGATACCGCGCCTCGGGAGCCGCGTTCAGGATTTCCACCCACACCGGAAGCGCCATGGTGGCTCCATACCCCTGTGAAACCGTGTGCTGCGGCTTGTCAAATCCAACCCAGACCCCCGCCGTCAGACTGCTCGTGAACCCCACAAACCACGCGTCCTTGTAGTCGTCCGTCGTACCCGTTTTCCCCGCAGCCACCTTCTTGAAACCACCGCTGCGCGCCGTCGCTCCCGTGCCCCGCTCCAGCACCTTCGAAAGCACCCCCGTCAACTGTCCGCAAGGCCCCGCATGGAGCACCGCCCGCGAGGGCGCAGCCGCCCGGTAGAGCACATTCCCCCCCGCATCCTCAATGCGTTCGATCAGATAGGGTTTTCTCAGACGCCCCGCGTTGGGAAAAACCGTGTACGCGGTCGTCAACTGCAGCAGCGTCGACTCAAACGCCCCCAGATACGCGGAGGGACGCAGCGGCATTTTCTCGATGCCCACCGCCTCCGCCACCCGAGCCACCTCGGAAAGCCCGGCCATTTCGCCCACCCGAACCGTGACGGTGTTGCGGGACTGAATGAGCCCCTCCTCCACCGGCATCATTCCCTTGAACGTCCCGTCGGAATTGCCCGGAGTCCAATGCGGGGCCCCGCGCACCTCGCCGCGCTGGATCGGGCCGTCACTCATCTGCGCCGTCGGGGAAAGTCCCCTCCCGAAGGCCGCGAGGTACACGAAGGATTTGAAGGTCGAGCCGATCGGACGCTGCGAAAGCACCGCTCGGTTGTAGCGGCTGTCCGCATACTCCCGCCCCCCCACCACCGCCCGAACCCCGCCCGTCCGATTATCCAGCACCACGGCAGCCCCCTGCAGATACGCTGGGTCCACCTCCGCCTCGCGCGCCTCCTTGGTAAAGTCGGCCTTTTTCGGATGATGGTACCCCGGCCTCGCCTCGATCCGGGTGAGGTGATTGTTCAACGCATCCTGCGCGGTCTGCTGCAAGAGCGGATCCAGCGAGGTGTAAATGCGCAGCCCGCCCTCCGCCAGCTGATCATCCGTCACAAACTTGCTCAACTCCCGCACCACCATGTCCATCGCGTAGTTCTCCTGCACGGTCAGGCGTCGCTTGGGATTGAGCGCCATCGTCTCCTCGCGGGCTGCGGCCGCCTCGGCGGGGCTGATGCTGCCGAGCTTGACCATGCGCTCCAGCACGGTGTCGCGCTCCCTCAGGGCCCCCTCGAAATTGGTCACCGGGGAAAACCGCGAGGGGCCCCGGATAATCCCCGAGAGCATCGCGGCCTCTCCCAGGGTCAGTTTCGCCGCCGGCTTGTTGAAATAGGCCTGACTGGCGGTCTCGATCCCAAACACACCGGTGCCGAAGTAGATCCGGTTCATGTAGTGCTCGAGGATCTCGTCCTTTTTGTAGTGTTTCTCGATCCGAAACGAGACAAACGCCTCCAAAATCTTGCGGTGCAAATTCTTCCCCCCCAATGGAAAGGAATTGCGCGCCAGCTGCTGCGTGAGGGTGCTCGCGCCCTGCGCCGCCGAGCGGGACACCACGTTCCGGACCACCGCCCTCAGGATGCCCACCGGGTCCACCCCCGAGTGGCTGTAAAAACGGGAGTCCTCCCGGGCCAGGAGCGCCTTGATGAAAAACGGAGCAACCTGCCGGCGCGAAACCACGAGCCGATTCTCCCCCTGCAACCGGCCGTACGGTTTTCCATCCCGGTCGAACACCGTTGAGCGCTCCCGGATTTGCTGCACATCGGCCATGTCAAAGCGCGAGGCCCAGAAAGAATACACCCCGCCGAACACCCCGGCAAACAGCATCCCCCAGAGGGCCAGGAAGAAGCCCAGCTTCCACCAGCGCCGCCTCGAGCGCGAAGGCTCGGCGCGGGCGCTCATGCGCGGACGTCTGGGGGGGATGGGGGAACGAGACACGAGAAAAACAGAACGCCAAAACTCACAAACACGCCGAATCTAGACCACCACCCGCCCGCGGGGGAAGCCTCCGGGGCGCCACCCGCTCCGGGTGCTTCAGTTCCACGAACTCATTTGTTTCAACCCACCGAATTTCCGATAAACTTTGACACGCACCCGGGGGCTTCCCCCTGCCGCTTCCGACTCCGAACCCTCCCGCACGCTCCTCTTGCCATGGCCACCATCGCCGTCCTCGGTACCCTGGACACCAAAGCGGCCGAACACCAGTTCGTCGCCGACTGCATCCAACAACTCGGCCACCAGAGCCTCCTCATCGATGTCGGCACCGGGGCCCCCCCCCGGCTCATCCCCGACCTCTCCCGGGAAAGTGTCGCGGAACTCGCCGGCGTTCCCCTCCCCGAAGCCTTTCCCGACCGCTCCTCCGCCGTGGCCGCGATGCTCGAAATCGCTCCGCGTGCCCTGCACGAATTGGTCGCCACCGAACGCATCCAGGGCGTCATCTCCGTCGGGGGCGAATGCGGCACCACCATCGCCACCGCCGCCATGCGCGCCCTGCCGCTCGGCTTTCCCAAGGTCATGGTGTCCTCCCTCCCCAACCGCGACACCTCCCGCTTTGTCGGGTTCAAGGACATCATCCTCTTCCCGAGCGTCGCCGACGTGTGCGGCCTCAACCGCCTCCTGCGCCCCATCCTCACCCAGGCGGCAGGGGCCATCTGCGGCATCACAGAATTTGCGGCCAACATGCAACTCGGCGAAAAGCCGCTGGTCCTTGCCAGTGCGTCCCCCCACTGCAGCCTCGGCCAGGAGCGGGCCATTTCCATCATCGAGGGCGCGGGCTACGAGGTCCTCCGCATTCCCTCCAATGGGGCGGGCGGCCAGAGTTTGGAATCCATTCTCGAGAGCAATCTCGCTGCAGGCGTCTTGGATATGAGCCTGCAAGAATGGGCCGAGGAGGTCGGCGGCGGCACCCAGTCCGCAGGACCCCGCCGCCTCGAAGCGGCGGCCGTGTACGGCGTCCCGGCGGTCATCGTTCCCGGGTGCACCGACCTGCTCCACCCCAAGGACGATCCCGCCGACACGTCCAAACAGCGCGGCCGCACCTTCCACAAACTCTCCAACAAGGAACGCGTCATGCGGACCAGCGCCGCCGAGGCGGCAATCATCGGCGAGCGGATCGCCGAAAAAATCAACCTCTCCACCGGCCCCGTCTCAGTCCTCATCCCAACGCGGGGACTCAGCTCCCTCAGCTCCCCAGGAAAACCCTTCCACGACCCCGAGGCCGACCGCGCCCTGTTCAAATCCCTGCACGATCACCTCCGCAAGGACATCTCCCTGCGCGAACTGAAAGCCACGATCAACGACACCCCCTTCGCAGATGCCTGCGCGCGAGCGCTCTTGGGAAACATCAAGGCCAAACAACGCGACCACGAGAACCTCAAAAAGGTCGAATTCTTCGAGGCCGAACCCGAGTCCTTCCTGCGCGAAATCGCGCGGATGCTCGACACGCAAGTCTTCCTCCCGGGCGACTTTATCATCCGCCAGGATGAAGTCGGCGACTGCATGTACTTTCTCGCGAGCGGCACCGCGGAGGTGCTCGTCAATGGCCAGCGCGTCGCCAAACTCGGAGCCGGCGCTCCCTTCGGGGAAATGGCTCTCGTCTCGGGCGAACGCCGCAACGCCAGCATCCGGGCCACGGAATACTGCGACGTCCACCGCCTCGGCAAAGAGGACTTTGACCTCCTGCGCACCAAACACCCCGCCTTCGACGCCAAGGTGCGCACCATCGTCAAGCAGCGCATCATGTCGAGCCTCCACACCTAGAGGAACCTCCCCCCGGAGAATCCCCGATTCCCCCGGAAATCCCCACCGAAGCCCCCCTCCTGACGCGTCCCATTCCCCATGTTTGCCGCCCGCTTTCGCTTTCTCCCCCTGCTTGGCCTCGCTCTAACAGGCCTCTCCTCAACCTCCCTCGCCCAAAACGCCAACCCAGCCAACGCCGCCCCCGTGCGCGTCCTCGTCTGGGACGAACAACAACCCCAACAAAAGCAGGCCTATGGCGAGTCCTTTCTGGGCGAGACCATCGCCGCGCACCTCCGCACGCTTCCCGGGATCATCGTCCAAACCGCCCGCCTGGAGGATCCCGAACAGGGTCTGAGCGACGCCACCCTCCAGTCCACCGACGTCCTCCTTTTCTGGTGTCATCGGCGCGCCCTCGACCAGCAGGAGGACCGCTCCGACGCCGTGGTGCAACGCGTTCTGGAGGGCAAGCTCGCCCTTGTGGCCATCCATTCCGCGCACTGGGCCAAGCCTTTCGTGAAACTCATGCAGGAGCGAGCCAAGGCAGACGCTCTCTCCCAAATCCCGGAGGGCGAACGCGCCTCCGCCCAGTGGACCTACGCCAACACGCACCCCATCTATAAGGGCGTCAAGCGGGACACCCCCCTCACCCCCTCGCTCGCCAAGACCGGCCCGGGCAACACCTGGCTCCTCACCCTGCCGCAATGCGTCTTCCCGGGCTGGCGCGCAGACGGCGCCCCCTCCCACGTCACCACCCTGCTTCCCCAGCATCCCCTCGCCGCAGGACTCCCCCCCTCTTGGGACATTCCCCAGACCGAGATGTACGACGAACCCTTCCATGTCCCGCCCCCGGACGAAGTGGTGTTTGAGGAGCGCTGGGACCGCGGCGAGTCCTTCCGCAGCGGGTGCGTCTGGAAAGTCGGGAAGGGGCGCGTCTTTTACTTCCGACCGGGGCACGAGACCTACCCCGTCTTTAAACAGCCCCAACCGCTCCGGGTCATGGAAAACGCGGTGCGCTGGTTGGGAACCAAGTAGCCCCCCTCCGAGAGATCCCTCCGAGGCAGATTCCCTCCGCCTCCTCACCCTCTCTTTGCTTCCCCCCCCCTTGCCCCCGCCCCCTTCCGACTACGCGCGCGTGCGGTTCGTGGATAGCTTCGACGCACTGCTCTCCACGCCTTTCCAATCCGGCGTCAACGCCCTCTGCTGGAGGCGGACCCTCTGCGGAAACTTCGCCGAAATCGCCGCGCTCCTTCCCCCCGGCGAGGGAGTCGTTCCCCTCGATGCCGGACTCCTGCGTTCCCTGCCCGGGAGCCCGGAAGCCATGACCGGCGTCGAAGCGCTCCTCGCCGATTTCGAACGCCTCCGCGCAGCCGGACTCTCCCCCTCGCTCGACGCCATCCACGCCTATCCCCGCGATTCGGAACCCCAGCCCATTCCCACCGACGTCTACTCCTTCCACGCCGACAGCGCCCCCTTCGAGGCCGACACCTTCCTCTGCAGCTATACCGACCCCAGCACCGAGGCCCTCCGCAACGAGGACGCCCTGCGCCGCATCGACCTGCCCGAAACCCGCGACCAGCTTCTCGCGCAATTCGGAGGCGAAGACGACGCGGCGTTTTCCGAATTCCTGCAGGAAAACTGTTTCGATCTCCACTACGCGCCTCGCCCCGGAAGCCGCCCCTTCTCCTTCGGATTGGGCAACCTCTGGAGGATCGCCACCGACTACCCCGGAAGCCCCGTCCCGCCGTGCATCCACCGTGCCCCATTCCAAGCCCCCGGGAGCCCGCCTCGCCTCCTGCTGATTAGCTGATCGCCGCCCAACGCGATCCGCCAGCCCCCCTCGCACCCTCAAGCCCTTCCGTTCCTTCCCACTCCGATGCCTCCCCTGCGCTCCCTCCCCTCTCTCCCCCTTCTTCTCGCACTCATCGGCGGCATCTGCCTCACGCCGCTCCAAGCCCAAGTCCCCCAATCCCATCCCACCCCGCCCCCCGCCGCCACAACCACCGAATCCGTACTCCACCGCGCCCGAAAGCTCTGCGCGCTCCTTCTCGACACCCCGGTCGAAATCGCCCCGCCGCAACTCGTCAGCCAGAAACCGGGGCAACTCTTTCCCACTGAACTCCCTCCGGTATGGCACCTCGCCCTCCGCGAGACCCAATCCGGCGCCTGCGGCCACCTGCTGCTTGAAACCGACGAACCGCTCACACTGCACGAATTCGCCTTCGATTTCCCCTCCCCGCCCACGCCCCGAAACGGCGCTTGGATCGCCGCCGTCCCCAACCTCCAGCAATTCCCCACTCCCCCCAGCAAAGGCTCCAGCGCGCCTCCCGTGGCTTCCGGATGCGTTCCTACGGCGGGAGCCTCGCTGGTCGGCTTTTGGGCGCTCCAGGGCTTTGCCCAATGGCTCCCGACCATGGAGCCCAAAGCGCCAAAGGCCGCTCCCGAGGCCCTCCAATCGGCCACCCTCCGGCTACGCCAGCACCTGGAGATGGTCACCTTCCCGGACGACTCCGGCTACACCGACAACGCGATGCCCCTCAGCGGGGCAGACCCCGAGCAACTCGCCGAGGCCCTGCGCAAAGACGCCTCCCAACACGGCGTCTCAGCCGAAATCGAGTCCCTCCCCTTCAACCCCTCCCTCCTGCAAGAGAGCATCCGCCAGCGCCGCCCCGTGCTTCTCTCCTGCATCGTCCGCCTGCCCCACAAGCCGCAACTCTCGTGGGGACACGAGGTGTTGGGCGTGGGGTTCGATCACGTGGAAGGCGTTCGCTACGTGGGGATCGTCGACAACTTTTTCCCCACGGCGCATCCCCACACCATCCGCTGGATCCGGGACACCGTCTTCCAAGACATGATCACCGTCCGCTGCCGCTAGGCGAAAATCTCGCGCACGGCGACGCCCTTGCCGTCGTTGGTGGCGTAGAAGGGACGGTTCTCGATTTCGAAAACGGTCTTCGGACTGATTCCCATCGCGGTAAAGATCGTGGCGTGCAGGTCGCTCACGCTCACCGGATTTTCGATGGCCAAGCAGGGGCGCTCTGGTGCGGTGGCTCCGTAGAGGAAACCCTTTTTCACTCCGCCCCCGAACATCACGACGGAGGTTCCCCCCGTGAAGTGACGGTGCAAACCGTAGTGCTTGGGATCCTCCATGATGTCGCCCTTGTGCGCCGCTTGGTCCCCGGCCGTGGACCCAACCGTGCCCTCCACCATGGCATCCCGGCTGAACTCGCTCGCCACGATCACCAAGGTCCGGTCCAGAAGTCCGCGCGCCTCCAGATCCCGGATCAGGGTCGCGATGGGCAGATCGATCTCCTTGTGCATCCGATCCACCGTCTCGTGTCCGCTTCCATGGGTATCCCAGTGGAGGAAAGGAACGTACTCCGTGGTCACTTCCACAAAACGCGCTCCGTTTTCCACCAACCGCCGCGCCAGCAGACAGCCCCGGCCGAAGCGACCCGTGTCGTACTTCGCCGTGCTTTCCTTCGACTCCAAACTCAAATCAAACGCGTCCTTCTCCTTCGAACTCAACAGACGATAGGCATTCTCGTACGAACGCAGCATCGACTCCCTCTGGTAGTCGCTCAGAAATTCCCGGTTCGGGCTCTGATCCACCAGCTTCCGGTACAGCTTGTACCGGTTGGTAAAACGACCTCCATCCATCCCCTCGGGCGGCCGCACCGAGCGGGCGGCTTCCTCCGGATAAGGCAGGTTCATCGGGCCGTATTCCGTTCCAAAGAACCCGGCCGTGGTGAATGCCTTGATCTCCTCGGATTCCCCGATGCCTTCAATCCGTTGTCCGATATTGATGAAAGCGGGCATCACCGGATTGCGCGGCCCGAGGACCCGGGACATCCACGCCCCCAAATGAGGACACGCCACGGTCTGCGGAGGCACGTACCCCGTGTGCCAGTGGTACTGGTGGCGCGAATGCAGAATGCTCCCCAGATCCGGCTGGAACGCCGAGCGGATCAACGTCGCCCGGTCCATCACCTGGGCGATGTTTTCCAAACCCTGGCAAATCTTGATCTTGTCCACCGCCGTGTCGATGGCGGGGAAGGTGGACAGCACGTCCTTGAGCGAACGCCCCTTCTCGTAGGGCAGATACCGCTTGGGATCAAAGGTCTCCGGCGCCGCCATGCCGCCCGCCAGCCAGATGAGAATGCACGCGTCCGCAGTGGCCTTGGGATGGACCACCGCCTCCGCAGAGGCCAGCGCACGCGGCGCCGAAGTCATCATGGCGGCAAGCGATGCGGCGGAGAGCTTCTTCAAAAAGTCGCGCCGCGTGTTTTCAGGATCCAGAGGCAGGGGGTTCATAAGGCTTTCCATTAAAGGTTTGATTCTCTCGCTGATCTTTCGATTTCCAAATTCCGTGGGGCCAATCGCCCTAGCGCACCAACTGGAACTCCGGCAGCACCACCAGAGCCCACATCAGATCCTCCACCGCTTGCGCCCCCGGCTTCTCCCCGAGCAACTCCAAGGCCGCCGCGCGTTCCGCCTCCGTCGGTTTGCGCGACAGGGCCTGCGCGTACAAACCGTCCACCAACCTCCCAGGCTCCACACTCCCCATCCGGCGCGCCCCAGCCCCGAGGATCTCGCTCAACTTTTGGCCCGCAGACAGATCCAACGCCTCCAGCGTGCTCAAATCCTGGGGGCGGCTCGTCACAATCTGATCCCGGTTGGGGCGTCCCAGCGTCCGCATCAACAGGTCCGACTTCAAAAGCGAGGCGCGCGCCGCGGGCTGCGCCCGGTTCGCCCACACCAGATCCCGCAAAAACCGCGCGGAGTCCACCACCGCGGCTTTCGGCTCCTCCACGACCGCCACCCCTCCCGTCCACTCCAGAGCCTCCTTCGAATCCTTCGATGCATCGGCGGCCAGGGCCACCTTGCCAGAACGCAGCAACTCGTCCGCCACACCGAAAGCAACCTCCCATCCCTCGCCGGTCCCCAATGCCATCTTGGCCCCACCCGCCAGCGGAATCTCCGCCTCAAAACGAGCCAGCACCTCCCCTTCCTTCCCCTGCGGCACTCCCACCAAGACCAACGTGTTCTCGCCCGTCTTTACCCCGCCCCCGAGACGAATCTCGCTCTCATTCCCAAACGTACGCAGCGCCCCACCCTTCTGCTCCGCCCCGTTCAGGAAAATCCGCAACGCCCCACCCTGCCCCACGGCCACCCCGTAAAGTCCCGCAGGTTTGCCTTCCACCACAAAACGCTTCCGCAACGCGACGGGCTTCGCCCTCCTCGCCTCCGCCACCGCAGCCCCCGCATCCTGCACCGAGACGCGCACCCAATTGGAGCGGAGCGCCTTACCCGTCAACTCCTCCGGACCCGGCTCCCCACGGCGCACGGGCGCGTCCCACGTCTTCGGAGCCGCCCCCGTCAGCTGCCACAGGGTGTCCACGAACTGCTCCGCCGTCATCCGCTTGGCCCGCGGGCCACGGAAAACGAACGCACCCGTCTGATCGTCCTTCACCCGGTGCACCGCCTCGGCCTGATAGGCGCGCGACGTGGTGATCAAGCGCAGCGTCTCCTTCAGGTTGTAGCCGTTCTGCGCAAGGTGCCACCCGAGATAGTCCAGGATTTCCTCGCTCCAAGGCTCCGTCCCCATCGCATCCACCGGATGCACCAAGCCACGCCCCATCAGACTCGCCCACAGACGGTTCACGATCGTGCGAGCCAGCCATCCGTTGTCCGGATGGGTCATCAAATCCGCGAGCTGTTTCAAACGCTCCTCCCGCGGCGCCTTCGGATCGATCTGCCCAATCTCCGGGAAGGGCCAGGCCGGAACCGCCGTCTTGCCCGTGGGCTTTTCACACCGCGCAATTTCCACCGGACCCGCCGCGTAAATCGCGGCGATCCCGTAGGCGTCCGTCAGCTTCCAACGGTCAATGAAACTGTCATGACAGGAAGCGCACTTCATGTTGAGCCCGAGGAAACTCTGCGAAACCGACTGCGAATACTGCACCTCCCGGGTCTGGCTCGCGCTCACCGTCCCGCGCCACGTGATCCCCTCCGCGAAACCGGCGGTCTCCGGGCCCGGATTGACAATCTCACGGACCATCCGGTCGTAGGGCTTGTTGGTCCGCAACGCTTCATGCAGCCACTGCGTCACCTGCTTGCGTCCCCCGGTGATGAAGCCCGTTCCCCCGTAGTCGTTGCGCAGCAGGTCGTTCCAGAAAGTCAGCCAGTGCTCCGCGTATTCCTCCCGACGTCCTAGCAGGTCCTCCACCAACCGCGCACGCTTCCCCGGATCTGCGTCCTTCAAAAAGGCCTCCAAAGCGGCCGGTTCGGGAAGCAGCCCGATCAAATCCAAATGGACCCGGCGCGCAAAGGCCGCGTCGTCCACCCCCTTCAACTCCGGCAAGCCGTGCTTCTGGTTGTAGGCCTCGAGCAGCCGATCCAAGGGATGCTCCATCCCCTTGCGCGCCGCCGGCAAAACCGGAGGCCGATGCTTCACCGGAGCGTTGTACGCCGGTTTCTGAAAACTAAACCCCTCTTCCCACGCCGCGCCGGACAAAATCCACCGCTTCAGCAACTCCAGCTGTTCCGCCGTGGGCCGCCGCCCCTCCTTATCCTTGTCCTTGGGCGGCATCACCACGTCCGGATCCTTGGAGAAAAGCACCTCCAAAAGGCGGCTTTTGTCCAAATGTTCCGCGTCCACCACTTTTCCGTTCTCGCTTCCCGCCTGCAGGGACGCGGCGTTGTTCATGGAAAACGCCCCCTTTTTCTTGTCCCCCAGATGGCATCCGCCGCAGTGCTCTTTCAAAATCGGCGCGATTTGGTGCACGAAATCGATCGGAGCAGACTGCGCCCGCGCACTCGGGGAGCCGAGGGGCCCGAGCAGAGGGAGCGCGAGCAGGGCAATCGGGGAAAAGCGAGGGGAGAGGCGGGGAAAAGACATGGTAAGAAAAAGGGGGAGGGACCCACGGAGTACACCCGAGGTGCACACGATTCTTAGCAGGCGATCCGAGGATCTCCTCCCCCCTTTCTTGGGGATGCGCCCTCCGGCACTCCCAGACTCCACAAGCCGCCTGCTTTCTGCCCTGATTGGAACCTTGTCATGGCGCTCATCCTCGCCCCTATGGAGGGCCTCCTCGATTCCACCCTGCGCGATCTCCTCACCCGTTTCGGCGGAGTCGACTGGTGCGTCTCCGAGTTCATCCGGGTCACCGGCACCCTCCTCCCCAACCGAACCTTTCTCCGCCTGCTGCCCGAACTGGCCGCCGGCTCACACACCCCCTGTGGCACTCCCATCCGCGCCCAAATCTTGGGCTCCGACCCCGCCTCCATGGCGCGAAACGCCGCACGCCTCGCGGCCCTCGGCCCGCAAGGGATCGACCTCAACTTCGGATGCCCCGCAAACACCGTCAACCGGCACGGCGGCGGAGCCGCGCTGCTCGACACACCGCGCCTGCTCGAATCGATCGTCCGGGCCGTCCGCAAAGCCGTCCCCGATTCCCTGACTGTTTCCGCCAAGATGCGCCTCGGGGTTTGCGACGACTCGCGCGCCATCGAATGCGCCAAGGCCATCGAAGCCGGCGGGGCCTCGGAGCTCGTCGTCCACGCCCGCACCAAGGCCCAAGGATACCAGCCCCCCGCCCACTGGCACCGCATCCGAGACATCCGGGAGGCCGTCCGCCTGCGCATCATCGCCAACGGGGACATCTGGACCGTAGAGGACGCCCTCCGGTGCCGCGCGATTTCGGGCTGCCAGGACCTTATGCTCGGACGCGGCATGGTCTCCGATCCCGGGCTCGCCCGCGCCATTCGCCGCGCTGACTCCTCCCCAGCGCCGGTTCCGGAGGATTGCCCGGGGGTGGAATGGCCCCAAATCCTCCCGGCCCTCGAGAAACTCTGGAGCCACAACGCCCAAAGCGCCTCGCCCGCG